>NZ_AKZQ01000019.1:0-304803 GCF_000278705.1 Flavobacterium sp. F52 | reverse complement strand
GAACCCCTCATCGCCCACAAAAGACTCCTTAAGTAATTAAGGATTTTTTTTTGAATTTCTTGAATGTAATAATTTACAATCATTTTGGGGAGATACTCAAGCGGCCAACGAGGGCAGACTGTAAATCTGCTGTGAAAACTTCGCAGGTTCGAATCCTGCTCTCCCCACGAAAAAAAGCCTATAAATCGAAAGATTCATAGGCTTTTTGTTTGCTAAGAATGTTTTTTAGTCTTTTGTTACAACTTAAAGTCGAATGGCACAAAAATACCAAAAACTCCAATAGCAGATAGCGTCTTGGAGTTTTTTTTATAAATTTTCCTTTGTCAATCTATCCAATTCTTTCAACAAAGTCGGCATTCTAAATTCTCCATGCATACCTTCGACTTTTTTATAAGCTTCATCCAAATCAATTCCGATAGAAGTAATGTATAACGGTTTCTTGCTATCCCCTCTAAAAAGAGCTTTTTTATTCTTTTCAATGGAAGCAAAATTGGTTTTGGCGACGCCGATAATCGGAATTTCTTTATTTAGTTTTTCATATAAGTAACCGCCCAAACCATATTTTAGTTCATCATTCAAGTAAACAAAACCGTCAACAACGATTGCTTCAACTTTAGACAAATCTATTTGGTTTAATAAACTCAAAATGCATGGCAATTCTCTTTTGTAAAATTCTCCAGGAATATATTCAGCTACATTGTCGATTGTTTCAGAGTGAATTTTGAAATTTTTGTCCTCATTCCATTCTGAAAATTCAAGACAAACTGTTTTTGCTTTTTGGTCAAAGTAATACGTGTCAAAAGCTAGAATCATATATTATTTTTTCTAAAGTATTAGAGTCTAAAAATATAAAAACGATTGTGAAAGACGGCTTATTTACGGAAACAATTTCTTCTTTTCAACAAGATTGTTAAACTTTAAAATTCAAGCTTTTGAAAAACTCATAAATAAATGTAGTTTAGCTAAAATTTTAAGAATGTTTCTTTAAACAATATTTCAAAATGAAATGGATCACTAGAGAAAGACCTAAAATAGATCGAATCGCCTGTCCGTGGCTGATTCGAAGATTTGTTGATTCTGAATCTGAATTTATTTATGTTCCATTTGCTGACGTTTTAAGAAAGGCAGAAGAGCTTAATGCTATTCCATTTGATATTCCGAATGTTGAGTTTACGCATTATAATGAAGAATGCACTTTTGATTATATTGTAAAGAAATACGGAATTAAAGATCCAGCGATTAAAATTATTGCAGGAATTGTACGCGGAGCTGACACTGACAGGCATGAAATTGCTAAAGAGTCAGCTGGGTTGTGGGCTATTTCGGCTGGATTAGCTCATAATATCAAAGACGACTACGAACTATTAGAAAGCGGAATGGTTTTATATGATGCTTTATACAGCTGGGCCACGCATTTGTACCAGCAAAATCATTTGCAGAACAGTCCGTTCGAAAAACTGTTGCATGAGGTTTATGATAAGTTTCTTAAAGACAAAAAATCGGCCGGAAAAACGCCTTCGTGGGTAAAAGATTTAAAAAATATTATTCAAGATCAAATTGATGCTCAATTTACTTTTGATTTAAAGAAAATTTCGAGCGAATTAGATTTAAATCCATCATATTTATCTCGAGAATTTTCAAAACATTTCGAAGATTTGAATTTTGGCGAATATGTTAGAAAACTTCGTATTGAAAAAGCGATTCATCTGATTGAGAATTCTTCTCATAACTTAACAGAAATTGCATATATGACAGGTTTTTCAGATCAAAGCCATTTTACTAGAATTTTCAAACTTCATACAGGAAAAAATCCTTCGGCTTATAGAAAAAAGTCTAGAAATAAATCCTGTTCAAATAATTAAAGACTCTAGCAGAAGTCACTATTTTCTCGCGTCTCTATCTGTTTATTTTGACAAGAACATCAAGCTTTTTAATCATTTTAAATTAAAACTCTTTAGAAATTTAATTGATTATCATTACCTTGGTTACAATCAATTAAACTAAAGTTTATGAAAACTAAAATGATATGGGCCAATTTGGTTTCAAACGATTTACAGCAGACAATTCAGTTTTATACCGATTTAGGATTCAAACAAAACGGACAAAATACAGAAGAAATTGTAAGTTTTTCGATTGCGGAGAATAATTTCATTATCAACTTTTTTACAACTGATAGATTTAAAACGGCTTTAAAAGGCAATTTGGCAAATTCTAAAAATGAGAATGAAATCATCTTCTCGCTTTCTGCAGAGAGCAGAGAAGAAGTAGATCTTTGGTATGAAAAAGTCAAAAAAGCTGGTGCAACCATTTTTTCTGAACCCGAAAATTACCAATTAGGCTACACTTTTGGTTTTGCTGATCCAGATGGACATAAGTTTAATTTTCTTTATTGGCCTGGAATGTAAAAAGGCCTCAAGCCTGTTCACAATCTAGAAGTTTATATTGAACTTAAAACCCCACATGTTTATAAGAATATTGAGAAAATTTAGTTCTTTTTTGCCATATGGCAAATTTTCAATAAAAACTTATGTCTAACTTTCGTGCATGAAAGAATTAGTAAATTACATATTGCAGTTTGGCAATTTAAATCAGCATCAGATTGATTTAATTTTAACTAAAGCCAAAGAAAAAGAAATCAAAAAGGAAGACTATTTTTCTGAAGCCGGAAAAATCGCTTCTGAAGTTGGTTTTATCATAGATGGAATAATGCGTGTCTGTTACTACAACAACAAAGGCGAAGAAATTACCAAATACTTTATAGACGAAAATAATCTTGTAGTAGATTTAGAAAGTTTTGATAATAATATTTGTTCGTCTGCTTATGTGCAAGCAGTTACAGATTGCAAAATAATTGTATTCTCAAAGAAAGATTGGCAAGAATTATTAAATACCATTATTGGCTGGGACACGATTGTACATAAAATTATTTCAAAAGCATTAATGCAGAAAGTCGCTAGAAGAAGTCCGCTTGTTTCAGAAGACGCGACAACTCGCTATCTGTCTTTTATGGAGATGTTTCCAAATGTAATTAATAGAATCCCGCTTTCTTATTTGGCTTCATATCTCGGAATCACACAATCTTCTTTGAGCAGAATTAGAAAAAATATCCGTTGAAATCGCTTTTTGTCATATGACAAATGTTTTTCTTTTTCATTGACGGAACTTTGCTTCAGATAATTTAAAAAGATAAAAATGAAAACAGTATTAATTACAGGTGCAAATAGAAGTATTGGTTTAGAAACAGCGAAACAGCTTTCAGAAAAAGGATTATTTGTTTACCTAGGAACACGAGATCTCACAAAAGGAGAAGAAGTAATAGAAGAGTTAATAGCGAAAGGATTTCAAAACATACAAGCTATTCAAATTGATGTTACAGACGGAAAAAGCGTTTTGGTTGCAAAAAACATCATTGAAAAAGAAAAAGGCAAATTGGATATTTTAATAAATAATGCTGGAATTTTAGGAGATATTCCGCAAAATCCTTCTACAACTTCTATAGAAGATATTCAACGAGTTTTTGATACCAATTTCTTTGGAGCAATAACAGTTACACAGACTTTTATTGAGCTATTGAAAAAATCAGATAGTCCAAGAATCAGTAATATTACATCTGGACTTGGGTCTCTTACTTTACACAGTGATCCAACTTGGAAATATTATGCCATAAAAGCAATTTCGTATGTATCGTCTAAAACAGCTTTAAACGCATTTACCGTTACTTTAGCGCATGAATTGAAAGATCTTGCATTCAAAGTTAATTCAATTGACCCAGGTTACACGGCAACAGATTTTAATCATCATAGCGGTCCAGGAAGTGTTGAAAACGCAGCAAGTTTCATTATAAAACATACTTTAGTTGATGAAAATGGACCAACTGGAAAATTCTTCAGCAACGATATTGAAGACGAAAGCGAACAAAGTCCGTGGTAAAAAACTTTTAATACCGAATAAAAACTCCAAAGTCAAAAGATTTTGGAGTTTTTATTTTGGATTATGATTGTTTTTAAAACTTAAATTACGGTTAATAAAAAGTAAAAGCGGTAAATTAGCAGTCTGAAAATTTCTAAAACGAAAGTTATGTCTATTACCACAGAAGCAGAATTAGCCGGAATGAAAAAAGCCAGCGAGGCCGTTGCATTTACTTTAAAAGAAATGAGAAAATTTGCCAAAGCAGGTATGTCAACCAAAGAATTAGACGAATATGGCGGGCAGATATTGAAAAGTTTCGGAGCTAAATCTGCGCCTTATGAAACTTATGGTTTTCCAGGCTGGACTTGTATAAGCGTTGATAATGAATTCTGCCACGGTATTCCTTCTGAAAAAAGAATTCTTCAAGAAGGAGATTTGATCAATATCGATGTTTCTGCCGAATTAAACGGTTTCTGGTCTGATAATGGAGGCTCTTTTGTGATTGGAGAAGATATAAATGAACATCAAAAATTGATTGAAGCTTCTAAACAAATTTTGCATAAAGCAATTCACAACATAAAAGGCGGAGTCCGAATTTCTGACATCGGATTTTTAATTGAAACAGAAGCAAAGAAAAAAGGCTATAAAGTCATTAAAAACCTAACGGGGCATGGAGTAGGGAGAAGCCTTCATGAAGCGCCTCATGAAATTGCCAACTACAGAGACCGTTTTAATGTGACGAGATTTAAAAAGAACTCGGTCGTAGCAATTGAAACTTTTATTTCAACGACTTCTACTTATGCAGAAACAATGAAAGATGGCTGGACAATGGTTGGAAATAAAGGCGGCTTTATGGCTCAGCACGAACATACAATTGTCGTGACAGAAGGCAAGCCGATAATTTTAACCGAAATGAATGAAATTTGGAATTAATGATTCCCAATGCGCAAAAACTCCATTAGAAATAATGGAGTTTTGTTTTTTAGGAGGTTTTATTTTGCGTATTAAATGCTGCAACTAATTTTTTATTTGCTTCAATGATTTTCTGAGGATTAATCATATTTGAGTTAAATATGAAATCATAATTTTCATCTTTTGGCTTAAACTGATTCACATCAAAAGCCACACTATTTGCAGGTATATTTTTGGTTATAATAGCTCCCGCGCCAATAACCGAATTTTCCCCAATAACTATTGGACCTAAAATTTTGGCGCCATCAGCAATAATCACATTTTTAGCAATAATAGGATTTCCGACATTTTCCCATTCGTCATTGATTTTATTGTATTTCAAATTGGCTCCAATGGAAACGTTTTGAAAAATAACCACATTTTCACAGATTTTAGACGCCACGATTGTACATCCGCGTCCGTGATGTGCAAACAAAACAGATTTATCCATCTCTGCACAATTTATTTCGCAGCAATATAATTTCTCTAATAAATTGGCCGCAATTAGCTTTAAAAACTTATTTTTTGAATGACAATTGATTTTAACTAATGTATTAAACATATTGTTTTTAAACGTTTAGCAATAACTCATACTTCATAACTCATAACTCAATTTAAGGTTCCCAAAGTTCAATTTTATTGCCTTCCGTGTCCATAATGTGCACAAACTTGCCATATTCGTAGGTTTCGATATCGTCGAGAACCGTAACTCCGTTTGCTTTCAGTTTTTCTACAAGACCTTCAATATTCTGAACACGGTAGTTTACCATAAATTCTTTTTTAGACGGAGAAAAATATTCATCACCTTTCTTAAAAGGACACCATTGTGTAGATTCTATCTGTTCTGGATTATCCATATTTCTAGATTCGAAACTTGAAGAACCCCATTCGTTGATTTCTAATCCTAAATTTTTAGCATACCATTCTTTAGTTTCTTTCGGATTATCCATAAAAAAGAAAACACCGCCAAGTCCTGTCACTTTTGGTGTTGTATCGTTTGAATTATTTTCCATAGGAGAGTATTAAGGTTATTTTTTTGAGAATCTAAGATATTAAATATTGCTTGCATTTTATTCTATTTGCTTTTGAATTATATTTACATAAACTTATTTAGACCTAAATCTAACTAAAATGAAAACGGAAAGAATCTACAAAATCTTATTTTCTAGCGTATATCCTTTATACATTCAAAAAGTGGAAAAAAAGGGAAGAACTAAAGAAGAATTAGATACGGTAATAAAATGGCTTACAGGATATAGCGACGAACAAATTAAAGAACAGATTGAAAAGAAAGTGGACTTTCAGACATTCTTTGCTGAAGCTCCAGAAATCAATCCGAATGCTTCTAAAATTACGGGAGTAATCTGTGGTTATCGTGTAGAAGAGATTGAAGATCCATTGATTCAAAAAATGCGATATCTAGACAAACTAATTGATGAAATCGCCAAAGGAAGAAAAATGGAAAAAATTTTAAGAGAATAAAAAGTCCTTCAAAAATATTTGAAGGACTTTTAGTTTTAAACTCTTAATAAACCGCGAAAACCTCTCGCCGCGTAATACGATTCTGCTCCATTATGATAAACAAAAACGGTATTATATCTAAAATCTGAAAAAATAGCACCGCCCAGTTTTCTAATTTCTGGCGGAGTTAAAATCCAGCTTGAAGTTTTGGCATCAAATTTTCCTAATTTTTGCAGCTCTTTATATTGCTCTTCGTTTAAGATTTCAATTCCCATTTGTTCCGCCATGTTTATAGCGCTGTCAGCTGGTTTATGCTCTTTTCTTTTTTCCAGAGCTTCATGATCATAACAAACACTTCTACGCCCTTTCGGACTTTCAGCAGAACAATCTACAAAAAGATATTCATCCGTTTTAGCATCATATCCAATTACGTCCGGCTCGCCTTCCGTTCTTTCCATTTCGTCAAGAGACCATAGTTTTGATGGATTAGCTTTTAGTTTAGCTTCAATTTTTGCCCAATCTAGATTTTCGTGACGGTTTTTATTCTTTTCAAAACGTTTTTCGAGTATGCTCAATAATTCGTCTTGTTCATTTGAGGTAAGTTGTCTTTTCATTTTTCTAAGTTTTTAATTAGAACTGCATCTTCTAGTTTCTGGTCTGAAATACCAGGAAACAACTGTTAGAACAATTAGCAATATTGGTCCAAAAAGTGCTGACGCGTCATCTTTTACAGCCAAATGCGAAAACACAGCTCCAGACATTGCAAAAAAGAATCCTGCATAAGCCCATTCTTTCAGTAAACCAAATTTCGGAATCAGAATTGCGATTACTCCCAAAAGCTTCCAAACGCCCAAAAGAGTTAAAAAATAAAGCGGATATCCTAAATGCTGTATCATTTCTGCTTCTTCTTTGAGAGGAATAAGCTGTACGATTCCTGTTGATGTCATTCCTAAAGCCAACCATAAAGTGGCAACCCAATAGATAATTTTATTTCTTTTGCTCATGATTTTTATTTTAGTTTAGTTACAATTTCTTCCAATCGGTTGTGCGCCATATTTAATCCTTGTGCAAATGGTAGTTTTAACTGCGTTGTTCTATGTTCGATAGATTTGTAAATGATCTGCATAGTCAATTTGCTGGTATCATCTGTTATTTTTTCAAACTCTAAAAATTCCAATTGAGGCGCAAAATTGGCGTTATCCATTTCAAAAGTGCGCACTATTTTTTCATTCGGAACAAAATCATGAAAAACACCATTTGCTTTAAAAACTACATTCCCATTAGGATCGCTGGTTTCATATTCCCATCCTCCATATTTTTTACTTTCCAGTTTCAAGACTTTTGTGCCCATCCATTGTGCTACAATTTCAGACTCGGTATGAGCTTTAAATAATAATTCAACTGGCAAATCAAATTCTCTTGTAATCACAAGATCTAGTCTGTCATCTTCGGCATGAATTTTTGTTTTCTTTTCCATGGTTTATTTTTTATAGTTTTTCATAATTGATTCTAGCTTATTAAAACGATCATCCCACATTTTTCTGAATGGTTCGATGAACTTGTCAATTTCTTTCATTTTTTCTGGGTTTAAATGATAATAAATTTCTCGTCCGTTTTGCGTTTGGTGCAATAGTTCACATTCGTTCAAAATCTGAATATGCTTTGAAATAGTCTGTCTTGACGAATTAAAATTCTCGGCAATTGCCCCAGGCGTCATAGCTTGAATGGCAACTAAACTTAAAATAGCTCTTCGGGTAGGATCGGCTATGGCTTGAAAAACATCTCTTCTAATTTCCATTGTGCAGTTATTTGACTGCAAATATAATGAAGTCATTTGACTGCGCAATATTTTTTTCATTTTTTTTTCCAAAAAGAAACCTTCAAACTTTTCACATTTGAAGGTTTTATGAAATTTAGTTTATTTAAAAAAGTGCTTTTTAATCTAATCCCGCAAATTGAAATGGCTTTGTTTCCTTAAAATTCAGAAGTGAATCGCCAGAATAATTCTCATTATTGGCCAAACTTAATTTTTTAATTTTTCCTTTTTCACTAAAATCAATCTTACTGAATTCAACCCAAATCACATTCGGATTCAAAACATTATCAAAATAATAAACCAGATTTTTTTGATCAGCCACCGTTCTCCAGCGGGTAGAGGAGATGTTAGGTTCTGTTTCTGAGGAAATTCCCAAAGGAACAGAACAGTTTCTAATCACGCCAAAAACACTAGACAAAGCTGTTCTGATATTATCTGTCTTCGGAATTGCATCAATATAATAAGAAGCTCTTACAAAGCGATCTGCAGCACGATTAGTGCCTGGTAGCATAATTGTACCCGGAATCCCTTTCCAATACGCATTGATAGCCAATTGCTGCTCAAAAATAGGAGAATTGGTCATTGCTACATATTTTCTATCATGATGAATAACCAACTTGCCGTTTATATATTCAAAAATAGCATTATCTCCAGTAGAATCAGAAATAGAAAGATGCACTGTAGCATAAATATTCGTTCCCGGAATATGTGAAGAGGTAATTACAAAATCATTCCTTCCAAGAGCCGTAACCGTTTCTGCAACAGTAGAAAAATTATCTAAAACATATTGAAGCCATAAAGAAACAGCCAGACCTTTTACTTTTCCATTTTTTTCAAACGGAGGATATTGCGATTCTACCAACCACAAAAGATTGCCTACAAGTCCTTTTTCGTTCATACCATCAGAAGAAGCAATGTCCCAAGAACTGGTAATAACGCTTCCGTATTTAGATTTCCATTTAATCGAACTGGTTCCAACTTCACCAGATCTTTCAATTCCACGGGGAAAAATCCATAAATTGGCGGGAATTTCACCTTTCCAATCCATCGATCGTGCAGTAATAATTGTTCCGTTTAAACCTTCGTAAACTATCCTTGTACATGGAAGTACAGTTTCAGTCATTAATAAAGTAAAAGCAAGTAGGGCGGGAAAAATTCTGTTTTTGGGTTTCATAAAATTTTAGATTTTAATTAAACGTTTAACTTGAATTTATCAGTTTTTACTGCAATTTACGGAATTTTTATTTTAATTGTTTGAAAATGAAATTAATAGTAATAGAAAAGCGCCAAGATAATTCTCAGCGCTGTTAGTTTTTATTTTAAAGCGAAATACTTTTATCTATATTGATTTGCTCCAAAAAAGATTGATCATGCGAAATCACAATCAAAGTTCCTTTGTATTCATTGATTGCAGCGGTTAATATTTCAATGTTTTGAATATCGAGATTGTTTGTTGGCTCGTCCAGAATGATAATCTCAGGCGATTCGTTGCTAA
The DNA here is from genome assembly GCF_000278705.1 of Flavobacterium sp. F52. Classification (NCBI taxonomy): domain Bacteria; kingdom Pseudomonadati; phylum Bacteroidota; class Flavobacteriia; order Flavobacteriales; family Flavobacteriaceae; genus Flavobacterium; species Flavobacterium sp. F52. The sequence continues at coordinate 295,171 of NZ_AKZQ01000019.1, read as the reverse complement.
TAGTTAAACAGCACAACATTAAACGCATTCGTTCGCCTCCGCTTAGTGCATTGCAAGGTTTGTCCCAGTCATTTCTAGAAAACAAAAAGCGATTCAGTCTCATTTTTATTTCATGCTCCTCTAAACCGTAGTCATTAAAAACCTGAGCCTGTTCATAAATTGTAAGATTCTGAGTCAATAATGAATAATCCTGATCTATATAAATTGCTTTTTTGGCTAATGAAGTTGATTGTCCTTGCGTTGGATTTAATTCTCCTAGAATAATTTTGATCAAGGTTGTTTTTCCAGAACCATTCAAGCCTTTTATAGCAAGTCGTTCTCCAGAAAGAATTTCAAAATCGAGATTTTCTTTCCAAAGAAGTTTATCTCCATAAGTATAATTAATATCTGAAGCCTCAAAAAGAGTTTTTCCTTTAAGAAAAGAATTGTTTTCAAATCCAAATTTCATCTGATCTATAGTCGGAAGAGACGATCGTAACTGTCTTAAATCCTCAGAAATACCGCTAATTTTTTCAGCGTGAACGTCTTTGAGTTTAGAACTGCTGTTTTCCGCTTTATTTCGAAGCGTATTCATCATAATTCTGGCAACACCAGACTTTTCCTGTTTCTTTTTGCCTCTAGAATCCAATTTATTTTGGCGTTCAATAGTTTCTCTTTCTTTTTCTTTGGCTTTTTTCAATGCCTTTTCTTTGCTCTGAACATCTTGTTCTAAAGCATTGTTTTCAATTTTCTTTTGTTCACTATAAAAATCATAATTACCGCCATAGACCGAAATTTCATTTTTTGTCATTTCTAAAGTCTTATTCAAAAGATTGAGCAGTTTTCTGTCGTGACTAACCACTAAAAGTGTACTAGAAGTAGATTTTATAAAATCATACAATAATGTTCTGCCAGCAAAATCTAAATGATTGCTAGGCTCGTCCAATAAAACTAAATCAGGTTCATGAATCATAATTCCGGCCAAGAAAACTTTTGTTTTCTGGCCTCCGCTTAAAGTTCCCATTTTTTGGTCCAAATCCAAATCATGAAGTTGCCAATAGGACAAAGCTTCATTACACCGTTCCTCGATTGTCCAATCGTCATTTAGAAGCTGAAGATTTTCTTCGGTTACAGTTCCTTCAAGTATTTCTTTAAATGAAGTTATTTTTTCCTTTATCTGCAAGGCTTCTGAAATAGTCAAGTCATTAAACTGTCCGAATAATTGTGGAACAAAATAAGGCTTCGAATTATGAATGATCTGCCCTGAAAAAGGCTGTAATTCACCTGCAATAATTTTTAATAAAGTAGATTTTCCAACACCATTATTTCCGACCAAAGCGGTTTTATCGTGATGATTTAGTGTAAAACTAATGTTTTGAAACAGCATGTCTTTATTCTCATGCTGATATGAGATATTTTGAAGAATAAGCATAATTCCTTTCTTTTATAGATAAATAATCTAGCAGCCACAAAAAAGTGGTTGCCTACTAAATTTTCCTGAAAGAAATTATTTTTCACATAGAGCCTGCTTATTTTAAAGAGATGCAAAGATATTTATTTTAGTCTTAAAAATCAAAAAACCATTCACTACAATTGTAAAGAATGGTTTTTTGAGTAGAATTACTAGTAATTCTTGTTTAAATTTTATCAAATGTTAGTTTGGCTTCTTTGGTGTCTAAAATTAACTTATCGTCTGTGATAGTGCTTTCACATACATAAGGTGTTCCAACTTCGTCTTTAATAACTAGTTTTTTGCCTTTTTGAGTTAAAGCATAAGTTCCGTCTGTGATTTCACGAAGCAGATATCCTGTTACATGCCCGTCTTCTGTAAAAGTAAGCATACCATTGGTTAAAATCGCATTTTTTGTAGAATCAGAAACAGCTTCTTTTGGTTCTACGGCAGTAACTTTCCATGAATTCACAAGCTTGTCTCTTTTACGATGGCATGAAACAATTAATACTACGATAGCAATGGCAATTACGAGGGTAAATAATTTAGAGTTTTTCATGATTTTGTGATTAAAAGTTAAACAGGAAAAAGTTACAAAAAAAAACAACATTAAAATATTCGAAATCAAATATTTATAAAGATTTTTTTTACTTCTTAAATTGAATTGCTTTTAATGCTAAAGGCCTCTATTTTCGGTACTTTTACTGATAACCAGCTATTTATAAATCAGCACTGATAAAAGTCAAAATTAGTCTGATTGGCTTTCTAAGGCTAACTAATTTAAGGTTAAAGCCCCTAAAATTTCTTCATACATGAACGGTCCGCCTGGGTAAGTCGCGGTATAATCCAAATTCATCCACACTTGACCGCGTTCGTCTATATGATAATGCAGTTTTTTGCCGTAGCTTTCTTTTACAAAGAGCACGTTTTTAATCAAGTAATTGACTTTTTCTAAATCAATCATTGAACCAATTAATATTTCAGGATAAATATGTCCTTTCGTATGGATAAGGCGCGGAGTTCCGCCAATGGAACGCACGGCTGCTGCCATCAAAATAGAGTGATCATCGCAATCGCCAGAGAAATATTCTAAAGATTCGCTGGCGGTTGCAATATAATCACCGTCTTTTGGATCGTTTACATAGTTCCACCTGCTGTTTATTTCTTTAAAAACAGCAAAACATTGAATTATAGTTCGATAATCTGAATACCCTCTAATGCCTTTAAAATGCTTTGAAGTTGCCATAATAGCAAAATTTCGCACTTTCGGATTCTGATATTCTATAGCATTGATAATCTTTGTTTTATTTGGAAAAGGAAGCAGTTTTGCCACAATAATATCCTGCGGATAGGGATTATCGGACATGGTGTAAATCATAGAATTATAATCTTCTGAGATTTCGTTAAAACCATAATTTCCAATCACAGATCCATAAAACAGAATCAATAAATAAACTGCAACGCACAGAATAATAATTGTTCTGAGATACATCAGAAGAAAAAATATTGCCGCAAAAACAAAAATAAAAATGAATATACGATCTAGATTGAATGCCCATTCCAAATCGATCAAATTTTGATGCAGTATGATGAAAATCGGAATCGTGATTAAAAGACTTAGAATCGAAATAATAATCCTGTCCCACGGTGATTTCACCTGTAGTTTAGATTTTAATCTCGGTAAGTCAATTTTAGGGAATTTCATCATACGAATCAAAAAGCAGTATTTACAATGCTTTTACTGTTTCTACAAAAATACTTTTTTTATCAATAATTCCCAGATCAAATAATTGATTTTGAATTTTATTAAAAGATTTTTCTGTCAAATTTTTCTGCGACCACTGGGTCAATTTCAGCCATTCTCTAATATCTTCTTCTTTTTGATTAAACAGTTTAGACAATTTCTTGTCTATCTCTGGAATCTCTTTAAAATCAACTGTTGTCTTGTTGATTATTTTAAGAATTGTTTCGACCGTTTTGGCGTTCTTTTTTAAGAATTCGTCGCGTACTACAATAATAAATGATGGCCAAGGAGTAAGGCAGTCTTCAATACGTCTAAAAACACCTTTATCTACAAGCGGTTTCGTCATAAAACGTTCCCACATAAAATAATCAGCTTTTTTATTGGTCAGAGCATCTACAGCACCATCAATTGTATTAACAATCTCGAATTCAAGATCATCCATTTCCCAGCCTTGTTCATTTGCATTTACATAAGCCATTAATTGTGATCCCGAACCTACTCTTGAAATTGCCACTTTTTTATTCTTAAGATCTTTCAGCGTTTGAAAATCTGATTTTGCATCGACGTGAATTCCCCAAATTAATGGAGATTGCACATAAACCTGAACAATTTTACTCGGATTACCAGCTGCAATATCTTTAAGAATTCCTTCGGTTAGAATAACAGCCAAATCTGTTTCTCCGTCACGAAGCATTTGACACATCTTCCCGGTTCCTTCGGGAACATTTGTCCATTGTAAATCGATGTTCTCTTCTTCAAATTCGCCGTTTTCAATACATAGATGCCACGGCAAATTGAAGTGTTCCGGAACACCCGCAATTTTGACAGTTTTCATTTATTTTAAGTTTAAGTTAAGTTGCTTGGTATGCGTATGCGTAATCTTATGGTTAAATTTGGTTAGTTTATTTGTTATTCTTTTTTTACACATAGAAACATAATCTTTTAAGACGCTAAAAAAGGCGCTTCACTAATTTCAGCAAATAGCTATGTGTTAAAGCTTGCTTTTTCTAAAATCTTAAACATCTTCAATAAAAATCTATGTTTCTAAGTGTTCAAATTTTAAGTTTAGTTTTTTAATAAATCTGCCCTATGTTTTTCTGAAAGGCAAGGCTCTGCAAATTCTATTATGTCTTGAGATTCGTATTCATTCAAAAGGCTTCTCACCAAAGAATAATCAACATCTTTGGCTATTTCTACGGCAAAAAAGGTTTCATTTAGCCCTTCAGATAAACAATTGATTGCTTTCAATTTTTCTCTGATAATTTCTTTGTCAAAACCTTTTTCTAGAATAGCAACCTGAACAATCGAATTTCCAGAATTCTGAATCGTTTTTCTATGCATAAAACGTTCTTCTGTTTCATCATATTCTGCATAAAAAATGTCATCTGTAGCAATTAAAGGCCCGAAAAAAGGGATATTATCCAGCCTGAAAAGACCTTTCTCCAGATCGATAATCTCTGCCCACATGGTTTCAGACACTACTTCATCCAGATAATCGCTATAGTATTTAAATAATATTTTTTTATGGGTTTCCTGTTCCATTATTCAATTTCGCTAATTACAGCTTTTAAAGGAGATATTACGATTCTATAACCATCTGGATCCTGAATCATTTTTCCGTTTTCATTCCAGAAAGGATTCAGCGATGGTATAACTGCAATATTTTGCTGTGTTAATTTATTCACTAATTTATCGTAATCTGCAATAGTTTTTGGGTATAAGACCATAACATCGTCTTCATCAAAAGTATGTTTGGCTTTAACATCAGATTGGGTAAACTCAAAATGCCAGTCTAAACCCGGTTTTCCAATAAAAACGCCATCATAATTATTGTGATGTTCAAATCCGCCTAAACGTTCAAATCCGAGTACATCAACATAAAAATTTTCAATTTTTTCTAAATCATTCGTATGTCTGGCCACTCTCAAAAACATAATTTATGTTCTTATTTGATTAATATGATGCTCTAAATGTTCAACATAATCGGTCATTAAAAACCTTAAATCTATTTCAGATTCGTCGGCCAAAATGACTTTGTAATCTAAAGCCTTTTCATCAACAGACTTCATCAACCTTACCATCTGTTTGTTTATGGTAAACCACAACTGCGTAAGTTCCTGAATGTCTATTTTTTGATACTGATTTAAATTTACTAAATCCATTTGATTATATGGTCTGTGGCGATATGGTTTTTCCGCATAATTAATCTCCGTAAAACGGACTAGATTATGAATTGCAGAATCTACCAAATGTCCTAAAATCTCTTTTTTAGACCATTTTCCAGGATTTTTTACTTCTAAAATATCATTGTTTAATGTCGGAATATAATTGACATTTTCGTTCAATAACTGTTCAAATTTAAGAATAGCGTCTTGCATAAAATCTCTAATTAATTACCTGCTAATTTATTCAACGTATAAGCAATCAATTCGTCAACAGCTTTGTATGGATCTGCACTGAAAGTTCCAGAAGCACGATTGGCAATAATAGCATTCAACGATAAAGCATTGTGTCCTAAAAGAGCAGAAAGTCCGTAGATTGCTGCTGTTTCCATTTCTAAATTAGTGATTTTAGTTTCGTTAAAACGAAAATTATCCATTTTATTATTTAATTCCTCATCTTGAATATTCAGACGCAAAACTCTTCCTTGCGGACCATAAAATCCTCCAGCAGTTGCTGTAATTCCTTTAAAAATTCGATCAGATTCGATTAATTTTTCCAGTTTTTCAGAACATTGCGTCACATAAGGTTTTCCTTTTTTAGGATCCCAATTGGTGTGTTTTACAAAAGCATCTTCAATTTCTGTAATAGAAACATCGTCGATTAAGTAGGAGCGAAGCATATTGTCTAATCCCAAACCAAATTTCGACATTACAAAACTGTCAACTGGAATATCTTCTTGAAGAGAACCTGAAGTTCCAATTCTGATAATGTTCAAAGAGGTTAATTTTTCTTTTGTCTGACGTGTTACTAGATCAATATTTACCAAAGCGTCTAATTCGTTTAGCACAATATCAATATTATCAGGTCCAATTCCTGTAGAAACTACAGAAATTCTTTTGCCTTTATAAATACCGGTTTGGGTTTTAAATTCTCTTTTTTGAGCAGAATATTCGATTGAATCGAAAAATTGAGTGATTTTTTCTACTCGGTTTTGGTCACCAACAAAAATAATGTCGTGTGCTATATGTTCAGGACGAAGGTTTAAGTGGTAAACGCTTCCATCTGGATTTAATATCAATTCTGAAGATTGTATCATTTTTTTTAAGTTGCTAAGGTTCTGAGATGCTATCCCGATAGCTATCGGGACTAAGTTTTAAATCTAAATTTCAAAAAGAAAATTCCAAATTCCAATCTTAAATCTAAATTCTGAAATCTAAAATCATTATCCACCTACACGTTTGGTTTTGAATCCTTTTTCTTTTAAGATTGCCATTATTTTATCTCGGTAATCGCCTTGGATTATAATCGAATCATCTTTGAAAGTTCCACCAACGCTTAATTTAGTTTTGATTTCTTTGGCTAAGATTTTAAAATCTTCATCAGAACCTTCATAACCTTCAATAATAGTGGTTGGTTTTCCTTTTCTTTTTTCAAATTTACAAATCATAGGTTCCTTCTGAACGTAAAGAACGTGTTCTTGCTCTTCAACTTGTTCAGGCTCATTTGATTCAACATGATCTGGAAACAGATTCTTTAATTGATCTTTTAAGTCCATATTTTTTTTATTCTAAAAATAAATTTTCAAGCATAAAGATATCTAAAAATTAAATTCCAAACCCCAAGAAAAACTTGGAATTTGGAATTTTTATATCTAGAAAATATTTAAGCTTATTTTTTGATTAAGCCTAACTCTACTAAACGTTCGTATAAGAACTCTCCAGCTGTAATATCTTCGTATTTCTTTGGGTTTTCTTCATCAATGCAATTTTCAAGACAATCCAAACGCATATCGCTTACTGGGTGCATGAAAAACGGAATTGAATAACGTGAAGTTCCCCACAATTCTCTTGGCGGATTTACCACTTGGTGAATTGTAGATTTTAGTTTATTATTGGTGTGTCTAGACAACATATCACCAACATTGATTACCAATTCGTCATCTTCAGCAATGGCATCAATCCAATCGCCGTTGTGGTTTTGAACCTGTAATCCTTTTCCTTGAGCTCCCATCAACAATGTAATCAAGTTGATATCACCGTGAGCCGCCGCACGAATGGCGTTTTCTGGCTCAGAAGTAATAGGAGGGTAGTGGATTGGTCTTAAAATTGAGTTTCCTTCTTTTGCGTATTCATCAAAATAAAACTCATCTAAACCTAAATGTAAAGCCAAAGCTCTTAAAACATAAACACCCGTTTTTTCCAATTTTTGGTACGCTTCTTTACCAACCGCATTAAAACGAGGCAATTCGGTAACTTCAACATTGTCTGGGTATTCAGAAGCCCATCTTGAATCTTTGTCAACGTATTGGCCAAAATGCCAAAATTCTTTTAAATCTCCTTCTTTGCGTCCTTTAGCATGTTCTTTTCCAAAAGAAACATAACCTCTTTGTCCGCCGATTCCAGGAATTTCATATTTATGCTTAGTTTCTATTGGCAAGGCGAAAAAGTTTCTAATTTCACCATAAAGTTCGTCTACCAACTGATCATCAAGAAAATGACCTTTTAAGGCTACGAAGCCAATGTTTTCAAATGCACTGCCGATTTCATTTACAAATTTTTGTTTACGTTTCGGGTCGTCCGAAAGGAAATCACGTAAGTCTACACTAGGAATGTTTTGCATACTTTACATTTTTTATTTTAAAGAAGAAAGGTGTCATAAGTACCTTTCGCTAACAAAGGTAGATAATATTTTAGAAAATAATCTTAAGCTCAGGCATTAAAAGCAGATTTCTGATTAAAATTTTATTTTAGATTCTAATAAAACACCCGCAATTTGTTATATTTGAAACACTAAAAAACAAAAAATTACATGATCTTTTACCGCCAAAACCTGACTGACGCGCAATTATTAGATTTATATAGAAAAATATTAAAACCACGACTGATCGAAGAAAAGATGCTTATCTTGATTCGACAAGGAAAAGTTTCCAAATGGTTTTCTGGAATAGGACAAGAAGCCATTGCTGTTGGGGTAACAGCTGTTTTAGATCCGTCTGAATATGTGCTTCCAATGCACCGAAATCTTGGTGTTTTTACTACTAGAGAGATTCCGCTGCACCGTCTGTTCTCGCAATGGCAAGGAAAAGCAAACGGTTTTACAAAAGGCCGAGATAGAAGTTTTCACTTCGGAACGCAAGAATATAATATCATTGGAATGATTTCGCATTTGGGGCCTCAGTTAGGAATTGCTGACGGAATTGCCCTTGCGAACAAACTTCAAGACAATAAAAAAATAACCGCTGTTTTTACCGGAGAAGGCGCCACAAGTGAAGGCGATTTCCATGAAGCTCTAAATATTGCAGCTGTTTGGAAACTGCCTGTAATGTTTGTTATTGAAAATAATGGTTACGGACTTTCAACGCCAACCAACGAACAATATGCTTGTGAAAATCTTGCCGATAAAGGAATTGGCTACGGAATTGAAAGCTGGATTATTGACGGAAATAATATTGTAGAAATTTACAATAAACTGTCTCAGCTAAAGAAAGAAATGCAGGAAGATCCGCGTCCGATTTTATTGGAATTTAAAACTTTCAGAATGCGCGGGCATGAAGAGGCGAGTGGTACAAAATATGTTCCTCAGGATTTAATGGATCAATGGGAACTGAGAGATCCTGTTACGAATTACAGAAAATATTTGACCGAAAACGGAATTCTAACGACTGAATTAGATGAACAATTTCATGCCCAAATAAAACAGGAAATCGATGAAAATTGGGCAATAGCAAATGCCGAACCTGAAATTGAACCAACTTATAGCGGAGAATTAGATGATGTTTATGAAGAGTTTCAATATGAGGAATATAGTCCTAATTCTGAATCAGAAAATATTCGTTTTATAGATGCCATCAGAAATAGTTTAGAGCAGTCCATGTGGCGCCATAAAAACCTCGTGATTATGGGACAGGATATTGCTGAATATGGAGGAGCTTTTAAAATTACAGAGGGTTTTGTTGATGCTTTTGGAAAAGACAGAATACGCAATACGCCAATCTGCGAAAGCGCCGTAATTTCAACCGGAATGGGACTTTCTATAAATGGTTATAAAGCGATTGTAGAAATGCAATTTGCTGATTTTGTTTCATCTGGTTTTAATCCGATAGTAAATCTTTTAGCAAAATCACATTACCGCTGGGGCGAAAAAGCCGATGTTGTCGTTCGAATGCCTTGCGGAGGAGGAACTCAGGCTGGACCATTTCACTCCCAAACCAATGAGGCTTGGTTTACTAAAACTCCAGGTTTAAAAGTTGTTTATCCAGCATTTCCTTATGATGCTAAAGGACTTTTGAATACTGCAATCAACGATCCGAATCCTGTTTTATTCTTCGAACATAAATTATTATACCGCAGTATTTATCAAGATGTTCCAAAGGACTATTATACTATTCCTTTAGGTAAAGCCGCTTTGGTAAAAGAAGGAAAATCGGTAACGATTATTGCATTTGGAGCAACTGTTCATTGGGCTTTAGACACTTTATCGCAACATCCAGAAATTGATGCTGATGTAATTGATTTAAGAACTTTACAGCCTTTAGACACTGAAACTATTTTTGCTTCGGTTAAAAAAACAGGAAGAGCTATAATCTACCAAGAAGACACTATGTTTGGCGGAATCGCAAGTGATATTTCGGCTTTAATTATGGAAAACTGCTTCGAATATCTAGATGCTCCTGTAAAACGTGTAGCAAGTTTAGATTCGCCAATTCCATTTACAAAAGCACTTGAAGATCAGTTTTTGCCAAGAAATAGATTCGAACAAACTCTGAAAGAGTTATTAGAATACTAAGTTTCTGAGATACTGAGTTGCTAAGACGCTAAGAAAAAAACTTAAAATCTTAGCAACTTAGAGCCTTGGAAACTTTAAATAAGAACAACCAATCGTTTCCCGTCTGGAACTTCTGCATTCCACATTTTTTCTATATCTGATAAATTCACTGTTTCAATATTTACTTTTAGTATATTTTTTGAAGCTAAAAGAAACATTTCTGGAAGTATTTCAGAAAATAAGAGTTTGACTTCTTCTTTTGACCAGCTTCCCAATCCAGAACCAGATAATTGAAGATCGACACTTCGTAAAATCTGAGCCGATAATTGAATAGTATCTCCAGACATTGAGCCTACAGAAACATATCGGGTTTTGTGCGTAAAATTCCCATTTCCTTTTAAAACTGAAAAAATAAGTTCTGCAGAATGTCCCCATAAATAATCTATTACAATATCTATTGGAGTATTTTTATGGATTTCTTTTAACTGAGAAATAAAAGATACGTCATCTTGTTTTAAGGAAATAATTTCATTGGCACCCAATTCTAAAAGACTTTCAAGCGATTTTTCATTTCTTCCTGTAACAATAATGTTTTTAGCTCCATAATGCTTTGCAATTTGAGCAGCTATTTGTCCCGTAAAACCAGTTGCTCCATTAATTAAAACCGTTTCTCCCGGTTTTATTCCCGCTCTAAAACGAAGTGCCATTGCCGAACCAGCGACTGCATTCGGCATTGCCGCGGCTGTTGCATTATCAATTCCGTCTGGCAAAGCTACCATTCGATTTTTCTCTACAAGTGCTTTTTCTGCGATTGTTCCAGAGATTCCGCGAGCGTAAACTCTTGTTCCGTTTTCTAGAACTCCGATTCCGTCGCTTCCGACTATAAATCCGTTTTGATTTTCTTTTTCTGACGAATAATGATCTCCGCTGGCAATTCCTTTATCCAAATTGGTAATGGCTACGGCTTTTACAGAAACTAAAACTTCATTTTCATTTGATGCAATTGGTTCTGGAAATTCTGCATATTTTGGCAATTCGCCTTTTTTATAAACTCCTGCTGCTTTCATAATTATTTAATTTTATGAAGCAAAATTATAAAGTCGTATATGAGCAAACGATAACATTTGTTATCAAATTTTCTTTAAACCATATAAGTTATATAAGTCAATTTAAGCTTGAGTTAAAAGTCAATTATTCTTTATTATTAGTTTACTTTTTAGTCTGCTTAGATGCACAGTAGTTATTCCCAAATAAGAAGCGATATAATGTTGCGGAACACGCATTATGATCTGAGGCCTTTCTTTAATTAAATTAGTATATCGCTCTACAGGAGAATTTTTTATGAACGAAACAAAATATTTCATATAATCAAAAGTACGCTCAAAAAGCATATTAATTAGACTATCCCTTAATTCTGGTATTTCTTTGATTTCTTCGAGAATTTTATCCAGATCATTTTTATGAATCCACCACAAAATTGAAGGCTCAATCGTTTCTATATTTGTTGGACTTGGAAGTTTCTTCATAAAACTTTCGATAGAAGCAACGCTCTGATTTTCGAAAAAGAATTGCGTAGTCAGATCTTTTCCGTTATTGTTAAACCAAACCCGAATACAGCCTTTTTCTATGATATAAAGTTTCTTTGAAACTTCGCCTTCTTCTAAAAGCGTAGTTTTTGCAGTAACTTCAAGACGGCTGAAATAACCGATATATTCGTTCCATTTCTCATCAGTTAAAGGGATTTATTTCGGAATTGATTGAACATGTTTTCAAATTATAAGTTCCAAAAATAGGTTACAGCTTTTATCAAAATTACTATTCCAATAAAATAATAAATCGCATAAAATCCAATATCCAGTGAGTTAAATAAAAGTATGAAAGAGAGATATGGATAGCTGTCAACAAGTATTCTATAAATCCTATTTATTTTTAAATCTTTAAATTCATAAAGAATAAATTTATGCTTAACATCATCAAAATATTTTAAATTTAAAATTGATGCAACTATTCCAAAAGCGCTAAAACTGTAAAAAGTAATATCATTAAATGACTGAAAAAATAAAGAATATAAAGTCAATATGTTTATAAAAAAAAGAATAGACAAAAATCTTGCAGTTGAAGATTCAGCCGAAGTCTTATTTGTTTCCGAAATAATTTCATAAGTACGAAAGTACAGATAATGGTATGCTTTAGTCATTATTGTTATTTAGAATCCGATTCCACTTCAAACAATTGCACCTGATTTTTCAATCGGTCAATTAATAAATTCATCATTCTTTTATTTAGATCAGAAGAATTTTTAATATAAGTATTGTATTCATCTACTGTAAAAAGCGCCATTACGATTCCTTTTAATGAATTTCTGAATTTAATATCTTTTTGAATGGAATTTTCGATGGTCTGAAGTTTCTTTTCAACCGAATAAGAATAAAAATCGGGTTTGTTTTTGTTTACGTAATTGATAAAAACGGCAATGAACAAGTCGTTTTGAAGTTTTAAAATCGGCCTGATGGTCTGGTTTTGAAAGATCTCATCTGCTGAAGATTGAGCACTTACGGTTCCTAAAGTTTCGCCTCTGAATTCTTTTAAAAAAGTGTCTCTATCTTCCATGTCTTTTGTTTTAAGTTTTTCTTAAAGTTAACGAAATAATCCCACAGTAAAAACCTATTTTTGTTTTTCTAAAAATAAATTATGCGATTATTTCTGTTTCTATGCTTATTATTAGCTTCTTGCAATTCTAAAGAAGATAAAGAAAAATATAACCGCCAATTATATCGCGCTGTAAATAATAAAGATACAGCTGTTTTGGACATTCACATAAATGACAAACGTTTTTATGGACGCTACGAAATTTCACATTACGGAGCCGGAAAAGATTCTGGCGATGTGAGAGGTCACTTAAGAGGCGATACGCTGAGAGGCGATTTCCATTATATTTCTTTTGGTGGCGGATGGAAAAGAGTTCCTTTGGCGCTTTTAAAGAAAGATGGCAAACTTTATTTAGGAAAAGGAGTTATCGGAACGTATTTCAATCTTCCGTGTTATGTTTCAGAAGTTCCTATTGAGTATACTAACCCAGAGTTTCTTTTTGAAAGGATAGAGTAGGGATTATTAAAATTCCAAACTGAAATGGCATGTGTGTTTTACCGCAAAGCACGCAAAGTCTTTTTGATATACTAAACCTATAAAAACGCAAAGTTCGCAAAGCTTTGTGAAAAAAACCTTGCGAACCTTGCGTAAATCTTTGCGAACTTTGCGGTCAAAAATCTAACCAATACTCGACGGTAATTCAAAAATTTCAAGATCAAAATATCTTACTGACGCCATTACGTGGTCGAAAATATCGGCCATAATATATTCATAATTTGCCCAGCGCTTGTCACTTGAAAATACGTAGATCTCCAACGGAACTCCATGTGCCGTCGATTGCAACTGTCGGCATATGATGTGCATATTTTTATTTAATCCGGGATGATCAGTCAAATATTGAATGATGTATTTTCTAAACAATCCTAAATTGGTCATGTTTCGGCCATTTAGCGAAAGCGTTTTATCAATTCCTCTAAGATCATTGTATCGGTCAATTTCCGCTTGACGGCTGTCAATATAAGAAGTGATGAGCTGTACTTTTCGCAATTGACGCAAATCTTCATCATTTAAAAAACGAATGGTGCTGCTTTTAATCAAAATATGTCTTTTGATGCGTCTCCCTTCAGATTTCTGCATTCCGCGCCAGTTCTGAAAAGAATCTGAACTTAAAGCATAGGTTGGAATTGTGGTTATGGTGTTATCAAAATTTCGAACTTTTACAGTTGTCAAATTGATTTCTATAACATCTCCGTCAGCTCCAAATTTATCCATTGTAATCCAGTCGCCAATACGAACCATATCGTTTATGGCAACCTGAACACTAGAAACAAATCCAAGAATAGTATCTCTGAAAATCAAGATGATAATTGCCGAAAGTGTTCCTAGAATAGTTAAAAGTTCTCCTTTCTTAATTCCGAATAAAGTAGAAATAATCATGGCAACTCCAAAAATCCAAAGCACGATCATAATAACCTGAACAAAGCTGTCAATTGGTTTGTCACTGTATTCTGGTTTTTGTTTTAAATAATCACGTAACGAATTAAAAACAGTTCTAACAATCCATAATCCGAGTAATACAATATAGATGCCGACTATTTTTCCAAACATGGATTCCCAATATTCGTATTTATCCAGAATAACGGGAACGGCTTTGTAAATAAAGAAAAACGGAATTAAATAAGCGGTATATCTAGTGGTTTTATTTTGAATTAAATAATCGTCAAATTTAGTTTTAGTTCGCTGAGCGAAAATAGCGGTCAAAGTGACTAAAATAAATTTGGCGGCGTAATAAATTACATAAGCAAGTGCTATTAAAATAGCGATGTTAAAGATCAAGCTGGTATAAGACGCCACGTTGCGGCTCATTCCCCAATCTCTAAAAACAGGATATAAAAAATTAAATATTTTCTCCAAAAACTTATGCATTTGCTTTAGTTTCTAAATATTTTTTCTCAATGTAAAAAGTTCCAAACGGAATAAGAGAAGCCACTAAAATGATTGCAAAAGTTTTTAAATCCCAATTCATTGATTTTTTCAATAAAAAGGCTAAAAGAATGTATCCGATAAATAAAACACCGTGTGTCATTCCTAACGGACGTAATAATGTATGGTAAAGTTCAGGATTATTGTTTTTGATAATTAACATATTAGCAAATAATACTAAATAAGAGATTCCCTCTAAAATGGCAGTAACTTTGAAAATCTTGAGCATGTATATATTTTTTAAGTTTTATGCCAGCAAAATTAAGGATTCTGGATTGATTTTAGAATTTAAAACTCACAAATTAAATCAATCCGATGGGCTGAAAATTGGAATTTGGAATTTAAAATTTTGAAAATTATCTTTACTCTATGAGTAAAAGAGATTTAAAAAAATATTTAGGCGAATTATCAAAAGAGCAGTTGGAAGAACAATTGATAGAATTGTACGAGAAATTTGCTCCAGTAAAAGTGTATTATGACTTTGTTTTTAACCCGAAAGAAGACAAATTGCTTCAGGAGGCAAAAGTCAAAATCTCGCACGAATATTTTCCAATCAAAAAACCTGGAGCAAAATGGCGTCCAAAAGCCAAAATGAGACGATCTGTTGCTCAGAAATTAATCAAACATTTTATGATGTTGGGCGTTGACTCGTATGTGGTGGCTGACATTATGCTTTACAATATTGAAATTGCGCAAACGTTTTCTTCGCAGAATTTCATCAAACAGGAATTATTTTACAAAAGCCTCTTTAATTCTTTTGAGCAGGCGGTAAATTATATTGTTTCAAACGGAATTTTTACTGATTTTAAATTGCGAATTAATACTATTTTGGAGGAAACTTTAAATCAAAAATGGAAAAATAGATACGATTTTGAGGCAATTTTAGAGAAAATCGACTACTAAAACCCTTTCTCATAAAAAATCTTTATTCAAAAAAAATATTTATTTTACGTTAAAAGAGGATGAATAACTGTTTTTTCGATGTATTTTTGCAAAAATCCAAAAATAAACAATGTCTCAAACTTTAGAAATACAAAGAGAAGATAAAAAAGAACTGTATGCATACCAAAAAGGCGATATTGACGCTATTTTTGACCGTTTAGATAATGCTCCTCCGAAACACCACTTACTGTATCAGCTTCCAACTGGAGGAGGAAAAACAGTAATATTTTCTGAAATCGTACGCCGCTATTTGTCTAATAACGATAAAAAAGTGGTGGTTTTGACGCACCGTATCGAACTTTGTAAACAAACTTCAAAAATGTTGACAGGTTTTGGCGTTACAAACAAAATAATCAATAGTAAAGTAAAAGAATTGCCAGACCAGAATGATTTTTCATGTTTTGTGGCAATGGTTGAAACTTTAAAAAACCGTATTAATGATGAAAAACTTCATCTAGACAATATTGGTTTGGTTATTATTGATGAGGCACACTACAACTCATTTAGAAAATTATTAAACTCATTTAAAAATGCTTTTATCCTTGGAGTAACAGCAACACCTTTGAGTTCTAATATAAAACTACCAATGCACCAAAGTTACCACGAACTTATTGTTGGTGATACAATTGGCTCATTGATTGAAAAAGGTTTCTTGGCAAAAGCAACAACTTACAGCTACGACGTTGGTTTGACTTCATTAAAAGTGGGTATCAATGGAGATTATACTGTAAAATCTTCAGACGATTTATATACCAATACTTTGATGCAGGAAAAACTGCTTCATGCGTATACAGAACGCTCTTTAGGAAAGAAAACCTTGATTTTCAATAACGGTATTCATACGTCTTTGTATGTATATGAAACTTTTAGAGAAGCAGGCTACGATATCAGACACTTAGACAACACAAGTAGTTCTGAAGAGCGTAAAGACATTTTGCAGTGGTTTAAAAAGACTCCAGATGCCATTTTGACTTCTGTCGGAATTTTGACAACTGGTTTTGACGAACCAACTGTAGAGACGATTATTTTGAATAGAGCAACAAAATCGTTGACTTTGTATTTCCAAATGATTGGTCGTGGTTCTCGTAAATTGCCTGGAAAAGATGAGTTTACAGTTATCGATTTAGGAAACAACGCCGCTCGTTTTGGTTTATGGAGTGATCCTGTAAACTGGCAGCATATTTTTAAATCTCCAGAATTTTACTTGGAAAATCTTCGCGATGACCACGAAATTGAAATGTTCTTTAAATACAGCATGCCACCAGAATTGCGTGCGAAATTCAGTAAAACTGCCGATGTTAGTTTTGATGTAGATGAAGAACACAAATTAATCATCAAACAGAATCTTCGTTCTAAAGTAGTTTTAGATAAATCTCTAGATCAGCATGCTTCGATGTGTGTTGATAATACTGAAACACTTCAGGAAGCAAAAATGCTTGCGAGAGAATTAGAAGATGATATTGAAGATCGTATCAAACGTTATTCTAAATGTTTAAGTCAATGCAGTAAAAACTACCGCGAATGGCTAGTTGACGATTACAAACAAAGATTAACTTTATTAATAGGTAAAAAGTATCGTGAGAAAATCATGAACGAACCAGATTGATAATTTCAATTAATACAAAAAATTATATGATCTTTGTCAAAGTTTAAAACTTTGGCAAAGATTTTTATTTTCAAGTCATCCCAAAAAAACATTCAAATATTGAGTAATCTGCATCAAATCTAAAATCAGAACTCAAAAATCTAAAATAATTATGTCTAAACCATTCTCAACATTAGGAATTTCAGCTCCAATTTTAAAAGCTTTAAGCGAATTAAACATTGTTGAACCTACAGAAATTCAACAAAAAACAATTCCGTTATTTTTGAGCGAAGCCCATGATATTGTTGGTTTAGCCAAAACAGGAACAGGAAAAACGGCCGCTTTCGGATTGCCTTTATTGCAATTGGTCAATACAGAATCGACAATAATTCAAGCTGTAATTTTGGTTCCGACCAGAGAATTAGGTCAGCAGATTTTTAGAAACTTAGAAAGTTTTTCAAAATATATTCCCAATATATCTATAGCTCAAATTTGCGGAGGAACTCCAATAAAACCGCAAATTGAACGATTAAAAGAAGGTGCTCAAATTGTAGTGGCAACTCCAGGACGTTTAATCGATTTGATTCAACGAAAAGCAATCGATTTAAAACAAACTGAGTATTTGGTTTTGGACGAAGCTGATGAAATGGTAGCGATTCTTAAAGAAAGTTTAGACCAAATTATTGCTGAAATTCCAAAAAAACATCGCACTTTATTATTCTCGGCAACACTTCCTGGAACGATAAAACAGCTGATTCAAAATTATTTGCATAAAAATGTAATTCAGATAAGTGCCAACATGGAAACTGTTGGAAACGAAGGAATTGATCACGAATATATTGTGGTTGATCCGATTGAAAAACTAGAAGTTTTAATGCATTTCTTGAATTCTAGAGACGGTGAAAGAGGTATTATTTTCTGTAAAACGAAAGCTGCTGTTAACAAATTAGCCAAAAATCTAGCGATAAATAAATTTTCTTCAGGTGCGCTTCACGGAAGTTTGACACAAGGTATTCGTGACCGAATTATGGAACAATTTCGTGAAGGACATATCAATATTTTGGTTGCAACAGATTTGGCTGCGAGAGGAATCGATGTAAAAGAAATCTCCTATGTAATTAATTATCATTTGCCTGACACTTACGAAAATTACGTTCACCGAAGCGGAAGAACCGCAAGGGCAGGAGCAAAAGGACTTTCGTTGACCGTTTTACAGCAAGAAGAAGTTTTTGAAATTGCTGATTTTGAAAGAGAATTGGGAATTCAGTTTTCGGAATTTAAAAAACCTTCTGCAGCAAGTGTCGAAGAAAATAATATGCTTTTGTGGGCGAGACAAATCTTTAAAACAAAACCAAATCACGAGCTTTCTGCAGATTTAAAAACAAAAGTAAAAACCGTTTTTCATCATTTGACTAAAGACGAACTTATCGAGAAATTAATGGCAAGTTATGTACTACAGAACAAAATCGATATAGTTGATAAAACAGTTAAAAAATTCAAAAAGTAATAAATATGACAATTGTCATTGCATATTAAAGTTGTATATTTATAAGGAATAATTTTATAATCCTACTTAATACAACATATATGAAAATAGTCATTATTGGAGGTGGATTTGCAGGAATCAATCTGGCAAAAGAGCTTGTAAATCAGCCTCAAATACAAGTAACTCTTGTAGACAAGAATAATTATAATTTTTTTCCACCACTTATATATCAGGTTGCTACGGCATTTTTAGAGCCATCAAGCATTAGCTATCCGTTCAGAAAATTCTTTGCTGGCAAGAAAAATCTGCAGTTTCGTTTAGGCGAATTATTATCAGTTTCTCCTGCCGAAAAGAAAATCACTCTAAGTAACGGAGAACTAGAATACGATTACCTTGTTTTTGCAACTGGAGCAGAGACGAGTTATTTTGGTATGGAAAACGTGATGAAAAACGCTATCCCGATGAAAACCTTAAATGATGCCATCGTAATGCGTAATACATTACTTAAAAACCTTGAAAAAGCTGCCATTTGTAAGGATATGCGAAAAAGACGTAAATTACTTACAATTGTTGTAGCAGGAGGGGGGCCAACAGGAGTAGAGGTTTCTGGAATGTTTGCCGAAATGAGGAAAAATATTCTTTTGAAAGAATACCCAGAATTAGATACCTCTGCCAGCAATGTTTATTTGGTTGATGGTGGCGATGCACTTTTGGCGCCAATGAGCAAAGATTCGCAAAAAGATACTTTAGAAGCTTTGACAAAACTTGGAGTTGTGGTTAAATTAAACACTAAAGTTGTAGATTATGTTGACGACACTGTAGTTTTTGAAAATGGAGAAACCATCAAAACCAAAAACTTAATTTGGGCTGCTGGGGTTTCTGCTAAAATTTTCGAAGGAATTCCAAAAGAAAGTTACGGACGTGGTCGACGTATGGCAACTGATGAATTTAACAAAGTGAATGGCGTAGATAATATTTATGCCATTGGAGACACTGCTATTTTAGCAGGAGATAAAAATTTCCCTGATGGTCATCCGCAGGTTGCACAAGTAGCTATTCAGCAAGGTTTAAATCTGGCTAAAAACTTCAAAGCCATGGTTGCTAATAAGCCACTTAAACCTTTTGCTTACAAGGACAAAGGATCGATGGCCATTATCGGAAAAGCAAAAGCTGTTGTAGATTTGCCAAGTCCAAAATGGCATTTTAAAGGCTTCTTTGCTTGGATTATCTGGCTGTTTATTCACTTAATTTCTCTAATCACTTACAGAAACAGATTAAATACATTCTGGAACTGGATGGTAGCGTATTTTGCAAAAGATCAATCGCTTAGAATGATTATTAGACCAGATAAAAAGACACAGAATTAGAGTTTAAAATTCCAATTTTTTAAATTCCAAATTCCAATTTATAGAAAAGCCAAAATCTTTTGATTTTGGCTTTTTATATTTAAATTATTGAAGTTTTGGAATTTGGAATTTCTTTTTTGAAATTTAAAACTTTTAATGACCAATCATAACATCATCACTATCTGATAGTTCAACTTTCTCTTTTATAAATCGTTTACCAATATTTAAAATTATAAATGCGGTTATAGTTGTAGTCGTCATAATCGCGACCATTGGCGTTACAGAATCTTTCACAAAAACACCAACTGCAAACGAAGCCAAAGCACCGATTCCAAGCTGAATTGCACCCATTAATGCAGAAGCACTTCCGGTATTCTTAGCAAAAGGAGCCAACGTTAATCCCGCAGTATTGGGATTTGAAATTCCTAAACATGCCAAAAACAAGAATAACATTCCGATAGTTTGATACAATCCTAAAAGGTCATTTAAAGCCAAAATCAGGAACATTATACTTATAACAGATTGAGAAATCAAAGCTCCAAAAATCATCTGTTCGCTCGAAAATCTCTTTAATAGCATAGAATTCAACTGACTTGAACCAATAAAACTAACAGACATAAGCGCGAAAATCCATCCATAAGTTTTAGCATCAACTTTATAAATATCCATAAATACCAGAGGAGAAGCCGCCACATAAGAAAATAATCCTGAAAAAGCGACAGCGCCTGTAAACGCATACGTATAAAATTGAGGTTCTTTTATTACCAGAAGAAAATTAGACAGAATCGGTTTTGGCTTTAACGAAATCGAAGTGTCTGGTTTGTAAGTGTTTGGAAGTCCAAATTGTGAAGCAGCCAAAATCACGATTCCCATACACATTAGTATAAAAAAGACAGCGTGCCAGCCCAAATCTTCAGTAACATAACCGCCAATGGTTGGTGCGAGCATTGGAGAAAGTCCCACAACGAGCATTAAAAGCGAAAACACCTTGGGAATATCTTTTACAGGAAATAAATCACGAACCATTGCTACTGAGGCTACAGTTGCGGCACAGCTACCAATAGCTTGAACAAAACGAAGCATTATAAAAGCATCAATATCAGCAACATAAATACATCCCAAAGACGCAAGAATGTAGACCAAAAGTCCAACTAAGAGAGGTTTTTTACGTCCGAAACGATCTAATAAAGGGCCATAAAGTAATTGTCCGGCCGAAATTCCGATGAAATAACTGGATAAGCTCATCGAAACTTTAGCAACCGTAGTATTTAAATCTTTTGCAATTCCCGAAAAACCAGGCAGGTACATATCGATTGAAAAAGGACCAAGAGCAGTTAAAGAGCCCAATATCAGAATGAGCTGAATATATTTTTTTGTTGTCATTATCTTAAAAAGTGGCTTATAATTTTTTGCAAAGGTAAAGATTTCATACCTTGTAGTATAACTTGAAAAAGTTTATAACAATAAATTAAAGTAATTGCCAACATTATTTAGTGTAACTGTTTATTAATCTTTAAATTAGAAATTATGAAAAAGTACCTTTTACTAGCTGCAATTTTATGCACATCAATTACGTTTGCACAGACCATTACATCTAAACAAGAAGAAGCTAGTATTGAACAATACGAACTCTTAAAAAAAGTAAACCAATATTATCCGGATATTACCTTAAGCAAATCGGTGACGAATTTTTACGCTGACGGCAAAATTATCGATTCGCAACAGGATTTTGACTTAAGAGGCACAAAATTTTCAAGTTATAAATTAGGCATTGAGCCAGGAAACAAAAAAGTGAAATTTGATTATACATCTAGTGAGGCTGGTCATGTGTACGGCGACGTTACTATTTTTAACGGAAATGCTTTGCGAACTACGTTTAACGAAAAAACAAATCAAGTTGACGTATCACTAAATGGGAAATCGGTTTATTTAAAAAAATTATAGATTTGAGAAAACTTTAGAAAAAGCATCGCAAACTTGTGATGCTTTTTTGATTTATATTTGGTTCAGATTTTAATAACACAAACTACAATGAAAAAATTTCTTTTCCTGGCATTTTTAATTTCCATGCAAGCATTCTCGCAGCAAAACAAATTCTCAGGAACTTGGGGAAGCCAAAAATGCAAAGACTGCAAGAAAGAATATAGTTTTATGATTACGATAGCTCAGTCAAATTATAAGATTTTTGGAACTGCGGAAGTTACTAGCGAACACAAAGATTTAAATTCAGGAATTTTAGAAGTTACCGGACATGTTTATCCGCATGGCGACAAAGCGCAAATAAAACTCAAAGATAAAAACGGAGTTACAGCTAGCGCAGTTTTGTTTGTAAACGATGCCGTAATTCAGTTCAATAAAAATGGCGGAGGTGATGTTGTTCCAAAAGAGATGATTTTGAATAAATTATATGAATAAGCTCCTTCTCGGAGCTATTTCATTTTGAACTATAATTTATATTATGTAAAATAGAATATTTTAGAAACCGCCCTATATATGCGCTGTATGCATTTCTTTTGAAAATGCTTTCAAATATCTAAAATTTCACTTCCTTACTTCTGGCGTATATTTGATGAATATTTTTTTTATAAAAGAATTAAAAATTAAAATTCGTATAAATACGCTGTATGGTTTTTGTTTTAAAAAATCTTCAAATATTGAAAATTTAGATTATCTTGATTTAAGGAAATTTTATTGATTATTAGAACAAATTTCTGAAAATTCAAATCGATCATAAATCCGTTATATGAATTTTAAAATAAAACATTTTCAAATATTGAAAAATTAGCTTGATGAATTTATTGCTGAAATTTATTAGGCTGAATATTTTCTTTCAAATTCAAACCAACTATAAATGCGCTATATGATTTTAAAATCAAAAAAAATTGAAATATTGCAAAATTATGAAACTTGATTCGAATTGTTTATTTTTCGTCTAAATCAAACATCAGTTTCAGAATCATAATATTTAAAATTTCAAAACATTAAAACTTTTACAGGTCTTATTGCCATTATCTTTTAACATTTCTTTAAAATAATTAGTTTCTCCTAAAGAACCTTTCGTTGTAAGACTTTATTTTACTATTTTTACATTCGATACTTTAAAAATAAATTATCACACATATGAATACAGTTGCTGAACATATTGCAGATTTTTTAAAAGAATACAAACCGTTTGATAACCTGACTTTCCAGGAATTATCAGATATTGCCACGAATATTCGTGTCATCAATTTAGAAAAGCATGCGGTATTATTTCAAAATAACGATCCGCTTCATGAAAGTTTTTATGTTGTAGCTTCTGGTGTCATTAATCTTACGACTATTGCAGACGCCGAAGAAACCATTATAAATAAATGTCACGAAGGCGATATTTTTGGTTTACGTCCGTTTTTTGCAAAAAACAACTACATGATGACCGCTAAAGCACGTGAGGAAAGTATTATTTATGCTATTCCTATTGCCGTATTTAGACCATTTGTAGCCAATAATTCTGATGTATTGAACTTTCTTTTGGAGAGTTTTGCTGTAAATTCACGTCACACCAAAGACAGCGTGGGTTCTAACGGCAAGCTAATTTCTGATAGCGATTACATTGATCAGCAGACAGAAATGCAATATATTCAGTCACTTAACTATAATAATTCGCCTCTAACAACTCAAGCCACATCTATAATTAAGGATGTTGCACTTTTAATGACTGATTCTATGGTAGATAATATCATAATCTGTGGCGAGAAAAATCATCCAATTGGAATTGTCACCAATGCTGATTTGTCTTCAAAAATTGCAACTGGACGCTATCCTATTACTGAAACCATTGACAAGATTATGTCTTCTCCGGTTGTTACAGTTTTAGAAAATGTGTCTTTGGCAGAAGCACAATTGTTAATGCTGAAACATAATGTAACTCACTTATGCGTTACTAAAGACGGTACAAGCAAATCTGTTGTAAAAGGAATTATTTCCGAACACGATCTTATTGTTGCTCAAGCTAGTAACCCAGGTGTATTAATTAAAGAAATTAAGCGTTCTCAACTTCCAAAAGACTTAAAACAAATACGCGATCGTCTATCAGATTTGATTCAGAATTCGATTCAAAAAAATATCCCAATCTCACATGTTAGCAATATAGCAAGCGAGATTAACTTAGCTATCATTAAAAGGGCAGTCGAATTATCAATTTTAGACTTAGGCTCCCCTCCTGCACGTTTTGCATGGTTAAGTATTGGTAGTCAAGGACGTAAAGAACAATTATTGCTTACAGATCAGGATAGCATTTTAATTTTTGAGGACGTTACTCCAGAGAAATACAGAGAGGTAAAAGATTATTTCTTGAGACTGGCTAAACGCGCTACTTCTATACTAGAAAAAGTGGGCTATGATTATTGTCCAAATGGGCACATGGCAAGCAACATGCTTTGGTGTAAATCATTGAGCGACTGGACTAAACAATACAATAGCTGGATGAATACTCCAGGTGAAAATAGTAATGATTTGAGCAGTATTTTCTTTGATTATGAAATTGTTTTTGGAGAACCAAAAATTGAAGAAGCAATAGAAAGCGTAATTTTTAAAAATGCCGTTAATAACACTTTGTTCTTTGACTTTTTAGGAAATGATGCCTTAAAGAAAAATTCTCCTTTGAGTTTCTTCAAGAAATTTATAACGGAAGAAGATGGACCACATAAAGATAAATTTGATATCAAGACAAGAGCTTTGATGCCGCTAATTGATGGTGCACGTTTATTAATATTAAATGCCAACATAAAAGGAATTCAAAATACGTATCTAAGATTCAAACAATTAGCAATTACAGATTCTAAAAATGCCGAAATATACTTAAGCTGTGCGGAAGCATTCTTGACACTTTCCAAATTTAGAACTGTTGAAGGATTAAAAAATGACGACTCTGGCCAATATATTAATTTAAGAGAAATGTCAAAATCTGACAAAGAGAAATTAAAAAATGCATTGTCCCCAATGAAAGACCTGGAGGAACTGATTAAGAGTAAATTTCAATTGACACAATTCTCATAAAACATGCTAGACTGGCTAAAAAATATCAATAAAGACTATCCAGATTTCTGGAAAGATTATTTAACTAAATTCGAAACTAAACCTAATAAGTTTGTTGTATTGTCAACTGAAACTTCTGGCTTAAATCCGGATAAAGATGTTATATTATCACTTGGAGCCTTTTCAGTTATTGATAACAGCATTGTTATTAAAGAAAATTTTGAAACCGTTTTATTACAATATAAATACCTTCAAGACAATGGGCTTTCAAATGAATTTATCATTGAAAGCAAAATGATGAAAATGCCTGAACCTGATGCACTTGAAGCCTTTGTGAATTTTATCGGAAATTCTATTTTGGTTGGACATCATATCAATTTTGATATCGAAATGTTGAATGCATCTTTGGAACGTTTAAACTGTGGAAGACTAAAAAATGAGGCTTTAGATGTAGATGTAATGTACAGAAAATTGACTGATATAAATGACAAGCAATTTTCTCTTGATGATTTATGCGGAATTTATAAAATCCCAAAAAGCGACAGAAATTCTTCTTCTGAAGATGCTTATAGGATTGGACTTCTATTCTTGAAATTAAAATCTAGATTGGGAATTAAATAAATTAAAAATAATCAATTCTGTATGATCTAAAAATGCCTCTTAAATTTTTAAGAGGCATTTTGTTTATTTAAGCTTTAACACAAAATTATAAGCTCATATATTTTTCAAATTAAGTAAAACAGTAATTTTATATCAAATTATATTTCCAAAAAACAAACAAAAACACAGTCTATTTTTTAATTAAAAAAATCTATGAAAAAGCTTTTATTTATGTTGCCATTGCTGTTTTTTGTTTCAGCAATTTTTGCCCAAAATCAAGACCCTTCTTCTAAACGAATTTTAGGAAACTGGTATTCTAAAACAAACCTAAGTATCAAATGGACTTTTACGCAAGACGGGCGAGTTTACAATTATAACCAAGACAGAATGGCTGTAATGTATAAATATACCATTTCACATAGTTGCCAAAATTTTACGGATGATACAGAAGAATTTATAACTTTAATGGACAAAGATGGTAATCAATTCTGTTTTAAAATAAATGGAATAAATGAAAACAAAAATGGAATTCTGTCGCTCACTAATTTAAGCAACATGCAGCAACTTATTTTTGTAAACGATGCAAATTCAAAAGTTGCTCAATAATATATTTTTAAAAATTCTTTAAAAAAAAAACGCCTCTAAATTAAGAGGCGTTTTTTTTGTTTATGTTTCAAATTAAGAAATTCTTTCTTTCATAATTTCTTCAACTACTTCTGGATTTAGTAAAGTCGTTGTATCTCCAAAATTAGAAAAATCTCCTTCTGCTATTTTACGCAGTATTCTACGCATAATTTTTCCTGAACGAGTTTTTGGCAAACCAGAAACGAATTGAATCTTGTCTAATTTAGCGATTGGCCCAATGTGATCTGCAATATATTGATTAATCTCCTTAGCCAGATTTTCTTTGTTTCTAACTTCTCCTGTTTCTTTCAGAATTACAAAACCATATAAAGCATTTCCTTTAATATCGTGAGGGAATCCAACAATAGCAGATTCTGCAACAGCTGGATGTTCGTTGATCGCATCTTCAATTGGCGCAGTTCCTAAGTTATGTCCAGAAACAATTACTACATCATCTACTCTACCGGTGATTCTGTAATAACCCACTTCATCTCTTAATGCTCCGTCTCCAGTAAAATATTTTCCAGGGAAAGCAGAGAAATAAGTCTCTTTGTAACGATCGTGATTACCCCAAATAGTTCTGGCAATTCCTGGCCACGGGAATTTAATACACAAACTTCCAACTACTTGATTTCCTTCAATTTCATTGCGTTTTTCATCCATCAAAACTGGCTGAATTCCAGGCAATGGTAAAGTTGCATACGTTGGTTTTGTTGGTGTTACAAAAGCAATCGGCGAAATCATGATTCCTCCTGTTTCTGTCTGCCACCAAGTATCTACAACTGGACATCTCTTATCTCCAACGTGGTCATTAAACCAGTGCCAAGCTTCTTCGTTGATTGGCTCTCCAACAGATCCAATAACTTTAAGTGATTTAAGAGGATATTTTTGAATATAATCTAAACTTTCTTTTGCCAACGAACGGATTGCAGTTGGTGCAGTATAGAATTGTGTAATTTTATGTTTTTCGATAATATCCCAAAAACGGCTAAAATCCGGATAAGAAGGCACTCCTTCAAAAATTACAGTTGTAGCGCCATTCAATAATGGTCCGTACAATATATAAGAGTGACCTGTAATCCATCCGATATCTGCAGTACACCAGAAAATGTCATTGTCTTCGTAATTGAAAACGTTTTTAAAAGTATACGCTGTATATACCATGTAACCTGCAGTAGTATGAACCATTCCTTTTGGTTTTCCTGTTGATCCTGAAGTATATAAAATAAATAAAGGATCTTCGGCATCCATAATTTCAGCAACGCTATTATCCAAAGCTGCGTCTAATAATGGTTGCAACCAAATGTCACGGCCCTCTTTCATTTTAACATCAGTATTAGTTCTTTTTGCAACTAAAACTTTTGTTACAGAAGGACAAGTTTCTAAAGCTTCATCAACAATTCCTTTAAGATCAATTGTTTTATTTCCTCTATAACCTCCGTCAGATGTAATCACCATTTTACACTCGCAATCGTTGATTCTTGCAGAAACTGCAGAAGCAGAAAATCCAGCAAAAACTACTGAGTGAATTGCTCCAATTCTAGCACAAGCTAAAACAGCAACAGCCAATTCTGGAATCATTGGCAAATAAATGCAAACTCTGTCCCCTTTACGAACACCTTGCTCGCGAAGAACGTTTGCCATTTTTGAAACTCTCTCGTATAATTCATTATACGATATATGTAAAGCCTCTTCAGAAGGATCGTTCGGTTCAAAAATAATTGCCGTCTTCTCTCCTCTTTTGCTTAAATGTCTATCAATACAGTTTTTGGTAATGTTAACTTTAGCATCTGTAAACCATTTTACTTCAGCCTCAGCCATATTAAAATCAACAACTTTTTCCCATTGCTGGTACCATGTGAAATTCTCCTCTGCTATTTTTCCCCAAAATTTTCTTGGCTCTCTTATTGACTTATTGTAATGTTTAAAGTATTGTTCTAAATTTTCAATTTTGTAATAGCTCATCGTTTGTTGAATTTTTTTATAAATGTATTAAATCTGAACGTATCCGTGAAATAATTTAATTCATAAATTTTATCAAAAAAAAACATTTATTTAATAAAATATGATAATTATCTGAAATTATTTTAAAACTTTATTTTTTATTATTACTTAAGGGCAAAAAAGGCATAATAAACAGATATTATGCCTTTTTTAATTTAACAAATTTCAATAACAATTAATTTTGTAAATGCGTTGCAAAATTTTTCTCTATTTTGAAAATAGCAGCATCCTTATTAATTAAAACAGAAATTTCAACAAGTATATTTTTTTTCAAAATATACCCCATTTTAGGGATCCGCTTCACTTAACTTGCTTATTATCTGAAGTTAAGTGAATGCAATATGCATCTATATCTATTATCTTAATAAGTGCTTACTAATTCAAAATATTACAAATCATTGATACAGTGCAAATTCCGCAGAATCGGATTCTGCGGAAATTCCCAATTTTTTATTATCCAATTTTTTTCATTGCTGTCATAGACTCTCTCAACCAAGCTCCTACTTCTTCGATAGGATGCTGACGGATTGCTTTGTTTACAGCAATTAATACGGTATTGTCTACTCCGTTTGAAGTAGAAAATGGTTTACCTATAATATTAGTTTCAACTTTTTTCATGAATTCAGTCAATAATGGCTTACACGCATGATCAAATAAGTAACATCCGTACTCAGCAGTGTCAGAAATTACACGGTTCATTTCGAATAATTTCTTTCTTGCAATTGTGTTTGCAATTAATGGCAATTCATGTAAAGACTCATAATAAGCAGATTCTTCGATGATTCCAGCCTCTGTCATTGTTTCGAAAGCTAATTCAACACCAGCTTTTACCATTGCAATCATCAATACTCCATTATCAAAATATTCTTGCTCAGAGATTGGAGCTTCTTGTGGAGCTGTTTTTTCGAAGTTAGTTTCTCCTGTTGCAGCTCTCCATTTCAATAAGTTAACATCGTCATTTGCCCAGTCAATCATCATAGTTCTAGAGAATTCCCCAGAAATGATATCGTCTTGGTGTTTTTGGAATAACGGACGCATGATATCTTTCAATTCTTCAGCCAATTCGTAAGCTTCAATTTTTGAAGGATTGTTTAAACGATCCATCATATTTGTAATACCACCGTGTTTCAAAGCTTCAGTGATAGTTTCCCATCCGTATTGGATTAATTTAGATGCATAAGCAGGATCGATTCCTTTTTCAACCATTTTATCAAAACATAAAATAGATCCTGTTTGCAATAATCCGCAAAGAATTGTCTGCTCACCCATTAAGTCTGATTTTACTTCAGCCACGAAAGATGATCTTAAAACTCCAGCTCTGTGTCCTCCAGTTGCTACAGCATAAGCTTTTGCTTGATCTAAACCAAATCCGTTCGGATCGTTCTCTGGGTGAACAGCGATAAGAGTTGGAACTCCAAATCCTCTTTTGTATTCTTCACGTACCTCAGAACCTGGACATTTAGGAGCACACATAATAACAGTGATGTCTTTACGAATCTGCATTCCTTCTTCCACAATGTTAAATCCGTGAGAATAAGCCAAAGTAGAACCTTGTTTCATTAATGGCATAATAGCAGTTACCACAGCAGTGTGTTGTTTGTCTGGTGTAAGGTTGCAAACTAGATCTGCAGTTGGAATCAATTCTTCGTAAGTTCCTACTTTGAAACCATTTTCAGTTGCATTTTTATAAGAAGCTCTTTTTTCTGCAATTGCATCTGCACGCAATGCGTAAGAAATGTCTAAACCAGAATCTCTCATGTTTAAACCTTGATTCAAACCTTGTGCTCCACAACCAACAATTACAACTTTTTTTCCAGCCAATGCTGCAATTCCGTCTGCAAATTCAGATTGCTCCATAAATTCGCAAACTCCTAATTGTTCTAATTGTAATCTAAGTGGTAATGTATTGAAATAATTTGCCATTTTTGTTTTAATATTTAATGAAATGAAATTTAATATTGATTATATATAACTAAGATTTTATTATTTAAAAGTTTCTAGCAATGAAGAAATTTCCATTTTTTGCTTAGAAACTGATATTCTTCCCGAACGCACAAACTGCATAATTCCGTATGGTTTGAACTTTTGGTATAATTCTTCAATTTCAGAACGTCTTCCTGATTTTGAAATCACAAAGAAATCTCGAGAAACGGTAACAATTGTCGACTGGCTCTCTTTGATAATATTCTGAATCTGTTTCTCGTCAAACAACAAGCTTGAAGCGATTTTAAACAAGGCATTTTCTAAGAAAATAGTCTCTTCATCTGTATGATAAAATGCTTTTATAACTTCAATTTGTTTTTCGATCTGGCCTACAATATTCTGAACCCATTTTTCTGTCGTGTTTACAACAATGATAAATCTTGAAACATTCTCTATTTCTGATTCTGAAACATTTAGACTTAATATATTAATGTGACGCTTTAAGAATATTCCAGATATTCTATTCAACAGTCCCACATTATTTTCTGAGTATACCGATATGGTAAATGTTTTATCTTCCATTTGTTTTTAGTTTTTTTTTGTTTCACGTTTCAAGTTTCACATTCTCAACAGAACTTGAAACCTGAAACTTAAAACTTGAAACTTTTTACTTAACTTAATCTAATTTCTGATACACAAGCTCCTGTTGGAATCATTGGGAAAACGTTGTTTTCTTTTTCGACTACAACTTCTAAGAAGTATGAATCTTTTGACGCCAGCATCTCAGCGACTGCAGCATCTAAATCTTCACGCTGTGTAACTTTTTTAGATTTGATATGATATCCTTCAGCAATGGCAATGAAATTTGGATTGATCATTTTTGTTGAAGCATATCTGTTATCAAAAAATAATTCTTGCCACTGGCGAACCATTCCTAAGAATTCGTTGTTTAAAACCACAATTTTTACTGGAACTTCTGTTTGAAAAATTGTTCCTAGTTCCTGAATTGTCATCTGGAAACCTCCATCACCAATAATAGCTACTACTTCGCGATCTGGTTTTCCCATTTTTGCTCCAATCGCAGCAGGCAATGCGAATCCCATTGTTCCTAAACCTCCTGAAGTAATATTACTTTTTGTTGAATTGAATTTAGCGTAACGGCAAGCAAACATCTGGTGCTGACCAACATCTGAAACGATAATGGCATCACCTTTTGAGTGTTTGTTGATCATTTCGATTGTTTCTCCCATCGAAATTCCTTTACCGTTTGTTGGATTTAATTCTTCTTTTATTACAGAATCATATTCAACTTTACTTAATTCTTTAAACTCATTGTGCCATAAATCATGAGATTTTGCATCTAATAATGGCAATAAAGCAGCCAAAGATTCTTTAACATCTCCTAAAACAGCAATATCCGTCTTAACGTTTTTATCAATCTCAGCAGGATCAATTTCGAAGTGAATTACTTTTGCTTGTTTTGCATAAGTGCTTAATTTACCTGTAACACGGTCGTCAAAACGCATTCCGAAAGCAATTAAAACATCACATTCGTTTGTTAGCAAATTTGGCGCATAATTTCCGTGCATTCCAAGCATACCAACGTTCAAAGGATGATCTGTTGGTAAAGCTGACAATCCTAAGATTGTCCAAGCTGCTGGAATTCCAGATTTTTCAATCACTGCTTTAAACTCAGCTTCTGCCTGACCTAAAATAATCCCTTGACCAAAAACAATAAGCGGTTTTTTTGCACTATTAATTAAAGCTGCAGCTTCGGCAACTTTGTCTAAATTTAATTTTGGAACAGGAACATAACTTCTAATTCCTGTGCATTTTTCATAACTAAATTCGAACTCATCAAATTGAGCATTTTTAGTAATATCAACCAAAACTGGCCCTGGACGTCCAGAACGAGCAATGTAAAATGCTTTTGCAATAATTTCAGGAATTTGAGAAGCTTCGGTTACTTGGAAATTCCATTTTGTAACCGGAGTTGAAATTCCGATAATATCGGTTTCCTGAAATGCATCAGATCCCAATAAATGTCTTCCAACTTGCCCCGTAATACACACTAAAGGAGTTGAATCGATTTGAGCATCTGCGATACCAGTTACTAAATTTGTAGCTCCTGGTCCAGAAGTAGCAATGGCCACCCCTACTTTTCCTGTAGCCCTTGCATAACCTTGAGCTGCATGCGTTGCACCTTGTTCATGACGCACTAAAACGTGGTGCAACTGATCTTGAAATTTATATAATTCGTCGTAAACTGGCATTATAGCTCCACCTGGATAACCATAAATCAAATCTACTCCTTCTGCTAATAAACATCTTATAACGGCTTCTGCCCCTGATATTTTCATAGTATATTGTTTTTCCAATGTCAAATTTCAATTTCAAAATTCAATGGCAGTATCAAAAATCAATTTCATCTTTAACTTTAAGTTTATTTTTGAAATTTTTAATTTTTATTGCTATTGCTTTTTGTTATTGTAATTGATATTGATTTTTGATTTTTTATAATTATTTATCGGTTACACATCCTGTTGATGCACTCGAAACCGACTTAGCGTATTTAAGTAAAACCCCTCTGTCAACTTTTAAAGCCGGCTGAACCCAAGCCGCTTTTCTTGCTGCAAATTCTTCGTCAGATATCTTCAGGTCGATTGTATTTTTCACAGCATCAATGGCGATTAAGTCACCATCTTTTACTAGTGCAATACCACCACCGTCATATGCTTCTGGTGTAACGTGTCCTACCACGAAACCGTGCGAACCGCCCGAGAATCTACCGTCTGTAATTAGCGCACAACTGCTTCCTAATCCAGCTCCAATAATCGCAGATGTAGGCTTCAGCATTTCAGGCATTCCCGGACCACCTTTTGGTCCACAACCCCTGATGACGACTACATTACCTGGTTTAATCTTTCCGGCTTGAAGACCTGGAATTACTTCAAATTCACCTTCAAATACAACAGCTGGCCCTTCGAAATATTCTCCTTCTTTTCCGCTGATTTTTGCTACAGCACCTTCAGTAGCAAGATTTCCGTATAATACCTGAATATTTCCTGTTGGTTTTAATGCTTTTTGAATTTCATGAATTACTTCTTGTCCGTCTTGTAAATCTGGAGTTGAAGCTAAGTTTTCTGCAACTGTTTTTCCTGTAACTGTTAAACAATCCCCATGAATAAGCCCAACTTTCAATAAGTATTTCATAACTGCTGGAATACCTCCTACTTCGTGAATGTCTTCCATCATGTATTTACCGCTTGGCTTCATGTCTGCCAATACTGGTGTTCTATCGTTAATTGCTTGGAAATCATCTAATGTAATTGTGATTCCAACTGAGTGAGCCATTGCAATTAAGTGCATAACAGCATTTGTAGAACCACCTAAAACAGCTACAATTGTGATAGCGTTTTCAAAAGCCTTGCGAGTCATAATGTCTCTTGGCTTAATATCTTTTTCTAATAATATTTTGATTGCTTTTCCAGCTTCAAGACATTCGTCTCTTTTCTCCTGACTTAAAGCAGGGTTTGAAGAACTATAAGGCAAACTCATCCCTAATGCTTCAATAGCAGAAGACATTGTATTTGCAGTGTACATTCCACCGCAAGCACCAGCTCCTGGGCAAGCATTTTGAATAACACCTTTAAAATCTTCTGGAGTAATTTCGCCTTTTACTTTTTTTCCTAAAGCTTCAAAAGCAGAAACGATATTTAAAGATTCTCCTTTCCATTTTCCAGAATGGATAGAACCTCCGTAAACCATAAGAGATGGGCGGTTTAACCTCCCCATTGCAATTAAAGCACCAGGCATATTTTTATCGCATCCAGGAATTGCAATTAAACTATCATACCATTGTGCTCCCACAACTGTTTCGATAGAATCTGCAATTACATCACGAGAAACTAGTGAGTAACGCATACCTTCAGTTCCGTTAGAAATACCATCACTGACACCAATGGTATTAAAAATAAGTCCGACAAGATCTGCATCCCAGACACCTTTTTTAACATCTTGTGCTAAATCATTAAGGTGCATGTTACAAGTGTTACCATCGTAACCCATGCTCACAATTCCAACTTGTGCTTTTTTTAAATCTTCTTCAGTTAAACCAATTCCGTACAACATCGCTTGCGCCGCAGGCTGTGTTTGATCTTGTGTGATGGTCTTGCTGTACTTATTTAATTCCATTATAGTTTTATTTTTTTAATTTTTTGTTCAAAAAAAAACCTTCCAGTATTTGGAAGGTTTGTAATATAGTCTTTCAATTATATTTATAACATTCCCGATGCAGATGTGTGAATCACATTGACAACAACGACAGAAGTAATAATAATTGAGATTTGCATCATTTATTTTTTAGTGTCACAAAAGTAAATAAACTTCTGGAAGTAAAAAAATAAAATCTCAACATTTACAATACTTCTTGTGATTATATTCAAGTTTTAACAAAAAATATTAAACAATTGTAGATTGCCCAATACTTACATTGTCATTATTGAAATAAAGCAAATCATCTTTGCTGAAAATAAAATTAGAAACAAACTCTCCAACTTCATTTGTTCCAAATTTTGAGTCTGGCCTCAAATCAACTGTAACTACTTTGTATTCAATTGCTTTTTCAACCGCTTTATAGATTACATGAGCTTCTTTAGTTAATCCAAAGTGCTCTAGCAAAAGTGCTGCAGCCAAAATGGAAGCAATCGGATTGGCAATGTTTTTGCCTTTCGCCTGTGGATATGATCCGTGAATTGGTTCAAACAAAGCATTTTTTTCACCTAAAGATACCGATGGCAATAATCCAATTGAACCTGTAATTACGCTAGCTTCATCAGATAAAATATCTCCGAACAAATTCTCAGTCAAAATCACATCAAATTGTTTCGGATTTAAGATTAACTGCATTGCTGCATTATCCACAAATAAGAAATCAAGTTTAACATCTGAATACTCTTCGCTCACTTTCTGAACGACTTTTCTCCATAATCTTGAAGTTTCCAAAACATTTGCTTTGTCTACCATTGTTAGCTTTTTACGTCTTTTTTGCGCCGATTTAAAAGCTAAATGTGCAATTCTTGTAATTTCTTCTTCTGAATATTCACATAAATCCGAAGCATGTGTTCCTTCTTCATTAAGTGTTTTAGTTCCAAAATAAGCTCCACCAGTTAATTCTCTAAAAATGGTAAAATCAGCTCCTTCAATAATTTCTCTTTTTAAAGGAGAAGATTCGATTAAGGCTTTATAAGGTTTTATAGGACGAATATTAGCAAACAATCCTAATTCTTTTCGCAATTTTAATAATCCTTGCTCTGGGCGAACCTTTGCATTTGGATTGTTATCATATTTAGGATCTCCAATTGCACCAAGCAAAACCGCATCTGTATTTAAGCACAGATTTAGAGTCTGCTCCGGCAAAGGGCTTCCCGTTTTATCGATAGCAACCGCTCCCATCAGTGCTTCTTCAAAAACAAATTCATGATTATACACTTCGCCAATGGCGTACAAAGCTTTTTTAGCCTGTAATATTACTTCAGGTCCAATTCCATCTCCTGGTAAAACTGCAATTTTTAAATTCATAATCTCTCGCTCTTTATGTCTTTAAATCCTTATTGTTCCTTAAACTCTTATTTTTATACTTATTTTAGTTTCTTATTAAATCTCCTTCTATTTTAGAAGCTTCTATAATTTGGTGGATATCTGCGTCTACAACTTCTTTTTTAATATCAGCGAATTTCAAGAATTCGATGTAAACGATATCCAATTGTGTTTTTGTCAATTCGTAACCTACTTTTTTAGCACGGTAAGCCAAAGCAGCTCTTCCGCTTCTTGCTGTTAAAATGATTGAAGATTCATTCACTCCCACATCTAGCGGATCCATGATCTCGTAAGTTGCTCTGTTTTTGATTACACCATCTTGGTGAATACCAGAACTGTGTGCAAAAGCATTTGCTCCAACAATTGCTTTATTTGGCTGTACAATCATTCCCATACTTTCAGAAACTAAACGGCTCATTTCGTTCAATTCTCTTGTATTAATGTTTGTATCTAAATTTAAGTAAGGGTGCTGTTTGAAAATCATTACCACTTCTTCAAGTGCAGTGTTTCCAGCTCTTTCGCCTATACCATTAATAGTACATTCAATTTGTCTTGCTCCATTTATAGCTCCTGCGATCGAATTTGCAGTTGCCATTCCTAAATCATTATGACAGTGGCATGAAAGGATAACGTTTTCGATTCCTTTTACGTTTTCTTTTAAGTATTTAATTTTTGCTCCGTATTCTTCTGGAAGACAATATCCAGTAGTATCAGGAATATTCAATACTGTAGCTCCAGATTTGATAACTTCTTCACAAACTTTAGCTAAGAACGCATTGTCTGTTCTACCAGCATCTTCAGCGTAGAATTCAACATCTTCTACATAAGATTTAGCGTGTGATACAGCAAATTTTGCTCTTGCAATAATATCTTCAGGCGTAGTATTTAATTTGTGGAGTATGTGAGATTCCGAAGTTCCGATTCCAGTATGGATTCTAGGTTTCTTAGCATGCTTTAAAGCAGCTGCAGCAACATCAATGTCGTTTTTTACGGCTCTTGTTAGTCCACAGACGGTTGCATTTTCTACAATTTTACAAATCTCAGAGACCGATAAAAAATCGCCCGGACTTGACACAGGAAAGCCTGCTTCGATAATGTCAACTCCCATTTTGTCTAGTCGTTCTGCGATAACTAATTTCTGTTTAGTATCTAACTTACATCCTGGAACTTGTTCACCATCTCGCAATGTGGTGTCAAAAATTTGAACTTTCTCTCTATTCATATTCATTTATTTAATGTAATTTCACATCTTGATAACAAATATATATTGTACTATTACAGTATGAAATTCATTTTAATGAAATTATACTGTTTATAAAACGACTTATACTATATTAACTAACTTATAATCAGTAAGTTATATTATTATTTTTTACAATGGCTAACCATCAAAAAGATTTCTTATTTGTTCTAATCAAATCACTTTCGAAATCAGAAAAAAGGCAGTTTAAAATTTTTGCAAGCCGATTAGAAACGAGTTCAAATACAAAATTTATCGAATTATTCAACATTTTAGATAAATCTGAAGTTTACGATGAAAAACTCATTTTGAAAAGTGGTGTTATCCAAAAAGTGCAGTTATCTAACTTAAAATCATACTTATACAAACAAATCCTGGTTAGTATAAGACTAAATATTCCTAGTCAGAATATTCGTTATCAGCTTCGAGAGCAAATGGATTTTGCTGTTATTCTTTATAATAAAGGATTATATAAGCAGAGCTTGAAAATATTGGATAAAACCAAACAGCAAGCTTTAGAGAATGATGAAAAATATATGGCGTATGAAATTGTTGAATTCGAAAAGCTAATTGAATCGCAATACATCACCCGAAGTATTCAAGGTCGTGCTGACGAATTGGTAGTTCAGGCCAAAGAATTGAATTATAGAAATACTATTTCAAGCAAATTATCCAATTTATCTCTTCAGCTGTACGGAATCATGCTGAAAACAGGTTATGTTAAAAATGATGAAGAGTACAGATATATTGATGATTACTTTAATAAGCATATTTCCAAGCTTGATGAGAGTAAATTTGGTTTCCGAGAAAAGTATTGGTTTTACAATGCCAATCTTTGGCGAAGCTTTCTAGTACAAGATTTCTTGGCGAGTTATAAATTTGCTTATAAATGGGTTCAGCTTTTCTATGACAATCCAAATATGATTTATCTGAATCCTGTTTTCTTCTTAAAAGGAAATCATTATTTCTTAGAATCGCTTTATATGTTAAAATATAAATCGAATTTCAAGAAATATCTAAATCTTCTGGAAGAAACAATCGCTGATCCTAAATTTCCTGTAAACGATAATCTTGCCTCATTGTCTTTCTTATATGTCTATAACAATAAATTGAATCTGCATATATTAGAAGGAACATTTGCAGAAAGCGAATATCTGATTCCTGAGATTTTAAATAAACTGAAATTGCACAGCGAACATCTTGACGAGCATCACGAGATGTTGTTTTTCTATAAAATTGCTTCTATTTATTTTGGTAACGAAAAATACAATGAGTGCATCAATTATTTAGACAAAATCATCAACAATAAAAACTTGACGATGCGTGAAGATTTAATGTGTTTTGCGAGATTATTGTCGCTTATTGCGCATTATGAGCTTGGGAAGGATTATTATTTAGAAAATCATTTAAAAAGCACATATAAGTTCTTATTGAAAATGAACGACTTGCATGAAGTTCAAAAAGAAATTATCAAGTTTTTAAGAAACCTAAACAACTTCTATCCTGCTGATATCAAAAAGGAATTCAAGAAAATGCACACTCGTTTCGTTGAGCTTGAAAAGAATACATATGAAAAAAGGGCTTTCTTATATTTAGATATCATT
This sequence comes from Flavobacterium sp. F52, assembly GCF_000278705.1. Lineage (NCBI taxonomy): Bacteria > Pseudomonadati > Bacteroidota > Flavobacteriia > Flavobacteriales > Flavobacteriaceae > Flavobacterium > Flavobacterium sp. F52. The sequence continues at coordinate 256,531 of NZ_AKZQ01000019.1, read as the reverse complement.
TCGTGGCTCGAAAGCAAAATCGAAAATAGGAAAATTGCTGATATTATTAAGGAGAAAGCGAAATTGAATAATCGTTAAGATTTAAATTCTAATAAAGAAATTCCAAATCCCAATAAAAAGCCTTGAATTTCAAGGCTTTTTTGTCATTTCGACGAAGGAGAAATCTTCGCAAGTAGCTCTGTAACAAAAGTCCAATCTTTGTGGAGTTTCTTGTGGAGATTTCTCCTTCGTCGAAATGACATACTAGATGCTAAAAACTACAAACCCGACAGTTTTTAAAAACCTGTCGGGTTTCAAAATCAAAAAAATCCCAAACTCCACTTAAAATTGGAATTTGGGATTTTAAAAATTGAAATTTGTCGAATTTTTATTCGACTATATTAGAAGTAGTAACATAGAAGTTTTTGTCTACTTCCAGTTTTCTGTCTTCGTTATCTGTTTTTATAGACTGCCATTCTGTGGTTGGTTTTAACCAAGTTTCTACTCCATTAATTTTAACTTTTACTGGCATATCAAATTTAGAAACACAATTAGTCCAATGGTAACCAAAAGTTCCGTTTTTAAACATATATTCAAAAACCGGAATTTGGGTTGTGGTTAAATATTGTGCAAAAACTCTATTGAAATTAATTCCAGATTGTTCGTTAATATAATCTTGAATCTGTTTTCCTGTAACGGTTTGATGATAAAAAGTCTTATTCATGCCTCTTAAAATCGATTTCCATTTAGCATCATCATTAATTATTTGACGAATTGTATGAAGCATATTGGCTCCTTTTGGATACATATCTCCAGATCCTTCATTATTTACATCATAATACCCGATGATTGGCTTGTCATTTTCAATATTTTGTCTGCATCCAATAACATATTCAGCACCAGCTTCTTTACCATAATAATACTCTACAAAAAGGCTCTCAGAATAATTGGTAAAACTCTCATGAACCCACATATCTGCAATATCTTTGTAGGTAATATTGTTAGCGTACCATTCGTGTCCAGATTCATGAATGATGATAAAATCAAATTTTAGTCCCCAACCTGTTCCACTTAAGTCACGTCCTAAATAACCTTGTTTATATTGGTTTCCATAAGTTACAGAACTTTGGTGCTCCATTCCTAAATAAGGCACTTCTACCAATTTATAGCTGTCTTCGTAAAAAGGATATGGTCCAAACCAGCTTTCAAAAGCTTTCAACATTTTTGGAGCATCTTTGAAATGTTCTTTAGCTAAAGCTAAATTATCTTTAAGAACATAATAATTACAATCTAAATTTCCTTTTTCCCCTTTAAATACTTCAGAGAAATTTACATAGTCACCAATATTGATGTTTACACCGTAATTATTAATTGGATTAGAAACATACCAATTGAAAGTTTTAGTTCCGTCTTTTTCTTTTTTAACGCTTTTCAGTCTTCCGTTAGAAACCTCCGTTAAATCTCCTGGCACATTCACGCTGATAAGCATATTTTCTACTTCATCATACATATGATCTTTGCAAGGCCACCAAACACTAGCGCCTAAACCCTGACAAGATGTAGCAATAAAATCTTTTCCGTTTTTATCTTTTTTCCAAGAAAAACCTCCATCCCATGGTGCTCTTACAGCTTCTTTCGGTTTTCCTTCATAATAAACTATAATCTCCTTAGTATCACCAACTTTTTGTTTTTCATTTAAAGTAATAAAAAACGCATTTCCATCTCTTTCAAATTTTAATTCTTTTCCGTTCTGCGTTACCTTGGTAATATTCATTGGCTGCTGCAAATCGATCTGCATACGGTTATTTTCTGTCAAAACAGTATAACGAACAGTATTCGAACCTGAAATTGATTTTTCTTTTGGATTTACCTTTACATTAAGATGATAATATTTTAAATCCCACCAAGCTCTTTCCTTTGTGATGCTTCCGCGTAAAGTGTCTTGATGTGTAAAAACGGTTTCTGACTTATTTAAAAGTCCCTGAGCATTGGCCGCAAAACCAACTAAAAAGGCGATAAATGCCCCACAAAAGTGTTTTTTCATTATTTATAAATTTGAAATAAATAAGGTTGTCAAACCTGTTTTAATCTTCAACAAATGTAAACATTCATATCAAACTTTTTAAATTTTTATCATTTTAACAATCAAAAACAATAGATAAACTCATTTTCTTTATTTTAGCGATTCAATTCTATTTAGTGTTTTATGAAATTGCAATACATTACTATTGTTTCGCTTTTATTCTGCCAATTATCCGTTTATTCTCAGACATTTCCTGTTCATAAAACAAATGGCGAAATTAATATTGATGGTGATTTATCAGAGTGGAAAACGCCTTTTCTTGATCCGTTTTCAATTCATAACACAGGCGAAAAAGCTTCCCAACAAACTTTTGTTTCACTTTCGTGGAATAGCAGAAACCTATATATAGCTTATAAATGCACTGATTCTAAAATCATTGGAGCACCGCAAACAAAAGATTCTCAAATATTCAACACCGATGATTTAGCTGAAATTTTTCTAGATCCAGATGGAGATGGCCAAAATTATATTGAAATTGGAGTGAATGCATTTTCTACAAATTACGATTTGGTTTTAAAATGCATTTCGCCAGAATGTGGAGGATGGAATACGGCAATGGATTTCGATATTAAAGGCTTAGAATCTGTAAGCAAAATAAATTCTGATGGCTATACAGTAGAAATCAAAATCCCTTTTTCTAGCCTCAAAAAAATTGAAAATGGCGGCTTTAAAAAACCGAAAACTGGGACAAAATGGCGAGGAAATGCTTTTAGAATTGATTACGGTGAAACCACTGAATACATTGCTTTACAGCCTTATAAAACTTCAGTTTTTGGATTTCATCAGCCACAAGAATTTGCGGTTTTTGAGTTTGTGGAGTAATAATTTTGATTCAAGTTTCAAGTTTTAAGTTTCATGTTCTGTGAGCAACTTGAAACTTGAAACTTGAAACAACAAAACTATTTTTGACGTCTTTTCAAAACTTCAACAACGTCATTCAGTTTATAACCTTTCGCCTGTAATAAAATCAAATAGTGAAATAGTAGATCGGCGCTTTCGCTAAGGAATAAATCGTCATTATCGTCTTTCGCTTCGATAACGACTTCTACAGCTTCCTCACCTACTTTTTGCGCTATTTTATTTATTCCTTTTGCAAACAAAGAAGCCACATAACTCTGTTCAGAATCAGCATTTTCTCTACGGGTTTTAATTGTATTTTCCAACTGAGAAATAAAACCGTAATTCGCATCATTTGGTTCTTGCCAACAGGTATCTGCTCCTGTATGACATGTTGGCCCGACAGGTTTTGCCTGAATTAAAAGCGTATCGCCGTCACAGTCATTTTTAATGCTTACTAAATTTAAAAAGTTGCCACTCTCCTCGCCTTTTGTCCAAAGTCTTTGTTTGGATCGGCTGAAAAAAGTTACTTTTTGTGTTTCTATTGTTTTTTGAAGCGATTCTTCGTTCATATATCCCAGCATCAAAACATTTTTTGTTTCTGAATCCTGAATTATCGCCGGAATTAATCCGTGTGCGCTTTTGATATCGATTTCCATTTTAATTTTAGATTTTAGTCCCGATAGCTATCGGGAAGATTTTAGATTAATTTCTAAACTCGGATTATTGGAATTTGGAATTTAAAAATTAGAATTTTTCTCAAATTCTCACTTCTATATTATTATCTCTTAATTCTTGTTTTAGGGCTTTAATTTCGATTTCTTTAAAGTGGAAAACACTTGCCGCTAAAGCTGCGTCTGCTTTTCCTTTTTGAAACGAATCTACGAAATGCTGAATATTTCCAGCTCCTCCAGAAGCAATAATCGGAATATTTACTAATTCTGAAAGTTTAGCCAAAGCTTCGTTTGCAAACCCATTTTTGGTTCCGTCATTATCCATAGAAGTAAATAAAATCTCTCCTGCACCACGTTCTGCCACTTCAACAGCCCAGTCAAATAAATTCAATTCAGTTGGTACTTTTCCGCCAACTAAATGCACAATCCATTGTCCGTCGATTTGCTTGGCATCAATTGCTACTACAACACATTGGCTTCCAAATTTCTGCGCTAAATCATTAATTAATTGTGGATTTTTAACTGCCGATGAATTGATTGAAACTTTATCAGCTCCATTATTCAGCAGAATATCAACATCTTCAACAGATGAAATCCCACCACCAACCGTAAACGGAATATTGATTTTTTCTGCAACACTTCGCACCATATTGACAAGTGTTTTACGTCTTTCTTCTGTTGCCGAAATATCCAGAAAAACCAATTCGTCTGCGCCTTCAGCCGAGTAAATTGCCGCCAATTCAACTGGATCTCCAGCGTCTCGCAAGTCAACGAAATTAACGCCTTTTACGGTTCTTCCGTTTTTTATATCTAAACAAGGTATTATTCTTTTTGCTAACATTTTTTATTTTAGTTGTTGGTTATTGGTTGATTGTTGTTGGTTAATGCGATAAACTATCAGCCGACAACTAATAACTATAAACCAATTATATAGTTTTCTAACTGTTTCAAAGTAATTCTTCCTTCGTAAATTGCTTTTCCTATAATTGTCCCCTCACAGCCTAATTCTGCTAGTTTGGGCAATTCCTCGAAAGTCGAAATTCCGCCTGAAGCGATTAATTTTACACCTTCCCCTTCTGCTAAAATCTTTTTATACAAATCAAAACTTGGACCTTGAAGCATTCCGTCTTTGGCAATATCTGTACAGATAACGTACTGAATTCCTTTCGATTGATAATCTTGAATGAATGGAATCAAATCTTCATTTGATTCTTCTAACCAGCCTGAAACAGCAATTTTTTCGTCTTTAGCATCAGCTCCCAGAATGATTTTCTCAGTTCCATATTGTGAAATCCATTTTTCGAAGATTGTTCTGTTTTTTACGGCAATGCTTCCGCCAGTAATTTGATTAGCACCGCTTTCAAAAGCAATTCTCAAATCGTCGTCTGATTTTAATCCGCCACCAAAATCAATTTTTAAGCTGGTTTGTGTAGCGATTTGTTCTAAAATCTTATAATTGACAATTTTGCTTGATTTTGCGCCGTCAAGATCTACTAAATGCAGATATTCGATTCCGTGCGCTTCAAATGATTTTGCCACTTCAAGCGGATTCTCGTTGTAAATTATTTTCGTATCATAATCACCTTTGGACAAACGAACGCATTTTCCATCAATGATATCTATGGCTGGTATTATTCTCATTTTTATTATTTTAGATTTCTAATTTTAGATTTTTAGATTCTAAAAATTGAAATTGATTTTTGATATTTTGATTGATATTGAAGTTTTTACATTTTTAAAAAGTTTCCGAGAATCTTTTCTCCAACATCACCGCTTTTTTCTGGGTGAAATTGTGTTCCGTAAAAATTATCTTTTTGTAATGCCGATGCATATTCTACATCATAATTAGTTTTAGCCACAGCGTATTGGCAATTTGGAGCGTAAAAACTGTGAACCAAATACATAAATTCATTTTCAGAAACATCCTTAAACAAATCAGTTTTTAAATCATAAATCTGATTCCAGCCCATTTGAGGCACTTTTACGTTGTTTGAAAATTTCAAAACATCAACATCAAAAATCCCTAAACCTTCGGTATTTCCTTCTTCGGTCTTATTGCACATCAATTGCATTCCAAGACAGATTCCCAAAACTGGCTGTTTTAATTGAGGAATCAAACTGTTCAAACCGCTTTCGCGAAGTTTAGCCATAGCTGAACTCGCCTCGCCAACGCCAGGAAAAATCACTTTATCTGCCGATTTAATTTCCTCTGGATTATTACTCAGAACAGCTTTAAAACCCAATCTTTCAATAGCAAACATAATGCTCTGAATATTCCCTGCTCCGTAATTTATAATTACTATTTTCAAAATTATTTTTAGATTTTAGATTTTAGATTTTAGATTTCTCTTCAACTTAAAATCATTAATACTATTTTACTTAACCGCTAGGTTCGCAAAGATTTACGCTAAGAACGCGAAAAAACTTGTGTGCTTTGCGTACTTTGCGGTTAAACTTTTTTACAACATACCTTTAGTACTTGGCAAAATCATTTTTTCTGTATCCCTTTTTACGGCTACTTTTATGGCTTTTGCGAAAGCTTTAAAAATAGCTTCAATTTTGTGATGCTCGTTAATTCCTTCTGCTTTTATATTTAAGTTGGCTTTTGCGCCGTCTGTAAATGATTTAAAGAAATGATAAAACATTTCTGTTGGCATTTTACCTACCATTTCGCGTTTGAATTCAGTTTCCCAAACAAGCCAGTTTCTTCCGCCAAAATCAATTGCAGCTTGTGCTAAACAATCATCCATTGGAAGGCAGAAACCATAACGTTCTATTCCTAATTTATTTCCTAACGCTTTCGCGAAAACTTCTCCTAAGGCAATTGCTGTATCTTCAATTGTATGGTGCTCATCGACTTCTAAATCGCCTTTTACTATGATTTCTAAGTCCATTTGACCATGACGTGAGATTTGGTCTAACATGTGGTCGAAAAACGCAATTCCAGTATCGATTTTGCTTTTTCCTGTTCCGTCAAGATTCAGATTAATGTAAATATCTGTTTCATTTGTTTTTCTTGTAATTGAGGCTGAGCGCGCTTCTAATTTCAAAAACTCATAGATTTTCTTCCAATCCATTGTCTGTAAAACGATTGTTTCATTCAATTCTTCACGTTTAGATGAAATTTCATTGCTTCCAATTCCATCCGTATCGTTCATGAAAATCGCTTTTGCACCAAGATTTTTAGCCAATTCAACATCAGTCAAACGATCACCTAAAACAAAAGAATTCGCCAAATCATATTCTGGATTATTCAAATATTTAGTCAGCATTCCGGTTCTTGGTTTGCGAGTTGGCGCATTTTCTTCTGGAAAAGTTCTGTCAACGAAGATTTCATCAAAAACAACTCCTTCGTTTTCAAATGCTTTTAGAATAAAATTCTGCGTTGGCCAAAATGTATCTTCTGGAAAACTATCAGTTCCTAAGCCGTCCTGATTCGTTACCATTGCCAATTCGTAATCTAATTCAGCAGCAATTTTAGCCAAATATTGAAATGCTTTTGGATAAAACTCCAGTTTATCTAGGCTATCTAATTGATAATTTTCAGGTTCTAAAACAATCGTCCCGTCACGATCGATAAAAAGTACTTTTTTCATGGTTTATAGTTTGAGACCTAGCAGGTTTTAAAAACCTGTTAGGTCTGTCATAGTTTATAACAATTTCAATTCTCTAATTACAACCGCATTTTCTTCTTTTGTTCCTATTGTAAAACGAAGACAATTTTCACATAAAGGTTGTGTTGTTCTGTTTCTGATAACAATTCCTTTTTCGATTAACTGGTCGTATCTTTTGTTTGCGTCATCTACTTTTGCCAAGATAAAATTGGCTTCTGTTGGATACACTTTCTCAACAAAATTTACTTCAAGCAATACTTTAAGCAACTCTTCTCTTTGCTCAATAATAGAAGCTATTTCTTGTTTAATTTTATCAGAATCTTTTAAACGTTCTTTAGCTCTTTGCTGTGTTAATTCATTTACGTTATAAGGCGGTTTGATTTTGTTTAAAATTGAAATCACTTCCTCAGAAGCATAACAAATTCCTAAACGAATCCCAGCTAAACCATACGCTTTTGAAAGAGTTTGAGTAATCACTAAATTCGGATATTCGTCGATTTCTGTCAGCCAGCTTTCTTTATCTGAAAAATCAATATAGGCTTCATCAATTACCACTAAACCATTGAAGTTTTGAAGCAATTTCACTACGCTTTCATCAGAGAAAGAATTTCCCGTTGGATTGTTTGGCGAACACAAAAAGATGATTTTAGTGTTTTCGTCAACTGCTTCTAAAATCTTTTCAACCTGAGGCTGAAAATCGGTTGAAAGCAAAACTTCTCTATTTTCTACTGCATTGATGTTTGCCAAAACTCCGTACATACCATATGTAGGCGGAAGCGAAATAACATTGTCTTTGTTAGGTTCACAAAAAGCTCTAAAAAGCAAGTCTAAAACTTCATCACTTCCGTTTCCTAGCAAAATCTGACTTTGCTTTACTAAATTATTTTTAGCCAAAATCACTTTAACCGAATTCTGCTGAGGATCTGGATAACGATTTACGCCATTCTGATACGGATTTTCATTGGCATCCAAAAAAATCATTTCCGCTGTATCAAAATCTTCAAACTCATCTCTCGCAGAAGAATAGGGTTTTAACGATTTTACGTTTTCTCTAGTTATTGTGTTTATATCGAATATGTTCATTTGTTGTTGTTTTTTGGACTATTAGAAACAAGAAACAAGAGAAAAGACTTCTTATCTTACCCACTCAATATCTTTCTTCTTGCTTCTTTTCTCTTTCTTATTCTAAACTCTTTAATCTCAGCGTCACAGCATTCTTATGCGCTTGTAACCCTTCGGCTTCAGCCATTAATTCTATAGCTTTTCCAATGTTTTGAATTCCTTTTTCTGAAATTTTCTGGAATGTCATTGATTTCATAAAACTGTCTAGATTTACACCGCTGTAATTCTTCGCATAACCATTTGTTGGCAATGTATGATTGGTTCCCGAAGCGTAATCTCCAGCACTTTCGGGCGTATAATTCCCTATGAAGACAGAACCTGCGTTTACAATTCCGTTGCAATAGAAATCATCATATTCTGAGCAGATTATAAAATGTTCTGGGCCATATTCATTGATTAAATCTAAAGCAATCTGATCATTTTCGACATAAATCAATTTTGAATTTTCAATTGCTTTTTCTGCTATAGCTTTTCTAGGAAGAACTTCCAATTGTGATTGAACTTCTTTTTCTACTTCTGCAATTAGCTTTTTTGAAGTCGAAACTAAAATTACCTGACTGTCAGTTCCGTGTTCTGCTTGAGATAATAAATCTGAAGCTACAAAAGCTGGAACCGCTGTATCATCAGCAACAATTAACAGTTCTGAAGGCCCTGCAGGCATATCAATTGCAACGCCAAATTGAGTTGCCAACTGTTTCGCAACCGTTACAAATTGATTTCCTGGTCCGAAAATCTTATATACTTTCGGAATTGATTGTGTCCCGAAAGTCATTCCTGCAATAGCTTGGATTCCGCCAACTTTTAGAATTTTAGTTACACTGCATAAATTTGCAGCATACAAAATGGCGGGATTAATTTTTCCTTTTTTATCTGGCGGAGAACATAACACAATTTCTTTACAGCCAGCAATCTCAGCAGGAACAGCCAACATTAAAACAGTCGAAAACAAAGGCGCTGTTCCTCCAGGAATATACAAACCGATTTTTTGAATTGGTCTTTTCTCCTGCCAACAGTTTACTCCTTCAATAGTTTCAACAGAAACACGATCTGTTTTTTGAGCGTTGTGGAACTTATAAATATTGTCTTTCGCTAATTCAATAGCTTCTTTCAGCTCGTTCGGAATCAAGCTAATCGCTTCTTCAATTTCTGCTTGTGAAACTTCATAATTGTCTTGAGAAATTCCGTCAAAAATCGAAGTATATTTTGCAACAGCTTCATCTCCTTTTCTTTGAACTTCTTTAAAGATTTCTTTTACCGTAAGTTCTATATCGTCTACAGTTTTAGTCGGTCTTTTTAATATTTCTGACCAGATTTCTGGTTTTGGATTATCTATTTTATTCATGCCTTTATTTTTTTAACCGCAAAGGGCGCAAGGTTTTATTATTCTCTTTGTCTTGAAAAAACGCTAAGTTCGCAAAGCTGCATCCGCAACTTGGAATTTGGACTCGAGCGATAGCGAATAGGTGAAGCAATTTTCATATTGGAATTTCTGCTTTTTTTATAGTACCATTTTCTCAATTGGACAAACTAGAATTCCTTCTGCTCCTACTTCTTTTAACTGATCTATTACATCCCAAAAAGTATCTTTGTCGATTACTGAGTGAACACTGCTCCAACCTTCTTGCGCTAGCGGAAGAACCGTTAAACTTCTTAAAACTGGAAGGATTTTTCCAACTGCTTCAATTTTGTCATTTGGAACGTTCATTAGGATATATTTTGAATTTCTAGCTCTTAAAACAGCTTGAATTCTGAATTTTAAAGTATCAATGTGTTTCTGGATTTCTGGAGAAACTTTTGGTGAAACTGCCAAAACTGCTTCACTTTTCAAAATAACTTCAACTTCTTTTAAGTTGTTTTTGAACAAAGTGCTTCCGCTAGAAACAATATCTACAATGGCATCTGCAAGACCAATATTTGGAGCAATTTCTACAGAACCAGAGATTTGGTGAATATCTACAGTCAGACCAAATTTATTAAAATATTCGGTAACTGTATTGGGATAAGAGGTAGCAATACGAAGATTTGCTAAATCTTGCACCGAATTGTATTCGAAGGTTTTAGGAACAGCAACAGAAACCTTGCATTTTGAAAATCCTAATTTCTGGACCACTTCGATTCCTTTTCCTTTTTCTACCAAAAGATTATCGCCAACTATAGCTAAATCTACCACTCCATCGATTAAATATTGAGGAATATCTGAATTTCTAAGATATAAAACTTCAAGAGGAAAATTTGAAGCCTCGGCTTTTAACTGGTCGATTCCGTTGTTGATTGAAATACCGCAGTCCTTTAAGATTTGAATGCTGTCTTCATTTAAACGTCCAGATTTTTGAATTGCAATTTTTAAAGTACTCATTTTTTTAGTTGTTTGTTGAATTAATAGTTTGAGTACAAAGAGAGCTTGAATTAAAAAACCCGTTTGATGTACTCAAACGGGTTTTAAAATATGATGATTTACATGCATACCATTAACACATCGCTTGAGAGCAATAATGTAAATGATGATGATGTAATTGAATTGAAATCATGATTTGTTTTGTTTTTTACTTCTTTGATTCGGTTGCAAATATACTAGATAAAATAATTAAAAAGCAATTTTTATTTTAACTTAACGATAGTTTATTGTTAAAAATCGTTTTGAAGGGCATTTTAGTTAATGATTTTAAATTACTTTAACGAATTATCATATTCATCAAAAACCAATAAAACTCGCGTGCCTATACCAATTTCGCTTTCAATTTTAAATTTAATTTTAAGCAAATCGGTCATTCGTTTTACAATAAACAAACCAAGCCCAGTTCCTTTTATTTCTGAATGATTTAAAGAATCTGATCTGAAGAAAGGATTCAAAATAGATTCTAAATCTTTTTTTGCGATTCCAATTCCTTGATCTGAAATATTGCAGATAATTTTCTCGTTTTCTCTCGATAAGGAAATTCGAACTTCACTATCGGGTTTTGAGTATTTTATGGCATTTGAGATGATATTTCGAAGAATTGTTACCGCTAAGTAATTATCGGAATAAATATAAAACTCTTCTGAAGCGTCTAAAATCACATTTACTTTTCCTACTTTAATTTTCTCTGTATTTAATTTCAGTACATCTAAAACGACAGCATTTAAATAAACTTTTTCTTTAAGAATATTCTGTTTTTGATTCTCAAATCGAGCCATCATAAGCAGCTGATCAACAAGAGAATTCAAATGGTCTACCTCATTAATACAATAATTAATTTTTTCTTCGTATTCTTTGTTGTCACGGGGTTTACGTATAAGCACTTCAAGTGTTCCTTTAATAACAGTTAAAGGTGTTCTCAATTCATGAGAAGCATCAGAAGTGAATTGTTTTTCGCGCTCTATTGCGTCTTCAATTCGATTTAATAAATTATTAATAGTCTTAGAAAGCACAAATAATTCGTCTCTTGTTTTTGGAAGCGGAATACGTGCTTTCAGATTGTCTTTTGTAATAATCTTAGAAGTCTGAATAATATTATTTATCGGCTTTATGCTTCTTCCAGCATAAAATCTTGCTAAGAAAAAAAGAATCAAAAGAATGATTGGAAAAGTAATTAATAAGGTATCCATCAAATTATCCAATACTTTTGAAGAATCTGAAAGTGACATGGCAATAATCAAATATCCAACTTTTTTGGAGTGCACGTGAAGCGGAACTTGGATTTGGCGAATTTTATTGCCTAATAATTGTGCATCAAAAAGTTGAAAATGATTTTTATTTTCATGAAAAACGAGTTTTTCATTTTTTAAGTTCGGAGACTTTTCTATTATTTTTTTATTTAAATCTAAAAACTGGACAAATACAGGATTTACATCAACAGAATTATGCTCTCTTTCTTCCCATTCTTCCGCATCCATAAAAACGACCCTACCTTTTTCAATTTTAATTTCCCTAAGATGATCTTGAACTTCTATGTTTAAATTTTCATCTATATGATTGTAAACAGTCAGTTTTACAATAAAATAAATAGCAGAAAAAACCGCCAAAACCAAAAGCCCAGTTCCTACGATATAATTTAGTGCTATTCTGTCTTTAAAAGATAATGATGTCATTTGTTAATCATTAGCAATATATCCAATGCCTCGGATGGTTTTAATATAGTCTTCCTCGATTTTAAGGTTCAGTTTTTTTCTAATGGCATTCATGAAAACATCAATAACACCTGTATCGTACTCAAAATTAATTTCCCAGACGTCTCGCAAAATCTGGTTTCTGGTACAGACTTTTCCTTTATGCTGTATTAAATAAGCTAGTAATTCAAATTCGCGTTGGGTCAGCGAAATTTCTTCATCTCCTTTCAATACAATATGTCTGGACAAGTCCATCGTAATATTTCCGAGAGTTAGGGTTTCAGTTTGTTTTTTATTTCTAAAGTGAACTTTAATTCGCTCCACCAATTCTTCAAAACTAAAAGGCTTTTTGATATAATCGTTTGCACCAGCTTTCAGGCCTTCAATAGTTTCTTGAACTGTGTCTTTTGCAGTTAAAAAAATAATTGGAGTAAAATGATCTTTAACTCTAATAGCTTTGCACAAATCTAGGCCGTTTATTTTTGGCAACATCCAATCTAAAAGAATTAAATCAAATTTTTGTTCCTGAACCAGTTCAAAACCTTTAGAACCATCAGCAGCTGTAGTAATTTGATACCCTTCTTCTTGCAAACCTTGTTTTAGAAATTGAACAATTCCTACTTCGTCTTCAACTATTAAAATATGCATTTATCGTATCTGATTAAATTTGAATTCATTTTACCAATTCAAAGATAGATAATTTAGCTCTCAGAAATAATCCTTATCATTAATAAAAAAGGCAATCAACTTCTTAAGCAAACATTAAGTCAATGTTAAGTAAGGTAAAAGTGGAACTTAATCTGGCGTTAATCATTCGAAATTAATTTTGTAAAAAAATAAGTCCGATGAATTTTTACAAAAAACTTTCGCCTTTCTATAACCTTGCTCTACTGTATTTTATTGTAAGTTTTACGCTTAGAATGGTATTGCTTTTCCATCCCATTACTCAAAGTTCGTTTACTTTTACAGAGAGCTTAAAAATATTCTCACTTGGCTTATTGTCAGATGCTTTCGTGTTTGTACTAGCTTCGGGCTTTTTGTGGCTTTACCTTATTTTTATTTCCAATTCAAAATACAACAAGCCTTACGGGTATATTATTCTGGCAGGTTTTGTAGCGCTTTTGCTTTATATCGTATCAGGAAAAAGCATTTTTGACGAATACGGCGGTGCTTTACCCAGAATCGTTTTGATTTTTGTTTCCTTAAAAACACTTTTGTTTGCGCTTTTCCTTTTCCTTCCAAAACACAGAGATAAAATCAGGTTTTGGCTTTTTGCTTTTGTGATCTTTTTATACGTTTTATTGATTCTTCAAAATGCGATAAGCGAATTCTTCTTCTGGAATGAATTTGGAGTAAAATATAATTTCATCGCAGTTAATTACCTAATCTACACTAATGAAGTCATAGGAAATATTATGCAGTCTTATCCAGTCGTTCCTATATTTTCTGCTTTATTTATCGTTACAGGAACTATTGCTTATTTCATTATTAAGAATTCTAGAAATTATATTGATGAGATTCCAAATTTTAATGAAAAATTGAAAATTACAGCTCTTTATGCAGTTTTATTTGTTGCGTCATTGTTGGCTGTTCCAGGATTAGCCAAAACAGAAAATTCTAAAAACGTCTTTGTTAATGAACTGCAATCGAACGGAATCTATAAATTCTATCTGGCTTTTCAGAATAATAAATTGGATTATTTTAAATTTTACAAAACAATTCCGAACGAAAAAGCATTTGCTTTGTTAAAACAGGATTTACCTGCTATTTCTGGTAAAAACACTTTACACGAAATAAAAGAGACTTCTCTTGAACAGCATAAAAATGTGGTATTAATTACTATTGAAAGCTTAAGCGCCGATTTTATGAAAATGTATGGAAACGAGCAAAATATTACGCCATTTTTAGACAGTCTTGCACAAAAAAGTTTACTCTTTACAAATGTGTATGCAGCAGGAAACCGCACAGTTCGTGGACTTGAAGCTGTAACTTTATGCCTTCCTCCTACAGCTGGCGAAAGTGTGGTTAAAAGAGAAGACAACAAAAACAAGTTCTCGACTGGATCTGTATTCCTTAAAAAAGGGTATAATGTGAAATTCATGTACGGTGGAGATGCTTTTTTTGACAATATGCAGGATTTTTATACTGGAAACGGCTATCAAATTATTGACAAATCGAGTTTTGCTGAAAATGAAGTTACTTTTTCGAACGTGTGGGGAGTTTGCGATGAAGACATGTATAACAAAGCAATTAAAGTTATGAATGCTGAGGCTAAACAAAATAAGCCTTTCTTCAATCATATCATGACTGTTAGCAACCATAGACCTTTTACTTATCCAAACAATAAAATTGACATTCCCGGAAATATCAAATCACGAGACGGAGGCGTGAAATATACTGATTACGCACTTAAACAATTCTTTAAACAGGCAGAAAAACAGCCTTGGTTTAAAAATACTGTTTTTGTAATTGTAGCCGATCACTGTGCTTCTAGTGCAGGAAAAACAGAACTTCCGTTGGATAAATACAGAATTCCAGCTCTAATATATTCTTCAGATATAAAACCTGAAAAATACACCAAATTAATGTCGCAGATTGACCTCATGCCAACATTATTTGGACTTTTAAATTTTGACTACGAAAGCAAATTCTTTGGCCGTGATGTATTTAAACCAGATTATCAGCCTAGAGCTTTTATAGCAACTTATCAAGATCTTGGTTTAATAAAAGATAATGTTTTGACAATTTTATCTCCAAAGCAACAGATAAAACAGTTTCAATTGAAACTTTACGAAAGAGCCGGAATCTCTCCAGAATTTCAAATCCATTATGATGAAATTCCGCTAAAAACTGAAAACAAGAACTTGGTCGACGAAACTATTTCTTACTATCAATCAGCTTCATATGTTTTAAAAGAGAAAGAATATCAGTTTAAAGATTTAGCCGATAAGCATAAAAAATTATATGCAAACATTCATCATTAAAAAGAAAAACAAAAGCCTCAAAATCGTAAAGAATTTGAGGCTTTTGTTTATAGTTTCAGCTTAACTTGAAACATGAAACTTAAAACTTGAAACAAAAATTAGTCGTTCTGATTTTTCATTCCAAATAAATTTCCTTTCTGGTATAATTTTAAATCATCCTGCAAAAATTGGTAGTTTCTTTGAGTAACAGCTGGCGAATCCAAATCGCTCAAATCTGGTTTTCCTGCATTTACCCAAGCAGTATACCAAAAACTTGCCGTTGCAGAAATTGCTTTTCTCATTTGACTTTCAACCATTCCGTTTAATTCTGCATGCAATTTCCCAGCATATTCATCAGAAAACTTAGAAGTATTGTATTTTGTTTTAGCGATTTTACCATCAGCATCCATTTCAAAAACTTTGTTTTCAGGAGTTGCAGTTCTTAGCTTTTTATCAATGTCCAATAAAGGCTGTGCAAAACTGTGAGTATCATTAATCATATCCCAAATGGCTTTATGAACATCGGCATAATACTGAGCTTCTGGAACATTTAATTTATAATTCTTAACAAATAATTCTGGCAATCTACTTTCCCAAAGTGAATGAATTCCCTTTTGATCAGTCAATTGTCCGTCATGATTTTTAGAAGTGTGCAAAGGCATGTGAGCATCGCCAATATAGTGACCTAAATCTGCTGCAAGAAATAAGATTTCAGCTCTATTTTTTTCTTTAAAAGCCTTTGTCAATTTTGCCATCATATCTTCAATATACCAAGGTAGAATTCCGTTATCGCTCAAAAATTTAGCATCGTACTTTTGTTTTGCTTCTTCTAATGTTTGTGGATATGTGTCAGCAGATCCAAAGTTTTCCATATCGAAATAATGCCTTGGGCCTTCTTCTTTATAATTTAAAGCATACTTACGGATATCGGGAACCGAAGCTTCTTGTGTAATAAAATCAATGTGGTTGTAAAAAAAGATCTGTAATTGTTTTGGTAAAGCCATTACAGCTGCTTTGTTAATACGCTCATGGCCAACATTTCCCCATGACAGCATAATAAACCCAATAACTAAAGCTCCGAAAGCTATTAATTTTGGTCTCATTTGGATTTTCTTCATTTGTTTTTTTATTAGAGGGAGCAAATTTAGCTTTAATTAAAGAATACGCAAAAAATACTGTAATTAAGATTTCCTAAATTTAGATTTTTGAGATTTTCCGCTCCAAAAGAAACAGAAGTTTATATTAACAATAGTTTTCTTTATATATTTGTTTTTATAATTAATATACTTTTATGCGCCAGATTATCTTAAATCTCTTCTTGCTTACCTCCTCCTTATGCTTGGCACAAGAAACTGACATTCAACTAAAAAATATCAGCGACACTATATTAAACCCAAAAAGGATTCTTAAAGTTTCTGAACCGCTTGATGGCATAAAAACAATTCAAAAGCTATTTCCTGGCAATCTCTATCATTTTGCCGATAAAAATAATTTTATTAGCTGGAAATGTAAAGCATGCAAACCAGCTCCTTTTTTGGACGTAAATGGTGTCGAAGGCGACCAATTATTTCCATATATCGAAGGTGTTGCAACAAGACTTTTAGCCAATATTGATTATAAAGATTCAAAAGGAAATCAATTCAAAATACTAGCTTTTAATCACTCTGTCCATGATGAAGACGGATTGCAGACTGGGCGTTTTTCTGGAGGATTGCTAGGTTTGGCAAAATTTGCTAAAAATGGCAATTTATGGGAAATGCGATCTTTCCAGCCAGCAGTTGCTGCATTTGGAGCTTTTGCGCAATGCCCAACTCCAAAATTGATTGAAATTGGAGAGGATCAATTTGCTTTTACATTGCTGCATGTTAATGGTGGCGCAGGCGGTCCTTTTGAAGGATGGCTATACTTGGTTGCTGGTTTTGACGGAAAATATCAGCCGATAATGGAAGTCGACAATTATCAACTTACAAACGTCCAAAGTATACAATGGTCTGGAACATATACAGTTATGAATGATAATGCAAAAAAGCATTTTAGAGATATTATTGTCAAAACAACAGGCACGTTTAATAAAGCTTTAAAAGCTCAAGACGAATTCGAAACAAATCTTCCAGAAGAAATTGCAGCTATGGCAAAATTAAAAAAGTCGTTTAATTTTGAGATTGAAAGACGTTATGCTTTCAAAGGAAAATTTTACAAAATGATTGATAAACCAATTGTAAAATTCTCCAATGTAAAGTAATAGTTAAAAACTTTTGAGTATGCTTTTACCGCAAAGAACACAAAGATTTTTTACTTAAGATTGAGAATACAAACGCAAAGTTCGCAAAGTTTTTTGAACAAAGCTTTGCGAACTTTGCGTAACTCCTTGCGCTCTTTGCGGTTAAAAAAATACTAGCCCAAATAAAGAATTGACACTAAAGCAAAAACGGCTATAAAAATCCAAAGAAAAATTCCTTGAAGCAAAGGCTTTACTCCTACTGTTTTTAAGGTGGCAAAATTTAAAGTTGCTCCAATCAAAAACAAAGTTATGGTTAAACCAATTTTGGCAATCCCAACGAGATGGCCAGTAAAAAAGGCTGTTGACGGAGCGTAAGTATTTACTAACATCGCCACAACAAACAAACCGATAAAATAAGGTATTTTGATTTTTGAATTCTTGCTTTTAAAAAGAAAAGCAGTCAAAATTGAAATGGGAATAATCCATAAAGCTCTTGCTAATTTTACTGTTGTAGCAACTTGTAAGGCTTCTGCGCCATATTTATTTGCCGCTCCGACTACAGAACTCGTATCATGAATGGCAATGGCACACCATAAACCAAAATCTTTTTGCGATAAATCCAATTGATGTCCGATAAACGGAAAAATAAACAAGGCAATTGAATTGAGTATAAAAATAACACCCAAAGCAATTGAAGTTTGATTTTCGTTTGACTTGATTACTGGTGAAATGGCAGCAATAGCGCTTCCTCCACAGATTGCTGTTCCACAAGAAATCAAATGAGAAGTTTTTTTCTCTGTTTTAAGCCATTTCCCCAACAGAAACCCGAAGAGTAAAGTACTAAAAATTGAAAAAACAGTTAGAACAAATCCTTCTTTTCCCGCAGAAACTGCATTATTGGCATTCATTCCAAACCCTAAACCAACCACAGAAAACTGCAATAAAAATGTAATAGCTTTATGATTGAATTCTACAAATGGATTTCCGAAAAGATTCACAATCAAAACACCTAACAAAAGTGCAATTGGCGGGGATATAATTGAAAATAAACATAAAAGAATTACAGCGAGAAATAAAACTTGCTGCAATGACTGATTAATTTCAAATAATTGTGCTGTGCTTTGTTCTTTTGTTTTCAAAATAAATGGGTATTGATATTATGTCGCAAAGTTCTGCCGTTTATATTAAAAACACCAATCGCAAATTACAATAGGCTATAACTTCAGGTTATAATGATTTGCTAAATTTTGAATAAATAATTCTGACAAAGCGTCTGATTTTCCTTGTAAGGTGGCAATATAAAAATATCTTTCTATTGACAACTTTTCTACATCTAAAACAATTAATTCTTTGTTTTTCAATTCCTTATTTACAGCATGAATAGACATAAAGGCAAAACAATCTGAATTTAATAAATACGATTTTATACTTTCTGTGCTCCCAAGCTGCATTTCGATTTGTAAATCTGAAAATTTTAAACCTGCTTTTTTCAAGGCAAATTCTATAACTTCAAGTGTTCCAGATCCACGCTCTCGAGTTATGAATTTCATTGATTTTAAATCATTTACTGAAATTTCGTTTTGTTTTGCTAAAGGATTATTGCTATTGCAGACTAAAACCAGTTCGTCTTTTAAAAACGGAATGTATTTTATGGATTGATTTTTTGATTGCCCTTCAACAATCCCGATTTCGATTTCTTTATTGATTAAAGCTGTTTCGATTTGTTCTGTATTTCCATTCAGCAGATTGACTTTTATGTCTTTTTGTTTCTGATGAAAACTAGCTAAAACTGGAGAAATAATATATTGCGAAATGGTTGTACTCGCTCCTAACCTAAGCAAACCTTGACGTTCTGCATTAAATGAGCTCATCTCAAAATCTATCTCGCGATAAATATCAAAAATACTTTTAGTATATTTTTGCAGCATTTTTCCCGCTGGAGTTAAGGCAATTTTAGAACCGTTTCGTTCGAAAAGTTTAGTTTTATAAGTTTCTTCTAATTCTTGAATATGTTTAGAAACTGCTGGCTGCGTAATATACAATTCTGTTGCCGCTTTAGTAAAATTAAGGCGGAGCGCAACGGTGTAGAAAACTTTTAGCCTAAAGTCCATAACTATTGTTTGTTTTGTTTCATGTTTAAAGTTTCAAGAAAAACTTTGAACCTTCCCCTCAATTCAACCTTTTTTTTGTTTTATTATGCAGCCTTATTGTATAGTCCCTACGGGGCAATTTACTTTGTGATCGTTTTTCTACCAATCTTAAACTCCTAACGGAGTTTGTTTCGTAAATATTATTATAAACAGATCTTATTATCAAATTTAGATCTCTAAAACAGTTTCTATTTAGCAGAATAATTAACAAAATTCTAGGAATAAAATTCTCGTAGAGTTTAAATCGGTACCCCTTAAGTTGACGCACTTTGTCTCGTAGGGACTTTACATGATGCATTATAAAAGCCCATTATACTTTCTAACAAACCATTCTGTAGTCAATAAAGCAACAATCAAAATCAATAACCAAACCCAGTCGATAATTGGAGTTTTACTTGAAACATTTTTCTCGATCGATTTGTATTCTTTGTTTTCCAAAAGTGTATTTATCAATTGATCGGATTGATCTTCGAAGAAAGCTTTTCCACCAGTCTGCTGCGCCAATTGCTGTAATTTTTGAACATCTGGATTTACGAATTGTTTTTCGATATCAAAATCTAAAATTTCAAAATGGCCTGCGTACGACGTATTTGAGTTTAATTCTTTTACTGTAAAATTATATTTTCCAGCTGGAAGTCCTTCCAAATTAGCTGAGAAAGAATTACTTCCTTTTAGTAAATCGTAATTTTTGGTTTGTTTGGTTGCTGCATTTACAACACTAATTGTAAGTCGCGCTTTTTCATCAAACTCGTAATTTTTATTGAAATACTGTGCATTGATGATAATTTCTTCTCCAGAGTTATAAAAACTTTCGTGTGTTACTACCAAAGATTTTTTTGAAGCCGATGATGCTAGATATTGAACGATTTTATCAATAAAAACGTCATACTTTTCAAAAGACTGGTTATCAACATGGCTTTGCAAACGCCATTTCCAGCTATTTTCTCCTAAAAGAAAAGCAGTTCTTTTGCCTTGGTTTTCGGCGAAAGCCAATAATGGAGCATTTGTAGAAACGTTTCTTATTTTTGATGAAAGCAAAACAGACACATTTCCATTTGTACTTATATTTCCAAACGGATTCTGTAAAGCTGGGAAATTTTCAAAACCAATATCATCAATTGCAAACAGATTAAAATCTGCATGGAATTCATTTAGAAAATCTTCTCGCTGATTGCTCATTTTAAAAATCAGATTATTTTGCTGCTGATTTAAAAAATTGAAATCGGTATTGTTTCCTGTTATAATAAAGGTGTTTGTGCCTTTTAATTTATTATTATCAAATATCGGCTTGAAAGCAGTTGTTGGCTGGTATAAAACCAAAACAGAAACATCCTGTAAGTCGTTAATATGATTTGGCTTAACTAATATTACTTTACGCTGTGCATTAACTTCTATCGAGCGTTTTAAAGATGCAATATCTGGATGATTAATTGCTGAAACAATAGCAATTGTCGACTTTTGGTCGATAATTTCAACTGCAAAATTTTTGAGGTTATTATAGCTGTTTTTTTCTTTAACCGAAGATTGAATGCTAGCTTTATAAATCTGTAAACCAACTTTATCAGCCGGAAGAAGCAAATTTAAAGAAGCTGTCTTTTTTGAAGGTGAGAAAGAAAGTTTTTCTTTTGCCACAACTGTATTTCCTTGTGTAATGGTAAATTCTGCATTGGCCGTTTTATCGCCGGCATATTGCAGAAAAACTTCTACAGGAAATTTATTTTTATGAAACGCGTATTTATTTACGTTCAATTGATTGATTTTTAAATCAAAAAAAGTGGTTGTATCTCCCACAACCAAAGGATAAACTTTATTGACAGGATCGAATCTATACACATAGTCGTTTCCTGTAGTTTGATTTCCGTCGGTAATAATTACTGTCGGGAAAATCAGATTTTTGTTGATGCTTTTTAAATTCTTTGCTGCTTCGTCTAAATTGGTTTGATTTCCCTTAAAATCAAATTTATCCGAAGTTTTAAAATCGTTATCAAATTGATATGATTGGATTTCAAATTTTTCCTTTAATGCAGGATTTGAAACCAGTTTTTGATATAATTCTACCGCTTTTTTATCTGATTTTAAAGCAACGATTGAACTCGAATTATCAACTACAATTGCCAAAGGCGTTTTGGTAATCTCTAAAGAATTTTTAGAAATTATCGGATTAATCAATAAAACCAATAATCCGAAAATGGCTAGAAAACGTAAAAAAGCCAAAAGTATAATCACATTGGATTTACTTTTGGCTTTGAAAAAATATTGAAAGTACGATAAACCACCAGCAATTACTAAAGAAAGCAATAATAAAAGAATCGTGTTTGTCGTCATATTTATTTTTAAGTTTATGGTTTTTAGCTTAAAGTTTATGGTTGTGAACTATAAACAACAAACCATCAACAATCAACTTATTAGGTAAGCATTCCTCCGCAAACGTTAAGAACTTGTCCTGTTACGTAAGCACTCATATCAGAAGCTAAGAAAAGGCAAGCATTTGCTACGTCTTCTGGAGTTCCTCCACGTTTCAATGGAATACCTTCTCTCCATCCTTTTACTACATCTTCTGATAATTTTGCAGTCATTTCAGTTTCGATGAAACCTGGAGCGATTGCATTGCAACGAATGTTACGAGAACCTAACTCAAGCGCTACAGATTTAGTAAATCCGATTGCACCGGCTTTAGAAGCTGCATAATTTGTCTGACCTGCGTTTCCAGAAACTCCAACAACAGAACTAATGTTGATGATAGATCCAGCTCTTTGTTTTAAGAAAGTTTTCTGAATCGCTTTTGTCATATTAAAAACCGATTTCAAGTTTACATCAATTACTTGGTCAAAATCTGCCTCAGACATACGCATTAAAAGGTTGTCTTTTGTAATTCCAGCATTATTGATTAAGATATCTACAGTTCCAAAATCTGCTAAAACAGCATCAACAAAAGTTTGAGCTTCGTTAAAATCTGCTGCGTTAGATTGGTATCCTTTTGCTTTAACGCCTAAACTATTTAATTCTGCCTCCAAAGCTTCTGCAGATGCTGCAGATGAGCTGTATGTAAAAGCAACGTTTGCTCCATGCTTAGCAAAAACTTCAGCAATTCCTTTTCCAATTCCACGGCTTGCACCAGTAATAATTGCAACTTTTCCTTCTAGTAATTTCATATTAAGGTATTCGTTTTTATTTTTTGAATTACAAATATAGATTATTTGGGCGTTTAATAAAATTTGTAATACAAAATTTGGCTTAAGAATTTTCGATGTCAACAAAACAAAAAAAAACAGCTCATGAAATGAGCTGTTTTCCCCCAAAATAAAAAAACAAAACTAAAAAGTTTAAATGTGATTTTGTTTCGTAATAAAAAATATAACAATCATGACTACCGCCATAATTAGCATTCTAAAAATCGAAGATTTAAATTCTTTTGTTTCCTCAACTTTATCTTTTTTCCATTGTTTGATAAGATTCCAAATCATGATTGGAAAAATTACGATTATGGAGATATACAAATAATATCTAACGTATTCGTAGTAATATTGATTTATAAGTAAGAGAATAGCTCCCCATAAGAAAATTGCAATAGTTGCTGGTGTCAATATTTTTTTTATCATAAATATTTATTAATAAAAGTTAGATTGTTTTAATGCAGAAATTATCTTTGGTAAAAGAGCAACTCAAATTGAGTTGCTCTTTTTAAAATAAAAACCATTCAAAATTATTTAACTAACTATTGGAATGCGTAAGTAGTGATTCTAAAACTGCTTGATGCACCTGTAAAAGTATAGATGGTATTGGTAAACTGAATTCTAAAACTTTCTTTTGTTACATACAGACCTTTAGGATCTAGTAGCTTATCATCTAGATTTTTCACTAAAGCCTGGGCAGCAATAACTGATGTACCATTATGCCATAATGAATGTTTTAAAATGATAGTTTTATTCACAGCATCTTCTGTTACAGTTACTCTATGATAGAAAGTTGCTTTTCCGCCTGTAAAACTATACATTATATCTGCAGTTCCGTTGTTATAGAAAGTAAATTGAACACGATTTACTTTTTGTGTTGAAGGAAGCGCGGCATTAATTTCATTTAAAAGCTGCAAACACAATGGTGAATTTGTTGGTGCTGTTGATAGATTAGCCGCTATATAACCAAATGCTGTAGAAGGTGCTCCAGCAGCAGGAAGTGTTACTTTATAATCATCTGTAAGTACAAGAGGCGCATTACTGTATTTGATCGCAGCCGACACTCCATTTGTTCCTGTAGCCGTAAAACTTCCATCTGCAGGGTTATAAACAAAATTGGTCAAATTTTGCCCGCCTACAACTATAGCAGGACTTAAAACAATGCTTGTTGGTGTGTATCCCACTCCTCTACTGATCACTTCTGATGAACCTGCATCAATAGATTTTGAAGTAGAAAATCTTGTTACAGGAGAAAATGAGAAATCATATTTCTTAGTAGTACTTCCATCTTTAATTTCTAATAACTTAAACAGAGGACTATTGATTCCGCCAACCAAATTTGCTTCTGTATCTAAATTTTTAGATAGATCTGCCCAATCTTGAGCCGTTGCTTTTACAAAGCGAATTTCTCTCACAAGTCGGTTACTTCTAAAAAGGATATCTCCATTTTCTTGTCCATAGTATAAGAATTGAAAATCTCCTAAATAACCTTTTCCTCTTAAAGCAGTAGTAGGATAACTATTTGAATCTGAAAGCAAATGAATTCTGTTATATGTATCAAACAACAAGCTAACAGTACTTCCTAAAACTACATTGTAATCGCTTTGATAAACCGCTGTATCATCATCAAAATCTGAAGCCATTTGCACTTTCCCATCTGCAGAAAATTTAAACAAATGTGTGTACCCTCCGAGCTGGGTGTCATCCGTAAAGTAAATAGCTTTCCATCCAAATTCTGAATCTAATAGAGTAGTACTTAACTCACTCTTCTGAGCATTTAAACGCTCAACAGGAGTTTTATCAAACAGTTTTTCTGCATCTGTATCATTCGAACAAGAACCTAATAATAAGATTGCTAAAACAGCAGTCGTCAGGAACTTAAATATATTTTTTGGTTTCATAAACTTAGTATTTTAGTTATACACTATTAAGGTTAATTGTTATTTATAACTTTTGTTGTATTTCTTTCTGCTGCATCTCTCAAAGCATAGAAATCAATATTAAAAGCGTCTTTATAATATTGCACAACAATCGCTTCTTTTTGCTGCAGTTTTGCTCTACCTGCAGGATCTGTAATACTGGCAAGAATTGCTGCATATTCTGCTTTTGTACTTGTCAAAATTGTAGAAGCCGTCTCTGCAAAATCTTCAATAATATTGTTTCTAGCATAATTGGTCACAAATCCAAGGTTTCTTGAAGTTGCCAAAACTTCTAAATGCCAAGTTCCAGTATAATCTCCAGGACTGATTTTCTGCCAAGCCTGCTCATCAAACGGTTTGTTTTGATTCAGTATGTGTACATATTCGTGTTGAATAGTATGCACAAATTCCGTTACATTGGCACGATTTGTTTTATTTAAGTAATCTACTTCAAAAAGCGTAATTCTTTGCCCAGAATCTGCAATACCTAATGTTCTTGTACCATTTGTGTTTGAGTTTACACCTCCAACTAAAACAATTTCTCTTGGAGCTACTTTTTTGACAAAATCTGCACCACCAATTTCAGTATAACTATCTAGCCAGATTTGTTTTACTACTTCTAATGCAGGCTTCACTTTATTTACCATTGGAGGAAATAAAAATCGGTTATTATCTACCGTATTTTGATTCCATTTATACTGAGCGTTGATATTATAAGGGCTAAGATAATTGGCTGTAATCCAATTATCCAATTCTGTTTTTGTTGGCTGAGTATAATCTAACTGACTTTCTCTTGGCTGATCTTCGTGTGCACAAGATGTAATTGTTAATACACCTACAATTAATAATACTGCTTTATATTGTTTTAATATTTTCATCGTACTAAATTTAATTGAATTTTATCTTGGATTTTTTTCTACACCATAGTTTGATGCGCTAAGTGGAATCTGCATTGCTCTTCGTTTGTCGTCTTTAACTAATGTGTTGGTTGGCTTTCCGAAAGTTGCATGGTTAACGACTAAATTAAAACGTTTTACATCAAACCATCTTAAACCTTCGTGCACAAAATCCCTTCTTCTTGCTTCGGCAATAGCTTTTACATAAGAAGTCTGTACTGGTGTCATGGTATAATATGGAGTAAACTCATCTGCAATTACAGGATACATAGAAACCACTTTTGCTTCTGTTAGTTTGTCTGTCGTTGCATTGTAACCTGTTGTTCTCGTTCCTAAAAAATATTCTAATTCTGTATTTGCTTCGGCAATTCTACCCTTCATTACCAAAGCCTCGATACGATTTAGATAAAATTCGTCATTAGATAAAAGAACGATTCCAACATAAGGCTCACCAATATTCGCTGTTAAGTTTGTGTATTTAAAATATTCCTCGAATTTTGGCGTAAACAATGTTCTGCTACTATTATAGCTATAAAAATCAAACAACCATGTTTTATTATACGGATTGGTTTGTGTTCTAAATAACTCTGTTTGTTTGTCATCTGACAAATAGAAATTACTACTGCTTGCAGATCTTCCTAATAGTGAGTTCGCCGAAACAATTAATAAATTGGCCGCATAAGAAGATTTCCCATACTCAATAAACTGAATATCTGGTGCAAGACTTGACAATGTTGCATAGTCTTTTAATTTTCCAACAGGTTTCGACCCAAGTCCTTCAGAAACTTGAAGCACTTTATCCCAATCTCCTTTTATCAAATAGAAACGGCTTGCAAAAGCTTTTGCAGCATCGATATTAAAATGAAATTTTGGTTCTTTGTAATTGTTCGTTACATACTTTAATCCTTCTTCTATATCTGCTTCAATAAAGTCAAACACCTCTTTTACAGTATTTCTGGTGTAATTTTTTATCAATTGTGTTTCTGGTTCTCTTACATACGGAACACCTAAGTCTGTCTGCGCTGTCGATGGATTATATCGGTTTGACCAAAAAGTTACTAACATAAAATGAGAATAGGCTCTTGCTAGCAATGCTTCTCCTTTCTGAGGATTTAGTGTAGCGGGATTTCCTAATTCTTCTATTGATTTTAAAGCTTGGTTTGCGTGTGCGATAGCGCGGTAACAGGCATCCCAATAATAGTTTTCTGTATCAATATTAGTTTCAGTATGCATTTCCCAGTTATAGCTCTGTTCATTTTTGATAGCTATACTACCTAATTCTCCATCTCCAACGTTATCTGACATTG
Source organism: Flavobacterium sp. F52 (assembly GCF_000278705.1). Taxonomy (NCBI): domain Bacteria; kingdom Pseudomonadati; phylum Bacteroidota; class Flavobacteriia; order Flavobacteriales; family Flavobacteriaceae; genus Flavobacterium; species Flavobacterium sp. F52. Next base: position 229,507 of record NZ_AKZQ01000019.1, on the reverse strand, counting down.
TTTCAGCCAAATCCATATACGACGCCTGTGGATAAGCATATACCAATAGTTCAGATATTTTTTCTGGAGTATCTATCTGAGTTCTGTTATCTGGTATTTCAGAAAGAAAATCATCGCAGCTAACAAGACTTATCAGCATTAAAAATGATAAAGTTACTTTTATATATTTTTTATTTTTCATAGTCAGCTAAATTAAAATGAAAGGTTAATTGCAAAAGTGTACTGTGACGTAATAGGAAATGCGACACCTCCTGTATTACGGAATTCAGGATCTTGTCCGTTTAATCTCTTATCCGAGTAAATCAGCCAAGGATTAACCGCTGAACCTTTTAATGTAAATGTACTCACTCCTAACTTTCTTTTGAAATCACTTGGAAATTCCCAGCTAAGCGATACGTTTTTCAATCTAACAAAATCTCCGTCTGCAATTCTCACGTCAGAATAATTATAAGTATTGTAAGCGCGTCCTAATGTATTTGTTCCTCCATAATTAGTAATCAAACGTTTATCTGCAATAACTGGAACATTTGTAAATTCTTCATCACCAGGATTAATCCAACGATTTGTGAAATCTTTTGTAAAAACAGTTAAGTCATCATACTGACTGCTAAATGCTGGATTTAAACGCACTTTGTTTCCTCCAGATCCCACAACAAATACATATAATGACCAGTTTTTGTATGTAAAAGTATTCGCAAAACCAAATGATTTATTTGGTTCTATGGAGCCTTCATATTTCAAGTAATCGGTAGCATTTTCATTATCTTGAAAATTAGCGCCAGTTACATTATCAGTTTCTCCATCTTTCATGATGAAGGTTGGTAATCCTTGATTATTTAAACCTGTAAATTGATATGAATAAATTGAATTTCTTGGGTGACCAATAGCATTACCTCCGTTACCATCGACTAAATCAAATACTGTTGGCTGATTTTCTAATTTTGTAATCTCCTGTTTAAAAACAGACATATTTACAGTTGTTGACCATTTAAAGTCTTTTGTAGAAATATTTTGAGTAGTTAACCCAATTTCAAGACCTTTGGTTTCCATATTCGCATTGTTACCTTGTTTGATTTTTTGACCTCCAATTCCAGAAGTCACAACAAAATCTACTAAATCAAAAGCTTTACGGCTGTAAACATCTGTAGTTAACTGAACTCTATTGTTAAACATTCCTAAATCAACCCCAATGTTTGTTTCAAACTGTTTTTCCCAAGTTAAATCTCCATTTTGTAATTCATCAATACTAATTCCAGTTTCTCTATCAGAAAGCCCTAAACGATCTGTAATGTAGCTTTTGTAAATTGCTAATGAATTGGTCGCAGGCCCTGCAGTTGCAGTAAGTCCGTAAGAAGCTCTCAATGCCAAAGTGTTTACTTTATCAACATCTTTCATAAAATTTTCTTCTTTAACATTCCATTTACCACTAAATGTGTAAGTAGGAAGCCATCTAGAAGAACCGCTGTTTCCTTGTCTATTAGAACCATCATAACGTCCTGTTACAGATCCTGTGTAACGACGATCGTAAGTATATCCTACTTTACCGAAGAAACCAACTGTTCGCTCTCTTTCTTCATTAAAACCATAGTATGAATTCCCTTCATTTATAATTTTTTCAATCAATCTAGGATCGGTGAACGCTGTAAGACCTCTATCATATTGAAGTCCTGCCGCTGTAAAATTATCGCTGTTTCTATCTACAGAACGTAATTCTGTTCCAAAAAAACCTTCTAATTCATGTTTTTCCGCTAGAGTATTTCTATATGTAACACTATTTCTAATGTTATAAGACGTCATATCGTTTGTAAACTTTCTTAAAAAACCACCATTTGGCAATACAGATATTGGCTGTGCTGTTAAATCATCTGGATCTTTATACAGAAATATATTTGCGTTTCTAACTGTTGTGTTTACACCGTCAGCACCATATTCTGTGCCCGCTCTGTAAGCTCCCACTACATTCGAGTTTTCATAAATTTTATGCTCTCTTGAAGTATTTGCATAACGTGCAGAACCTACAAGGTTGTATGTTAAGTTTTTGTTGATCTTGTAATCTAAATCAAGCTGGAAACGAATATCTTTTACTTTAATATCCAAAATATTGTTTTCTAACTCATTGATGATATTCATTGGCGCCCAATTTGTTCTGTAATATTCCAAATTACCATTATCATCATAAGGTCTTAATGTTCTGCTGGTACTCAAAACATAATTGAATGGATTGATATCAAAATCTCTTGTAACATTACCAAAAACAACATCTTGCTGGCTTTCGTAACTACCTGGAGCATTTTGATCACGAACAGATGCTAGAGTTGAGAAAGTAATGTTTAATTTATCGTTTACAAAAAATGTTCCTTTAATGTTGGATGATAACTGTTTCACATTATCAGCAATCGTCCATCCTGGATCTGAATAATAACCTAAAGAAGCATAGAAAGTATTATTTTTTCCTCCACCAGAAAAGCTTAATGAATGATTTTGTGTGATAGATGGTCTAAATAAAACACTAAACCAATCTGTATTAGCCAATTCATACTTTCTTAAAAAATTATTTCTGCTTACAGGATCATTATTTACTAAATATCCTCCCGTCTCTGGAACGTAAGTATTGATTGCTCTGCTTAAAATATTGTAAACACCACCATATCTGCCTTGCAATGTAGACGGTACATCAAGGAAACCTTTTTGTTCCATCTCTTTTAAAATACTCATAGATTCTTGAGAATTTAAAATATCATACTGCGTGTAGTTTGGTACCGTTCTAACTGTATTTTCAACTGAATAAGTAACTTTTAGAGGAGAATCTCTACGACCTTGTTTTGTTGTAACAACTACTACTCCATTTAAAGATCTTGAACCATAAATAGAAGTAGCAGACGCATCTTTAAGAATTTCAATACTTTGAATATCGTTTGCATTTAATCCTGCAACAGATGAACTCAATAATGTTTCTGAGTTACCAGATGCTAAATCTGCAAATGTTAAATTGATGATATCCTCTTGAACAACACCATCAATAACCCATAAAGGCTTTGTATCTCCAAAAATAGACGAAGATCCACGAACTGTAATTTTAGGTGCTGTACCAAATGTTCCTGTAACGTTTTGTACTGTAACCCCTGCCGCTTTTCCTTCAATCATTCTACTAACATCGACAACACCATCCACTTTTAACTCAGCTCCAGAAATTTTACTGATTGCTCCTGTAAATGTTCTTTTTGAGGTCTTTTCATATCCAGTTGTAACGACAACTTCTTTAAGATTTTGTCCTGCTTCTGTTAAAACTACGGTTGGTGTAGGATTGCTAATTCCGATTTCTTTTGTCTCCATACCTACATAAGAAATAACCAAACGGTCTACGTTAGCAGGCATTTCAATAGAGAAATTTCCATCAAAATCTGTTAATACAGCAGTTTTTGTTCCTTTTGCTAAAACAGTAGCTCCAGGAAGAGGCGACCCACTTTGATCTGTCACTTTTCCTTTGATAATTGGTCCGAAAGCCAAAATTTCAAACAAAGAATCATGATTATTTGAATTTGAAAAAGAAACAGCACTTTTTTGAAGCACAATCTGATTACTCACTTCAGAAAAAGTAATATTAAAAGGAACCAATATTCTGCTCAAAATACTAGATAGAGTTTCTTGGTTTGCTTCAATACTTACTTTCTCTCCAAGCTGAGGAAGTCTTGAGTTATAGGAAAATTTTACACGAGCAGACTTTTCGATTTTCGATAAAGCATTGTCTAAAGTTAAGTTATCAACTGTAATAGTTACTTTAGTATCTAATTTTTTCTGCCCATTTACATTATTTGCGAGAGTAACGCTCGAAAACACAAGCGCTAACACAAACTGAAACAGCGTTATTTTCATGATTTGGTGAAGTAATCGTTGCTTGACAACAGGTTTTTTCATAATTTTGGTTTGTTTTGATTAATACTATTCGAGTGTATTTTAAGAAACATCATAAATTACCCTTTACAGAGAGTAATTTACTCAGATTTAAGTGTCGATAATGTTACAGCATTCTCGGCACTTTTTTTATGTATTAGTTTTTTACATAGGCACTTACAAATTATTTTTTAGTTTTTTAATTAGTTTAATTTTGGATTTTCTTTGTTTTTATTTTAATTGAATTAAGAATTCTAGTTACAGCCAGAAGTCGTAATTACAATCTGATTTCCATTCATTTCATAATTAGTATCGTTACCGATACTTTTACAAATTATTTTTAGCTTTTCCGCCAGTGGCTGATCGCTTAATGAAGTAGTTAATCGGCAATCTTTCAATTTGTCGTGAGGAAAATCTATATCTACCAAATAAGCCTGTTCAATGGTTTCAAGAATTTGCGCTACAGGTATATCTGTAAATTCGAAGCTTAATTGCTCTATATTTCCAACACTGCTAACTAAAATCGGATCCTGCGTAATATTTGTTATTTTGTTAAATAGCAATTCTTTACGAACAAAACGCAATGCTTGATTAGGAAGAAGAACAATTTCCTCATTTTCAACATTATGAACTAAATTGTTAGATTTTACCTTAACTTTACCGGTGCGAACAAGAACTTCGACATTTTGCTGATCTGGGTAAGCTTTTATTCTAAAGCTAGTACCAACAACACGAGTTACGATCTCGTTAGCGTAAACAAAAAAAGGCTTTTTAGGATTTTTACTAATTTCAAAGAAACCTTCGCCGGATAAATACACCTTTCTTTCGTTTCCGGTAAAGATTTTAGGGTAACTTAATTTACTATTGGGCTGCAATAACACCGAACTTCCATCAGACAAAGTAATTATCTGCGATTTTTCAGTATTGTTGGTTTGTTCTACTAAACCTTCATTATTGTCCTGAATAAGTTCGTTATAAGTAACTACGTTATCAGTAGTTGTCATGTTAGTTTTAAAAAACCATACAGAAAATATACCAACCAAAATAGCGGCAGCAACACCACTAATCCAGTATCTTTGTTTTTTTAGCTTCTTAATTTTTGAAGTTTCTTGAGAAAGTTCTTCTCTCTGCTCAATTTTACGCCAAGTTTGCTGCAAGGCTTCATGAACTTCATTTGAAGAAAGATTAGACTCTGGAACTCGCATTGCCAACAACACAAGTCTCGCGTCTTCGACAAGCTTGGCTCTCTGAAGATTTTCTAAAGTCCATTCTTCCCAGCCTTGTTCATCAACTTTTGATAAAATCCATAGTTGAAAAGATTCATCAGCTAAGAAGTCTTCTATTTCGATATAATTGTTACGTTTTTGCATCTTACTATTAAGGTTACAAAAACATAGAGGACAGTTTTTATATTATATACTCACTTATTTAAGATTTTTTTTTGATTTTTTCTTAAATTTTTAAAAAACCCCTGAGGATATAAGGACTAGAAGCGGAATACTGCCCTTCCATTCTTTACGAAGAGTTAGCAAACCACGGTGTAAAAGGTTGCTAGCTGATTGATAGTTTACATCTAACAAATCTGCTATCTGATCTACGCATAAACCTTGATGATAGCGTAAATACAAGGCTTCTTTCTGGCGGCCTGGCAAATCGTTTAATAATTTATTTAAAAGAAGAACACGTTCGGCAGTTACTTCATCTTCTACCAAACTATTTTCTATAGAAAAATCAAAAAGAAACTCCAAAACGTCTGTTGTGGTGGTTTTTCTAAACACATGATCTCTTTCATGCAAACGCGCAATTCTCTTTCTAACACTAGAAAGCAAATAGGCCTTAACTATAACATTATCTTGAAGAGAATCTCGATAAAGCCAAATATCAGCAAAAACATCTTGAATACAATCTTGCACTTTTTCAGTATACGGGCAAAGTGAATTACCATAACTGATTAAGTCTCTATAATATTTTTCAAAAAGTAACGAAAATGATTTCTCATTACCATTTTTCAAATTGTTCCATAGAATAAAATCGTCTAAAACCTTGTTCTTTAAAATTTGGCTCATACAAAAATACTTAGGTGCGCAAAAAATCGAATCAATTTAAATCAATCATAAAAAGGGATTAATTGCAAAGGGGTTAATATTGCTTTTAAAATTTGATTCTTAACGATTATAATGAATCTGTAACAAACTATAATTTAACAAAAAGTTAAGCAAGCGCCTTACATTCTATCAAACCTTATCTATCACAAAAGAACCATATTTTAACATTATTTTTTGTTTTTGTGTGATAAATATAGAAAAGCAAATGATTAAAACCCAATAATTCGCTAAAATTTGCTCATTTTTCCAAATTCATCAGTATTTACCCTACTTTTTTAACTAAACTTAAAATTTACTATAATTTAAATTTTAATTAACAGAATTAGATTTAGCGCTTTAAAAACAAAAAAGCCTTACTGAAAACAGTAAGGCTTTTTCTATTCTATTTTTCTAACTTCCTAAAAAGCTACATTCCATCTTGGCAACTTAGCATTTTCATCTAAGAAATTTTGCAAAACTTGCCCTTCAACAGCAGTTGGAATAGCTTTTGCATCACCCGCAAAAGTTTCATACCAAACTACTTCAAGCTCAGAAATATTCTCTAATTTCATTTGAGCTGGCCAAGAATACTTTCTTCCTGTTTTCGCAAACTGATGTCCGTTTACGATTTTATCATAAAGTCCGCCATTTTTGCTTTTTAAAGTTCCGTCATTCTGAACAGTTCCTGTAGAACCAACCATAATCAGTTCTTTTGTATCACCTTCAACAGCATATACGATAAAGATTCCAGCGCTTCCTTCTGGCGCGTTGCAAGCTTCTTCTAAACTATCATTTACAGTAAAAGTAAAACTGTTTGTTGATTTAAATTTTTCTAATTCTTTGTACATAATTCTTTTTTAAGCTTCTGAGATACTGTCCCGATAGCTATCGGGATCGATGCTGAGTTTTATTTTATTTATGCCTCAGCCTTTAAAATGTAAAAAAGTCTCAACAAGAAATTGAGACTTTTTTTTAAAATTTGTTATTTTGAGACTTGAAAATTATCCAAGTACTTCTTTTACTTTTTTACCAATTTCAGCTGGTGAATCAACAACATGAATTCCGTTCTCTCTCATGATTTGTTTTTTAGCAGCAGCTGTATCATCAGAACCACCAACGATTGCACCTGCGTGACCCATTGTTCTACCAGCAGGAGCAGTTTCTCCAGCGATAAAACCAATAACTGGTTTACGGTTACCATCAGCTTTTACCCATCTTGCAGCATCAGCTTCTAATTGACCACCAATTTCACCAATCATGATGATAGCTTCAGTTTCTGGATCGTTCATTAATAATTCAACAGCTTCTTTAGTAGTAGTTCCAATAATTGGATCTCCACCAATTCCGATAGCTGTAGTGATTCCTAATCCTTGTTTTACAACTTGGTCAGCAGCTTCGTAAGTTAAAGTTCCAGATTTAGAAACGATACCAACTGTTCCTTTTTTGAAAACGAAACCTGGCATAATACCAACTTTAGCTTCACCTGGAGTAATTACACCTGGACAGTTTGGACCAATTAATCTTGAATTTCTTTCTTTAACATAATTATTTGCTTTAATCATATCTGCTACAGGAATTCCTTCTGTAATAGCAATAATTACTTTAATTCCAGCATCAGCAGCTTCCATAATTGCATCAGCAGCAAAAGCTGGCGGAACAAAAATGATAGAAGTATCAGCACCAGCTTGGTCAACAGCATCTTTTACTGTATTAAAAACTGGACGATCTAAATGGCTAGTACCACCTTTTCCTGGAGTTACACCTCCAACAACATTAGTACCGTACTCAATCATTTGAGAAGCGTGGAAAGTTCCTTCACTTCCTGTAAATCCCTGAACAATTATTTTGGAATCTTTATTAACTAAAACACTCATGATATATATTTTATGTAGTTTTTAAATTTGTGTTGCAAAAATAAGGTTTTGTAATGTATTTTGACTCTTTTATTGTCAAAAAAATATTAAGAAAATTGACTCATTTGATAACCTCTATAAAGTTTATCATCTTTTATTTGCCAAATGGTTGCGAAATGCGCTAAAAGCATCTCCTCTCTCGGATTCTCGATTGTTTTCACAAAATGAGAGTAACGCACTGATACTAAATCATCTTCACTAATAATATGACTAATTCTAACCTTAGAACGTACATAGGCGCGGCTAAGCTCATTGGCCATTTCAATTATCGAATCATAATCCATCTGAATAAAACCTTTGCTGCTGTTCCATTCAAGCGTTACATCAGGATGCAGATATGTTTTTAAAATTTCGCTATCAATTAGGGCATCTGACTTATAAAATTTCTGAACAAACTCTTTAATAGACATATTACTTCAATTTACTTAAAATTTCAGGAATCTTCTTGATATTGGCTAATTGTTTCAATTTCTCTCTAGACTCTTCAATTGGGGTTCCAAAATATGATTTTCCTCCCTCAACTGATTTTGTTACACCCGTTTGCCCCATAACAACTGCTTTTGCTCCAATTGTTATACCGCTTGTTGTACCAACTTGACCCCATAAGGTCACTTCATCTTCTATAATCACGCAACCTGCAATACCAGTTTGCGAAGCAATCAGACATTTTTTTCCAATTACGGTATCATGGCCAACATGTACTTGATTATCTAATTTAGAACCTGCACCGATAGTTGTATCTCCAGTAACTCCTTTATCGATTGTACATAAAGCACCAATACCAACATTATCTTCAATAACAACTCTCCCTCCAGAAACCAACTGGTCAAAACCTTCAGGACGTTTTTTGTAATAAAAAGCGTCGGCTCCTAAAATAGTTCCAGCATGTATAATTACATTGTCACCGATTATAGTATGATCGTAAATTGACACATTAGAATGTATCAAACAGTTTTTACCTATTTTCACATGATTTCCAACAAATGTATTTGGCTGAATTATAGTACCCTCTCCTATTTCTGCAGAAGGTGCAATGGCAACATTAGCAAATTGAAACGGTTTAAAATGTTTGGTAAGAATATTGAAATCTCTAAACGGGTCGTCAGATATTAAAAGGGCTTTACCTTCTGGACATTCCACTTCTTTGTTTATTAAAACAATTGTCGCTGCCGATTGTAAAGCTTTATCATAGTATTTTGGGTGGTCAACAAAAACAATGTCTCCAGGCTCCACAACGTGTATCTCGTTCATGCCTAAAATTTGAAAGTCTTTGTCGCCAATAAATTTGCAATTAAGCAAATTGGCAATTTCTTGTAAAGAATGACTCTTTGGAAATTTCATATAGTATAATTAGAAAATTTGTCAATTAGAAAATGAGTCAATTAGAATGTGAATATACAAAATTATGTCGATTCACTTATTATCTAATTGACTCATTGTCAAATTTATCTTAATCAAAAAAACTACTCTTTTACACGCTCCATATAAGAACCTGTAGCCGTATCAATTTTAATTTTATCACCTTCGTTAATAAACAAAGGAACATTGATGTTCGCTCCTGTTTCTACTGTAGCATTTTTAGTAGCGTTAGTTGCAGTATTTCCTTTTACACCTGGTTCAGCGTAAGTTACTTCAAGAATAACAGATGCTGGCATATCTACCGATAAAGGCAAATCAGTTTCTGTATTGATTTGAACCATTACGTTTGTACCTTCTTTTAATAATTCTGGAGCATCCAAAATATTTTTGTTCAAAGAAATCTGCTCAAACGTTTCAGCATTCATGAAGTGAAATTCATCTCCCTCTGGATATAAAAACTGGAATGTATGTGTTTCAACACGAATAACGTCAATCTTGTGTCCTGCTGAAAATGTATTATCTAATACTTTTCCAGAAGTTAAACTTTTCAATTTAGTTCTTACGAAAGCTGGTCCTTTTCCAGGTTTTACGTGAAGAAATTCAATAATTTTATAGATATCGTGATTAAATTTAATACACAATCCGTTTCTAATATCTGATGTAGATGCCATTTTGTTTTTTTATTTTAGATTTTATAATGTAGATTTCAGATTCTTTACATAGAATCAATCTTCATTTTTATTTAATGTTTATTTCAAATTCTTTTCAAAGTTCAGAAATCTATCCGATAGTTATAGGAACTAAAATAATTAGTAGTTCCCTGAATAACCTTTCATAATTCCTCTAGATGAATTTCTAATAAAATCTAGAATTTCATCTCTTTCTGGAGTTGCTTCCATTTCAGCTTCAATAATACTTAAAGCCTGAGTTGTATTATAATTCTTTTGATATAAAATTCTATAGATCTCCTGAATTTCTCTAATCTTTTCAGTTGTAAAACCTCTTCTTCTTAAACCAACAGAGTTAATACCAACATATGATAATGGTTCTTTTGCTGCTTTTGTGTATGGCGGAACGTCTTTTCTAACCAAAGACCCACCAGAAATCATAGCGTGATCTCCAATATGGATAAATTGGTGAATTGCAGCCAAACCTCCGATAACAGCATGATTTCCAACAACCACGTGACCTGCTAAAGCAACACCATTTACAATAATTGCATTGTTTCCAATCTCGCAATCGTGAGCAATATGCGCGTAAGCCATTACTAAACAATTGTTACCAATTACAGTCTGACCAGAAGCAATTGTTCCTCTGTTTATGGTTACACATTCTCTAATTGTACAATTATCACCAATAATGGCAAGAGAATCCTCACCTCCGAATTTTAAATCTTGTGGTACCGCAGAAATTACAGCCCCCGGAAAAATATTACAATTTTTTCCAATTCGAGCGCCTTCCATGATCGTCACGTTTGAACCAATCCAAGTACCATCACCAATAACAACATTATTGTGGATTGTTGTAAATGGCTCTATTACAACATTTTTAGCGATTTTTGCGCCTGGATGAACATATGCTAATGGTTGATTCATCTGTATGTTTTATATTTTTAATTAAAATATTCTAATTTGAAGCAACAAACCTAAACAATAAATTTGATAATTTATTATTGTTTTCTTGCTATTTGTGCCATTAATTCTGCTTCAGTTACTAATTTACCATTTGCATAAGCGTTAGCCTGCATATGACAAATTCCTCTTCTGATAGGAGAAATTAACTCACATTTAAAGATTAAAGTATCACCTGGCAATACTTTGTGTTTAAATTTAACATTATCAATTTTCATGAAATATGTCAAATAGTTTTCAGGATCTGGAACAGTGCTTAATACTAATATTCCACCTGTTTGTGCCATTGCTTCTACAATTAATACACCTGGCATAACTGGAGCTTCAGGGAAGTGACCAACAAAGAAATTCTCATTCATAGTAACATTTTTCAATCCTACTACGTGACGATCAGACATTTCGATAATTCTGTCAATCAACAAGAATGGCGGTCTGTGAGGCAGCATAGACATGATTTTATGAATATCCATCAATGGCTCTTGATGTAAATCATAAGTAGGAACATGATTTCTCTGCTCTATTTTGATAATTTTTGCCAATTTCTTTGCAAATTGAGTATTTACAAAGTGTCCTGGTTTATTAGCAATAATTTTTCCTTGAATACGAACTCCAATTAAAGATAAATCTCCAATTACGTCAAGCAATTTGTGTCTTGCAGCTTCGTTTGGATAGTGTAAAGTCAAGTTATCCAAAACTCCGTTTGGCTTAACAGAAATCTCTTCTTTACCAAAAGCTTTCTTTAAATTTTCCATTGTAGACTCAGAGATTTCTTTATCTACATAAACAATTGCATTATTTAAATCTCCACCTTTAATAAGTCCGTGTTCCAACAATGACTCTAATTCATGAAGGAAGCTGAAAGTTCTGGAACTTGCAATTTCAGATTTAAAATCTGCTAAACTTTTAAGAGTAGCATTTTGAGTACCTAAAACTTTTGTACCAAAATCTACCATTGTTGTAACCTGATATTCATCGCTTGGCATAACAAGGATCTCGCTTCCTGTTGCTTCATCAGTAAAAGAGATTACTTCTTTTACTACGTAAACATTACGTTGCGCATCTTGTTCTTCGATTCCAGCTTTTTCAATAGCTTCAACAAAATATTTTGATGAACCATCCATAATAGGAAGTTCAGAGGCATTCAATTCAATAATAATGTTATCCAAATCGCAGCCAACTACTGCAGCTAAAACGTGTTCTGGTGTTTGAATTTTTACTCCTAATTTCTCAAGATTTGTTCCTCTTTGAGTATTAACAACATAATTAGCATCAGCCTCAATGACTGGTTGACCTTGCAAATCTACTCTTACAAAAGTGAAACCATTATTAACGGGTGCAGGTTTAAAAGTCATTGTAACTTCTTTTCCAGTGTGTAAACCAACTCCTGTTAGCGAAATTTCATTTTTGATGGTCTTCTGTTTAACCATTATTTCCATTTTTTGGGTTTATTATTTGTTTTTTTAATTCTTCAACTTCAGCCACAATTTTAGGCAGATTCTTAAAATGAACGTACGATTTATTAAAATCCGTATATCCAAGAGATGGCGTCCCCTGCAGAACTTCATCATCTTTAATGTTTCTAGCTACACCTGACTGCGCTTGAAGCCTAACATTATTTCCTATTGTTAAGTGACCTGCAATACCTACTTGCCCACCAATCATACAGTTTTCGCCAATTTTTGTAGAACCAGCTACACCAGTTTGAGCGGCTATCACAGTATTTTTACCAATTTCTACATTGTGGGCAATCTGAATTTGATTGTCTAATTTAACTCCTTTTCTAATAATTGTAGAACCAAGAGTTGCTCTGTCAATTGTAGTATTAGCACCAATATCTACATTATCTTCAATGATAACATTTCCAATCTGAGGTACTTTACTGTATTCTCCATTTTCGTTTGGAGCAAAACCAAAACCATCTGCACCTATAATAACGCCAGAATGCACTGTGCAATTATTACCGATTACAGTTTCAGAATAGATCTTTGCACCAGCAAAGATGAATACATTATCTCCAATAACAACGTTATCACCAATAAAGCTATTTGGGTAAATTTTCACATTATTCCCTAAAACCACATTTTGCCCGATATAACTAAAGCTTCCTAAATATAAATTCTCGCCATATTTAGTTCCTTCAGACATATACGACTGAGGTTCGATACCGTTTTTGTTTAATTTTACCTGATTATAAAAATGCAAAAGTTTAGAAAACGCTGCATAAGCATCTTCTACCTTTATAAGTGTAGTACTAATTTCCTGTTCAGGAATAAAGCTATCATTAACAATTGTTACTGTCGCTTTTGTAGTATATATATAATTGATATACTTCGGGTTAGCCAAAAAAGTAAGCGATCCTTCGTCACCTTCTTCGATCTTAGAAAGCTTAGAAACTTCTGCATTGGGATTCCCAACAACTTCTCCTTCTAAAATTCCTGCTATTTGTTCTGCTGTAAATTTCATCGCGACAAAAATATAAAAAATAGGATTTAAATGTTAATTTTATATAAGTTGTTTTGGGAAACAGATATAATATTTTGTTACCAATTTAGATAACGATTTCAAATTCAGCTGGTCAGAAGCTTCAACAACATCTTCAATTGTTTTATCTTTTTTCAAAATACGAATAGGTTCTGCTTCTTTACTATACGCTTGGTTTTTAATTTTTCCTCTAAAAATAAAATACCCCGCATCTACAGCCGAAATTTGATGCGCTTCTGCAAACTCCTCTTTTAAAGATTGCGATTCTTCCATCGGAATTTTCTCTGCGCTAAGCTTAATTTTCAGCAAATCTCTGTTAATGATCATTTTACTTAAAGTAGAAAGTATAAAATCATTGTGCCTCTGCCAAGCTTTTAATGCACTTATAATATCAAAATCATCTAATTGTGAAAACAAGTCTAATTTCTCTGCATCAAAATCTTCAAGCGTAATTTTATTTTGCATGAAATACATTAGAGGTTCACTGCAAGGTAGTTTAACACCTTTTAGAGTCAGTTCTTTTGCTCTTTTTAAAACTTTCATTAAAATTAATTCTGCCACCAAGCTTGTTTTGTGCAAGTAAGCCTGCCAGTACATTAATCTTCTGGAAAGCAGAAATTTCTCGACAGAATAAATTCCTTTTTCTTCAATGACCAAAACATCGTTTTCTACGTTCATCATCTGAATCAATCGTTCAGAATTTACATTTCCTTCTGCAACACCTGTATAAAAACTATCTCGTTTTAAATAATCCATTCGATCCATATCCAATTGACTCGAAATCAATTGCAACATGAATTTTCTGTGATATTCTCCTTTAAATACCTGAATCGCCAAACTTAATCTTCCGCCAAATTCTTCGTTAAGCTGATTCATAAACAATAGCGAAATGGCTTCATGATGCACATCTTCAACAATGCTTTTTTCCATTGCATGCGAAAATGGCCCATGCCCTATATCATGAAGCAAAATTGCTATTAAAAGCGCATTTTCTTCTTCTTCAGAAATAACTACATCTTTAAAACGAAGCGTATCAATGGCCTTCTTCATCAAATGCATACATCCTAAGGCATGATGAAAACGGGTATGATTTGCTCCTGGATACACCAAATATGATAATCCCATCTGTGAAATACGGCGCAAACGTTGAAAATAAGGATGCTGAATTAAGTCGTAAACCAGCTCATTCGGAATCGTAATGAAGCCATATATAGGATCGTTGAATATTTTTAATTTATTGATCTGAGTCACAGTGTGGTCATTTTTTAGGTCAACAAATATAAGTAAATAAGTATAAAGAGCTTGGTGTTTTTTATTTAAAAATCACAATCGAAATTGTAATGATTATCAATAAAATACATTTAAAAATGTTAAATTTCAAAATAAAATCATGCTTCATCTTTGGTAATTTTATACTATTTTTAATACTTTTTAAGTTCTATAACTTTAAATTGCAGTAAAATTAAATTGATTTATGGATAAGATAAAAATACTTTGGGTCGACGATGAAATCGATCTTTTAAAGCCTCACATATTATTTTTAGAAAAAAAGAATTACGAAGTTACGACTTGTAATAACGGACTCGATGCGATTGCGCTATTTGAAGAAGATAATTTTGATATTGTTTTTCTAGATGAAAACATGCCTGGAATGAGCGGATTGGAAACACTTTCTGAAATGAAAGAGAAAAAATCGGCCATCCCGATGATTATGATTACCAAAAGCGAGGAAGAATACATTATGGAAGAAGCCATTGGTTCTAAAATCGCTGATTATTTGATTAAACCGGTAAATCCGAATCAGATTTTATTGAGTTTGAAGAAAAATCTGGATGATTCGAGATTAATTACAGAAAAAACAACCTTAGATTACCAGAAAGAATTCAGAAAAATTTCGATGGAATTGGCAATGGTTAATTCATATGAAGACTGGATTGAACTGTATAAAAAATTGCTTTTTTGGGAACTAAAATTAGAAGACATCAACGATACAGCGATGATTGAAATTCTAGAATCTCAAAAAGTCGAAGCGAATTCTCAATTTGGAAAATATATCGAGAGAAATTACGAAGACTGGTTTGCTCCAAAAGCAGATAAACCAATTCAATCCAATACTTTATTTAAAGAATTAGTGGTTCCAGAAATAAAAAAGAAAGACAAACCGATTCTTTTTGTAGTAATTGATAATCTACGTTACGACCAATGGAAAGCTTTTGAAGGCGTTATTTCAAACTATTACAAACTAGAAAAAGAAGTTCCGTACTACTCTATTCTTCCAACTGCTACTCAATATGCACGAAACGCAATTTTTTCTGGATTAATGCCTTTAGAAATGGAAAAACAGTTTCCTGAATATTGGAAAAATGATGTGGAAGATGGCGGAAAAAACCTTTACGAAGCAGAATTTTTATCAGCTCAATTGAAACGTTTAGGCTTAAACATTAAGGAAGATTATTTTAAAATCACGAATTATGCTGGAGGAAAAAAACTAGCAGAAAACTTTAAGGCCTTAAAAGGAAACGACTTAGTAACGGTAGTTTACAACTTTGTTGACATGCTTTCGCACGCTAAAACCGAAATGGAAGTGGTGAAAGAATTGGCTTCAGATGACAAAGCATATCGTTCTTTGACTTTAAGCTGGTTTAAAAACTCACCTTTGTTAGAAATCATTCAACAAGCACAACTTTTAGGCTTCAAGCTGATTCTAACAACAGACCACGGAACAATAAATGTAAAAAATCCGTCGAAAGTTGTGGGAGATAAAAATACAAGTCTAAATTTGCGTTACAAAACTGGACGCAGCTTAACATATGAGCAAAAAGACGTTTATGTAGTTAAAGAGCCTAAAACTATTGGTTTGCCGGCTATAAACATGAGCAGTTCGTTTATTTTTGCCAAAAATGATTTCTTTTTGGCTTACGTAAACAACTATAATCATTATGTGAGTTATTACAAAAACACCTACCAGCACGGCGGTATTTCGTTAGAAGAAATGATTATTCCGTTCTTGGTATTTAATCCGAAATAAAAAGTTTTCAGTCGCGGTTGTCAGTCACAGTAATACTGAAAACTGCGACTGAGACTAAATTAAATAAGTAATTAAAAATGAATATCGTTTTTTCATTAGATCAAATTCAAGAAGTTGCAGAGCAGATTATAGCTTCAAATCCTAACAAAATTATCCTTTTTAATGGAGAAATGGGAGTTGGAAAAACTACTTTGATCAAACAGCTTTGCAAAAGTCTTGGAATTACTGACGCAACTAGTAGCCCAACTTTTTCTTTAGTAAACGAATATCAAATTCCAAGCGGAAAAAAAGTCTATCATTTTGACTTTTACAGAATAAAACAAGAAACAGAAGCGCTAGATATGGGAGTTGATGATTACCTATATTCTGGAAATTGGTGTTTTATTGAATGGTCTGAAAAAATCGCAAGTTTAATTCCAGAAGAACATTCTACAATAAACATCAAATTACTTTCTGACGGTAAAAGAGAGTTAGAATTGGTCTAAAAATGTTCAATCAGTACTTTTAATTGAGGGATATTATATTTCTTAACTTTTCGCTTTGAGTATTAGCAGAATTTTTACACTAATTTTAAAACTTTTTACGTAATTTGTACTCTTAATTTTTTGCACAATCCATGTCAATCACGTTAACTCCATTTACAAAACAACAATTAATACCACAGGAAGAAAAACTTGAGGTTGGTCGTTTTAAAAGAGAACTTTTTATAGGAATCCCTAAAGAAACAAGTTATCAGGAACGTCGTATCTGTCTTACGCCCGATGCAGTGGCTTCCTTAACTTATGAAGGACATCGCGTTATGATAGAATCTGGCGCTGGAGAAAGTTCGAGTTATACTGATAAAGAATACGCCGATGCAGGCGCAGAAATTACAAAAGATACCAAAAGAGTTTTTGGCTGTCCGTTTCTATTAAAAGTAGAACCTCCAACTTTAACTGAAATAGAAATGATAAATCCTGAAACGGTTATTATTTCTGCTATTCAGCTAAAAACCAAAAAGAAAGAATATTTCGAAGCTTTAGCAAAAAAGAAAATCACTGCCTTAGCTTTTGAATATATAAAAGATGAAGACGGATCTTATCCTGCCGTAAAATCCCTAAGCGAAATTGCCGGAACAGCTTCAATCTTAATTGCTGCCGAATTAATGATTACAAACGAATTCGGGAAAGGACTTTTATTCGGAAACATAACTGGCGTTCCTCCTACCGAAGTTGTAATACTTGGTGCTGGAACTGTTGGTGAATTTGCCGCTAAAACAGCAATTGGATTAGGAGCCAATGTAAAAGTTTTTGATAATTCGATCACAAAATTACGTCGTCTGCAGAACAATTTAAATCAAAGAATTTTTACGTCAACCATACAGCAAAAAGGTTTATTAAAAGCTTTAAGACGCTGTGATGTCGCAATTGGCGCCATGCGTGGTAAAGAACGCTGTCCGATTGTGGTTAATGAAACAATGGTTGAACACATGAAAAAAGGTGCTGTAATTGTTGATGTGAGCATTGATACTGGCGGTTGTTTTGAAACATCTGAAGTTACGACTCATGAAAAACCAACATTCATAAAAAATAATGTTTTACACTATTGTGTGCCAAATATCCCTTCAAGATATTCTAAAACTGCCTCATTATCAATTAGTAACATCTTAACCCCTTATCTACATCAGATAGCCGAAGATGGTGGTATTGAAAGTGCCATTCGATGCAACAAAGGACTTAAAAACGGAATTTATCTTTATCACGGAATTTTAACTAACAAAGCCATTGGTGACTGGTTCGATCTTCCGGATAACGATATTAATTTACTTGTATTTTAAGGGAACTTTAGTGTACCTTTGCAAAAAATTTATTTCATGAAGTTCGTACATCGTTTTGCATATTACCTGATTGGTCTCGTTATGGGATGTTTTATTGTATCAGGATTTTTTATCGGAAAAGACACCCGATGCAATTATTTTCCAAATGCCAGAGTTTTAAACAATCTTAGAACAAAACCATTTCAATATTCTCCAAAAGCTGTTCAGACTTTAAACGAAAAATGGGTTGACACAGCAGATATCAAAAACACCTTAACTTACGGAGATGTGGATTTTGACCAAAGTAACATTCCGTTCAAAAAAGGAAAACTTTATATCATTGAAGGTAAAACAGTAAAAAATCAAGAAATTATTCTGAAAGTGGTTAATTATGAAAACAAAGCCGTTTTAGAAGAAATCGTAAAAAAATAAAAAGAAACCCAATAACAAAACAGTTATTGGGTTTTCTTTTATAAATATATTTCTCAAAAATCACAAAGCCAAAAAGTTTTTTCTCTTTGTCACTTTGCAATTCTGAACCTTTGTAACTCTAAAAAAATTACCATTCAATTTCTTTCAATCCTTTTGATTTCAAGAAATCATTGGTTTGGCTAAAATGTTTATTTCCAAACCAAAAACCTCTATTGGCACTCAAAGGCGAAGGATGTCCCGATTTTAAAATATGATGTTTTGATGCATCGATCAAAGAAGCTTTCTTTTGAGCAAAACCACCCCAAAGCAAGAAAACAACATTTTCTTTTTCAGCAGAAATTTGTTTAATCACGGCATCAGTAAATTTTTCCCAACCTTTTCCCTGATGACTTCCTGCCTCAGATTGTCTTACTGTTAAAGTTGCATTTAGAAGAAAAACACCTTGGTCTGCCCAACGCTCCAAGTTTCCAGTTTTTGGCAGCGGTTTACCCAAATCCGTTTCGATTTCTCTAAAGATATTATATAGCGAAGGTGGAAAAGGAATTCCGTCATTCACAGAAAAACACAAACCATTTGCTTGATTTGGTCCGTGATAAGGATCTTGCCCAATAATAACCACTTTTACTTCATCAAAATGGCAATGATCAAAAGCAGAAAAAATCTGGCTCCCTTTTGGGTAGCAAACTTTTGTCGCATATTCCGATTTTACAAATTCAATTAAATCTTTGAAATATGGTTTTTCGAATTCTTCATTCAAAACAGGCTTCCAAGAAGAATGCATTTTTACGTCCATAATTTTTTTATGCGAATTTCAGAAATAAATACTTAAAATCAAAAAAGTCCAAAGTCCAAAGCTAAGTAAACTAAAAACTATAATTCATAATTCACAATTCATAACTCATAATTCATTATTGTTTTCGTACTTTTGTCTTTGCTTTCATAAAGAAATTAAATGATCAGTATTACCGAAAAAACGTTACAAGACTTACAATTTCCAACCGTTCTCGAAACCATTTCTGATGGTTGCAACACCGATATTGGAAAAGAAAAGGCTTTACAAATAAAACCATTTAGAGATAAAGAAGAATTAATGCAAGCTTTGATGCAGACATCTGAGTATGTATCTTCTTTCCAAAATAATAACGCCATTCCGAATCACGGATTTGATGCCATAACGCATGAAATTAAGTTTCTTGCCATAGAAGACAGTTTTCTGGAAGTAGGGAGTTTTAGAAAAATCGCCAATCTTTCTGCGACTACAAATGTCTTGTTGAATTTCTTAAAAAAGTTTGATGATTATTATCCAAACTTAAACGCAAGAGCTTCTCGAGTAGAATTAACCAAAGATATTATAACAGCAATTGATGCGATTGTAGATAAGTACGGAGAAATAAAAGACAATGCTTCTCCTACTCTGTCTGGAATTCGTCAGAATATGAATTTGGTTCGCGGAAAAGTAAACCAAAGTTTTGGCGTGGCTTTAACTCAATACAATAGCTTGGGTTATTTGGACGACATTAAAGAGAGTTTTGTACAAAACCGTAGAGTTTTAGCGGTATTAGCTATGTATCGCCGCAAAGTGAAAGGCTCAATTTTAGGAAGTTCTAAAACTGGAAGCATTGCTTACATTGAACCTGAAGCGACTCTAAAATATTCTCGTGAATTAGCGAATTTAGAATATGAAGAGAAAGAAGAAATTACGAGAATTTTGAAGAATTTATCAAACGTAATTCGTCCTTATCTTCCTCTATTAATTGAATATCAAGACTTTTTAAGTGATATTGATGTTGTTGCCGGAAAAGCAAAGTATGCAAATCGCATTAACGGAATCTTACCAGCAATTACAGAAGAAAGAAGATTGTTTTTTAGAGAAGCCTATCATCCGATTTTGTATTTGACTAACAAACAAAAACAAGAAGTTACGCATCCGCAGACGATTGAGCTGAAACAAGAAAACAGAATTATTGTAATTTCTGGTCCAAATGCTGGAGGAAAAACTATTTCTTTAAAAACAGTTGGATTATTACAATTAATGCTGCAATCAGGAATATTAATTCCGGTTCATGAAAGAAGCGAAACTTTCTTGTTCGACAGAATCTTAACCGATATTGGAGACAACCAATCTATTGAAAATCATTTAAGTACTTATTCCTATCGTTTAAAAAACATGAATTACTTTTTAAAGAAATGTAATCGAAAAACCATGTTTTTGATTGATGAATTTGGTACAGGTTCTGATCCTGAATTGGGTGGTGCTTTGGCTGAAATTTTCCTCGAAGAATTTTATCATCGTGAAGCTTTCGGAATTATCACAACACATTATGCGAATTTAAAAATTTTGGCAAACGAGTTGCCTTATGCAACAAATGCCAACATGATGTTTGATGAAAAAACTCTTGAACCAATGTACAAACTAGCTCTTGGTCAGGCAGGAAGTTCTTTCACTTTTGAAGTGGCGCAAAAAAATGGAATTCCATTTGGATTGATTAATCGCGCAAAAAAGAAAATCGAAGTTGGAAAAGTCCGCTTTGATAAAACTATTGCCAATCTTCAAAAAGAGAGATCGAAGCTTGAAAAAACTTCTCTTAATTTAAAAGAAGAAGAAACTCGTGCACGTGAGGAAAGCAAAAAGATGGAAACCATCAATACCAAGATTCAGCAAAAACTGGAAAGCTATCAGGAACTATACGATAGCAATCAGAAGATTATATATATAGGACAAAAAATTGATGATATTGCTGAGAAGTATTTCAACAACAAAAACAAAAAAGAACTTATTGGCGAATTTTTGAAAATTGTTGAGATAGAAAATTCAAAACGTAAAAAAGCTACTCCGAAAGAAGTCAAAGCAAAAGTTGAAAAGCAAAAAGAAATTATTGCCGAAGTTCAGGTAAAAGTTGAAGAAATTCGAAAAGAGAAAAAAGAGAAAAAAATTAAACCTGTCGTAGAAAAACCTAAACCAATTTTAAAAGTTGGTGACCGAGTAAGAATGCTCGATGGTAGATCGGTTGGAAGCATAGACTTAATCGAAAAAAATAAAGCAACTGTAAATTATGGCATTTTTACTTCGAAAGTAAGTTTGGACGAATTGGAATTGGTAGAAGCTATTAAGAAATAAAGTTTTCAGTCGCAATGACAGTTTTCACTGTAAAAAATTGATCAAAAAACGCCAAAATTAAAATAAAGCAATTTAAGCGATTGTTTTAAAAATTACACAAAAGAAGGTCAGCATTATTTTTAAATCGATTTAGAGTAATTTATGAAAGCTGTTTTCGATTTGTTAAATTTATACAAAAATAAAATTCGATAGATAAAATTAATTTATTGATATTATATAAACTTTTATAAAGTTTTACTTTTAAAGCCATATAATGGAAAGCCTTCCCATAAATAAAAAAATTGTTCTTTTTGACGGAGTTTGTAATCTCTGCAGTTCCGCTGTACAATTTATTATAAAACATGACCGAAAAGACATTTTTAGATTTGTCGCATTACAATCAGACTTAGGAATTTCGATTTGCAAACATTTAGGGATCAGTTTTTCAAAAATGGACAGTATTATTTTATATGATCCTGGAACAGCTTATTTTTATAAATCTTCTGCAATTATTGAAATTGCTAAAAATTTCGGAGGCTTTTGGAAACTCACTCCAATTTTTAGAATCGTGCCCATTTTTATAAGCGACAAAATTTACGATTATGTTGCGAAGAATCGATACAATTGGTATGGCAAAAAAGAAAGCTGCATGATTCCAACTCCGGAGCTGAAAGAGAAGTTTCTTTAAGAGAAATT
Source organism: Flavobacterium sp. F52 (assembly GCF_000278705.1). NCBI lineage: Bacteria > Pseudomonadati > Bacteroidota > Flavobacteriia > Flavobacteriales > Flavobacteriaceae > Flavobacterium > Flavobacterium sp. F52. The sequence continues at coordinate 207,100 of NZ_AKZQ01000019.1, read as the reverse complement.
CCAAATTCTGAAATTCCAAATTCCAATTTTCCACAATATTGTCATTTCGACAAAGTAGAAATCTTCGCAAGTAACTCCGTAACGAAAACCAATCTTCGAGCTTCTCTTGGAGATTTCTCCTTCGTAGAAAAGACATACTATGTATTAACAAAAATCCCAAATTCACAATAATTGGAATTTGGGATTTTTAAAAATTGGAAATTAATTAAAGTTATCTAATCAATTTTCTGTATTTCAAACGTTTTGGAGTTAAGTCACCACCTAGACGTTTCTTTTTGTTTTCTTCGTAATCAGAGAAACTTCCTTCAAAGAAATAAACTTCAGAATTTCCTTCAAAAGCTAGAATATGTGTACAAATTCTATCCAAGAACCATCTATCGTGAGAAATAATTACGGCACAACCTGCAAAATTCTCCAAACCTTCTTCAAGTGCACGAAGTGTATTTACGTCAAGGTCGTTCGTAGGCTCATCCAGTAAAAGGACGTTTCCTTCTTCTTTCAAAGTCATAGCTAAGTGTAAACGGTTACGTTCTCCACCAGATAGCATTGACACTTTTTTGTTTTGCTCTCCGCCACCAAAGTTGAAACGAGATAAGTAAGCTCTAGAATTTACTTGCTTTCCTCCCATCATAATTAATTCTTGACCATCTGCAAAGTTTTCCCAAATAGATTTATTCGGATCAATATTGGCGTGAGACTGATCGACGTAAGCGATTTTTACAGTTTCACCAACCGTAAATTCTCCGCTGTCAGTTTGTTCTTCTCCCATAATCATTTTAAAAATGGTAGATTTACCAGCACCATTTGGTCCAATAATTCCAACAATACCTGCTTGTGGCAAAGTAAAATTCAGATTATCATATAATAATTTATCGCCAAAAGCTTTAGCAACATTTTTAGCTTCAATAACATTTGTTCCTAAACGAGGACCATTCGGGATGTAGATCTCTAATTTCTCATCCAATTGTTTTTGATCTTCATTCAATAATTTGTCGTAGTTCTGCAAACGCGCTTTTTGTTTTGTCTGACGACCTTTAGCACCTTGACGAACCCACTCCAGCTCACGCTCTAAAGTTTTTCTACGTTTAGAAGCCACTTTTTCTTCTTGAGCCAAACGGTTTGATTTTTGATCCAACCAAGAAGAATAGTTTCCTTTCCATGGAATACCTTCTCCTCTATCTAACTCAAGAATCCAACCTGCCACATTATCAAGGAAATAACGGTCGTGCGTTACAGCAATTACAGTTCCAGAATATTGTGCTAAGTGTTGCTCTAACCAAAGAACTGACTCAGCGTCAAGGTGGTTGGTAGGCTCATCTAGCAACAATACATCCGGTTGTTGCAATAACAGACGGCATAATGCTACACGACGACGCTCTCCTCCTGAAAGGTTTTTAATAGGCGTATCTCCTTCTGGAGTACGCAACGCATCCATTGCGATTTCTAATTTTGTATCGATTTCCCAAGCCCCAAGCGCATCAATTTTATCTTGCAATGCAGCTTGACGGTCCATCAATTTATCCATTTTATCTTGATCTTCGTAATACTCTGGAAGACCAAATAAGTCATTAATTTGATTGTATTCTTCTAAAACCGCCATAGTTTCAGCAGCTCCTTCACGAACAATTTCGATAACTGTCTTAGAATCATCAAGAATTGGTTCTTGCTCTAAATAACCAACTGTATAACCAGGTTGAAAAACTACATCACCTTGGTAGTTTTTATCTACTCCAGCAATGATTTTTAAAAGTGAAGATTTTCCAGAACCATTAAGTCCCAAAATACCAATCTTAGCGCCATAAAAGAAACTAAGGTAAATATTCTTAAGAACCGGTTTGTCTGCTCCTTGATAGGTTTTACTCAATTTCTGCATTGAGAAAATTACTTTCTTATCGTCTGACATTTTTTATATTTTATTTTAATTATTTAACTAGATTTGAGATTAATATTGCCGCTATTTAAATTAAACCCTGCCTTTTAAAGCATTGAATACCCAGGCATTTGCAAAAAAACCAACTCCAACAGCACCAAATCCCCAACCTGACACATCACTGTACCTAAAGATTCCAAGACCTATAAGCAACAATCCCATAAGGACCATTATTAAAGTAGCCCATCCTAAAATGGTATTTTTATTCATTCCCATAGTTTATAAATATTTTAATGCAATTTTTTTAGAAAGGCAAATATCGTGAATTTTAACGGCTTAATTAAAAATTTTATAAAGCATTTCTTTTAACAAATCAGATTGAGGTAAAGCATTAGCTCCCACACCTTTACTCTTAACATCAATATCTCGTAAAGCACCAACAATCTGACTTACTTTTCGCATTGGATAATTTTTTACTGCCAAATCATATTCTTTTAAGAAATACGGATTCACTCCAAGTGCTGATGCCACATTTTTAGGACTCTTATCTTTTAATCCATGGTATTTTAGAAGCTGAACAAAAAAACCGAATACCAATCCTGTAGTCATAACAAGAGGATATTCTTTCGGATTATGGGCAAAATTTTCCGCTATCTTATAAGCTTTCAATTGATTGCGTTCTCCAATAGCTTTTCTAAGTTCGAATACATTGTAATCTTTACTGAAACCTATATTTTCTTCAATGTGCTCGGCTGTAATCATTGTCCCCTGTGGTAAAATAATCTGTAGTTTCTCCAGCTCATTATTGATTTTACTCAAATCTGTCCCTAAAAATTCTACAAGCATAGCATTTGCTTTGGGATCAATCGTATATTTTTTTCCAGCTAAAACACGTTTAATCCAGTCTCCAACCTGATTTTCGTATAATTTTTTGCTTTCATAAACAACGCCTTTCTGCCCTAAAAGCTTAGTAACTTTTTTACGTTTATCCAGCGTTTTGTATTTATAGCAAAAAACCAAAACCGTGGTCTGCATCGGGTTTTCGACATAAGATTCGATTTTGTCAATTGTTCTAGATAAATCCTGCGCCTCTTTCACGATAACAACCTGACGCTCAGCCATCATAGGATAGCGCTTGGCCGTTGAAATTATATCATCAACTGATACATCTCTTCCATATAAAACTGTCTGATTAAAACCTCTTTCTTCTTCAGCCAAAACATTCTCTTCAATATACTCCGAAAGCTTATCTATATAATATGGTTCTTCACCCATTAAAAAATAAATCGGTTTAATATCTCCGGCTTTTATATCATTAACAATTTTTACTACTTCGTCCATTTAAAATTTGTTTCAAGTTTAAAGTTTCAAGTTGATACGAAACCTCAAACTATTTTTTATTTTTGCTTTATGCTTAAACTAAATTTCCCAACTTACACTTTCCGATTCAAAAATAGCGAAAATAAAGTGTCTATTTTTGATGAAATCAGGAAAAAATTTATAATTCTTACTCCAGAAGAATGGGTTCGTCAGCACGTTGTTCATTATCTCATGCATGAAAAAAAATATCCAAAATCACTTATTAACGTAGAGAAAGTTTTAACTGTCAATGGATTACGAAAACGATATGATGTTGTTGTGTTTAACTCAGATGGTTCTATACATATATTGGTAGAATGTAAAGCACCTGAAGTCAAAATCTCTCAAGCAACTTTTGATCAAATTGCGCGTTACAATATGACAATGCAGGCACGGTTTTTGAAAGTCACAAACGGACTAAACCATTTTTACTGTCAGATGGATTTTGAAAACGAACGATATGAGTTTTTAAGAAGCCTGCCTGACTATAAAGAAAACCATTTATAAAGAATAAATAATTAGAATACTTTTGGATAAGATAGCAGTTGTCATTTTAAATTGGAACGGAGTAAAATTGCTTGAGCAATTTTTACCTTCTGTTATTCAGTTTTCAGAAGGCGCAACAATTTATGTTGCCGACAATGATTCTACGGATAATTCTGTTGCATTTGTTATAGAGAATTTCCCTACCGTAAAAATTGTAAAGAACTCAGGCAATCATGGTTTTGCAAAAGGCTATAATGATGCCTTAAAACATATTGATGCAGAAATATACGCATTGGTAAATTCAGATATCGAAGTTACCGAAAACTGGCTGAAACCAATACTTGATACTTTCGAAAAAGAAAAACAAACTGCCATTATTCAGCCTAAAATTCTTGATTTTAAAAACAAGGAATATTTTGAATATGCAGGAGCCGCTGGTGGTTTTATTGATAAATACGGCTTTCCTTTCTGTAGAGGGAGAATATTTGACACAGTCGAAAAAGATAACGGACAATATAACGACAACATCGAACTATTCTGGGCTTCAGGCGCTTGTTTCTTTATCAGAAAAAATGTTTACCACGAGTTAGGCGGATTTGACGAAAGCTTCTTTGCGCATCAGGAAGAAATAGATTTATGCTGGAGAGCTGCAAATGAAGGACATATTATAAAATACAATTCGCAAACTGTTGTTTACCACGTTGGCGGCGCAACATTACAGCAAGGAAATCCGAAGAAAACCTATTTGAATTTTAGAAATTCATTGTTAATGATGGTCAAAAATCTGCCAAAAAGAGGATTATTCTGGGTGATTTTCTTCCGCATGATTTTGGATGGAGTTGCCGGTATACGTTTTCTTACACAAGGCAAGTTTGGGCATACTTTTGCCATTTTAAAGGCACATTTTTCATTTTATTGCTTATCTTTAAAATATCTCGGAAAAAGAAAAGATTTTCAAATACAGCAATACTATATGGTAAAAAGCATCGTTTTCCTTTACTATATAAGAAAATTGACCTTATTTAAAGAAATCTTTAACAGTATTCAAAATATTAAAAACTAAATTTGTAATTCAAGTCTAATTAAAATTAAATTTATGAGAAAAATAGTTATCGCACTATCAGTATTAATGGCCCTAACATCATGTGTTTCTAAAAAGAAATATGCTGAGTTGGAAGCTAAAAACAAAGAGACTCAAGATTTGTTAAACTCATGTACTGTAAAATTAAATACGTGCTTAGAAGAAAAAGCTGGATTAGCTGCTACAGCTGAAAGCTACAAACAACATAATCAAGATCTAATCAATAGTTCTAAAGATTTAACTATCTTAACTACTAAAGGTGCTGAAAACCTTGAAAAATCTCTTGAAAGTTTAAAAGAAAAAGATTTAAAAATCGCTAGACTTCAAGACGCCTTAACTAAAAAAGACAGCGTTACTTTAGCATTGGTTACAAGCTTAAAAGGAGCAGTTGGAATCAACGATCCAGACATCGAAATCAATGTTGAAAAAGGAGTTGTATTTATTTCTATCGCTGATAAATTATTATTCAAAAGCGGTAGCTATGAAGTAAGCGACAAAGCGAAAACAGTTTTAGGAAAAGTTGCTAAAGTGGTTAACGATAAACCTGATTTCGAATGTATGGTTGAAGGCCACACTGATAACGTACCATACAAAAGCAACGGTATTATCTTAGACAACTGGGATTTGAGCGTTAAACGTTCTACTTCTATCGTACGTGTATTAACAAACGATCTTGGTGTTAACCCAGCTAAATTAATTGCTGCTGGTAGAAGCTCTTACGTTCCATTAGTTTCTAATGATACCGCTGAGGATAGAGCTCGTAACAGAAGAACTCGTATCGTAGTTATGCCAAAAATCGATCAATTTTATGATATGATTGAAAAAGAAATGAAAAAACAAGCAAAATAATCCTTGGTTTTACATACTATAAAACAGAAAAAGCAGGTCAATTGACCTGCTTTTATGTATTCTTAATTCTTATTTTAATTAATCAATTAAACGCAAAATCAAGAATAACATTATCTTTAAGTAACTAACTAAATTTTAACATAATAAAGTTACTCATTATTTTTTGTACTTTTATACTTTTAGTGTATTTTTTTACAAAATATCAATATCACCCTTACCTTCTCTTACTATAACTGGTTCATGTTCAGAAAGATCAATAATTGTTGATCCCACATTATCTCCGTAACCACCATCTATTACCATATCTACAAGATGTTGCCACTTTTCAAAAATTAACTCTGGATCTGTGGTATATTCTATTATATCATCTTCATCGCGAATAGAAGTGGAAACCACAGGATTTCCTAACTGGCGAACAATTTCTAATATGATATTGTTATCTGGAACACGAATACCTACCGTAGTTTTCTTTTTAAATTCTTTTGGTAGATTATTATTACCAGGCAGAATAAAAGTATATGGCCCCGGCAATGCTCTTTTCAAGATTTTAAAAGTTGATGTATTAATCTGACGAACATAATCTGATAAATTGCTCAAATCATGGCAAATAAAAGAAAAATTGGCTTTCTCTAACTTTACTCCCTTTATTTTAGCAATTTTCTCCAATGCTCGCGAATTGGTAATATCACAACCTAAACCATAAACTGTATCTGTTGGATAAATTACCAAACCTCCATTCTGAAGCACTTTTACCACTTTGGCAATTGCGGCTTCACTAGGTTTGTCTGGGTATATTTTTATAAATTCTGCCATATCTTTTTGTTTCAAGTTTTTGTTTGTTTCATGTTTCAAGTTTGTCAGACTGAGCGGAGTCGAAGTCCTCTAGTTGAAAAGCTCTTTGACTCCGCTCAGAGTGACAAATGTTTTCGAAACTTGAAACAATAATTTTATCCTACGACATCTAATTTAGCAAATCTTAACAACAATTTCTTAATTCCGCCTACTTCAAATTTAATTTCTGCTTTTCGGTCTGCACCTGCTCCTTCAAGATTAATCACTTCACCTTTACCGAAACGTTCGTGCATTACAATATTTCCAACAGTCAATTTGCTGTCAAATAAATTCGAATTGCCACTACTTGGCGCATTTCCAGAAACAGGTTTTAATTTACGAATATTCAAATCTGGTTTAGACTCATTTTTAGTAATATGAGCAGGAGGAGTTCCTCCAACCGGTTTGCTTAGTCTTAGTTTTGATTTATCGACGTCTCCAAAAATATCACCATCAATTGGCGATTTATAACGGTAACTTGTTTCGGCAGGTGTCAAATACTCTAAATATTGCCCATCAATTTCTTCAATAAAACGAGATGGTTCACTGTCTGTCAGTTTTCCCCAACGGTAACGAGATTGCGCATAGGTTAAATAAGCCTGATGTTCTGCACGAGTTAAGGCCACATAAAACAATCGACGCTCTTCTTCTAGTTCACTTCTAGTGCTCATACTCATAGCACTTGGAAACAAATCTTCTTCCATTCCCACCACAAAAACGTGAGGAAACTCTAATCCTTTTGCCAAGTGAATAGTCATAAGAGCCACACGATCTTCATCGTTAGTGTCTTTATCCAAATCTGTTGCCAGAGCCACATCTTCCATAAATTCAGAAAGTGCGCCTCTTGCCCCATCAATTTCTCTTTGTCCCTCAGTAAAATCTTTAATACCGTTTAATAGCTCTTCGATATTCTGAATTTTTGCCATTCCTTCAGGAGTAGCGTCTTTCTTCAATTCCTGAACTAATCCTGTCTTTTTAGCGACGTGATCTGTCAAATAAAAAGCATCCTGATTCTGATCGATAACCTGAAAACTCTGAATCATCGTCACAAAATCTTTCAGTTTATTCTTTGTACCCGCATTCAGTTTCAAATCGATTTTATCGATATTCACCATCACTTCCCAAATCGAACGTTTGTAATGATTGGCAGCAATAGTCAATTTTTCAATAGTGGTATCTCCAATTCCACGAGCTGGATAATTAATAACACGAATCAAAGCCTCTTCGTCCTTAGGATTTAGAACCAAACGTAAATAGCATAAAACGTCTTTAATCTCTTTACGCTGATAGAATGACAGTCCTCCATAAATTCTATATGGAATATCACGCTTTCTCAATGCGTCCTCCATCGCACGCGATTGTGCATTGGTACGATACAAAATCGCGAATGAACCATTATGCAATTGATGCTGCATTTTCTGTTCAAAAATGGTGCTGGCTACAAAACGACCTTCTTCTGCGTCTGTCAAACTTCTATGAACCTTAATTTTTGGTCCAAATTCGTTTGCTGTCCAAACCACTTTATCCAGTTTCGTTTTGTTGTGATCCATAACCGTATTGGCGGCTTCCACAATATTTCTTGTAGAACGGTAATTTTGCTCCAGACGAAACATCACCACACCTTCGTAATCTTTCTGGAAGTTTAGAATGTTATTGATATTCGCACCACGGAAAGCATAAATACTCTGTGCATCATCTCCAACCACACAAATATTCTGAAACTTATCAGACAAAGCTCTAACAATCAAATACTGAGAGTGATTTGTATCTTGGTACTCATCAACCAGAATATAACGGAAACGATTTTGATATTTTGCTAAAACCTCCGGGAAACGGGTCAATAATTCGTTGGTTTTCAATAACAAATCATCAAAATCCATTGCACCGGCTTTGAAACAGCGCTCCACATACTGCTGATAAATTTCTCCCAATCTAGGCTTTTTAGACATCGCATCTGCTTCCTGCAATTCAGGATTATTGAAATACGCTTTTACTGTAATCAGGCTGTTTTTGTAACTTGATATACGTCCTAAAACTTGTTTTGGTTTATAAATATCACGATCCAGCTGCATTTCTTTGATAATCGAAGAAATCAATCGCGCCGAATCCTGAGAATCGTAAATGGTAAAATTGGAAGGATATCCCAAAAGTTCTGATTCTGCACGAAGAATACGCGCAAATATAGAGTGAAACGTTCCCATCCAAAGATTTTTTGCCTCAGATGCTCCCACAATATCTGCAATTCTATGCTTCATTTCTCTTGCCGCTTTGTTGGTAAAAGTAAGCGACAAAATATTAAATGCATCAATTCCCTGATGCATCAAATAAGCAATTCTAATTGTTAAAACACGGGTTTTTCCCGAACCTGCACCAGCAATAATAATCATTGGCCCGTCTTTCTTTAAAACAGGCGCTCTCTGCGCTTCGTTGAGCTGGTCAATATATTTCTGCATGTAATTTTCTCCTTTTAGGCAAAAATAAGAATTAATACTTTAAATAGCTACTAAGATACTGAGGTTCTAAGATGCTAAGTTTTTTGTTTTTTTTAAGCCAAACAATAGGCATTTTATTAAACATAGGTTCCCGCTTTCGGCTATATCTCTCCGCTCCGCTGCGAGGATACCGCCTCAATCGGGGCTAAGAAGCAAACATTTTTTTTTGAGATGCTAAGATGCTAAGTTTCTGATATTCTAAGTTTTTTTTAGACAAAATAGAGAAAACTCAGCAACTTAGCATCTTAGAACCTTAGTAACTTACTTAAAAAACACATCGTAAGCAAATCGAATCAATGTTCCCACAACCACAATCAAAAAGAAAATTCTAATAAATCCGTTGCCTTTATTTATCGCTAATTTTGCTCCAAGCCAACCGCCAAGTCCGTTGCTAATTGCCATTGGAATAGCGATTGCCCAAATGATTTTTCCTTTTATCATAAACAAACAAATCGAACCGAAATTGGTTGCCAGATTTACCATTTTAGCATTCGCGGAAGCGTGAAGAAAATCGAAACCTAGAAGTGCAATAAAAGCGACAACAAAAAAACTTCCTGTTCCTGGACCAATAAATCCGTCATAAAATCCAACAATGATACTAATAACAACTGCATACATAATTTGAGTTAATGCAGAATGATCTTTTGCAACATGCTGACCAAAGTTTTTCTTCGCATACGTGTAAATGAACAATAATGACAAAACGACAAGTAAAAGCGGTTTCATAAAATCATTACTAACAAGCGTTAAAACAGTTGATCCCAAAAATGCAGAAGGAACGGCCAGACACATCATTATAATTAGCAATTTCCATTGAATTACTACTTTCTTCAAATACTGAAAAGCGGCAAAGGCAGTTCCGCTAAAAGCTGGAATTTTTAAAGTCCCGATTACAGTCGAAACTGGAAGATTTGGCAGTAAAATTAACCCCATAGGTGTTTGTATTAATCCACCTCCGCCAACAATTGCATCAATAAAACCGGCGGCAAAAGCCGCCAAACAAAGAAAAAGTATTATGTATGAATCCATTAAAAAGATATTTCGGTCTTAGTAAAAAACAAGTTGCAAAAGTACGTCTTCCTTTTTGTTTATTACTATAAATTTAAAGTTGATTTTTGATCAAAAAGTATATTTTTGCTTAAAAATTATTCCAATGGATTTCAACAAAATTATAGAACTTGCGAGTTATACTTTACCAGCCTTAGTTACAGGAGTTGTAGCGTATCGTTTCTTTGAATTACACATTAAAAACAATGACAGAAAGCGTGCTTTTTTATTAAACAAGCAAGCACACAAAGAATCTCTTCCTGTGCGCTTACAAGCATACGAGCGTATGACTTTGTTTTTAGAACGTATTAACTTGACAAAATTGTTAATTAGACTTTCTCCTATTTCTCAGAATAAACACGATTACGAAAATTACGTAATTGACCAAATCGAACAGGAATTTGAGCACAATCTAACACAGCAGATTTATATGTCTGAAGAATGCTGGACTATCATTACAACTGCAAAAAATGCAACAATCCAAATGATTCGTAAAGCGGCCATGAGCGATAAAGTAGAAAATGCTGATAAACTTCGCGAAGTAATCTTAAATGATTTACTAGAAAAACAATCACCAAGTAATGCAGCATTAAGTTTTATTAAATCTGAGGTTGCTGAACTTTGGTATTAAATAATATTGTAGATTTTAGATTTTAGATTTTAGAGTTCAGATTTAAAACATTCAATCTAAAATCTAAAATCTGCATTCTAAAATATCAAATCAAAATCTTATTATCACTCATAACTTCCGATTTATTCTGAGCATATTCATAACCTTGCTCCCACCATTCTTTCATTACCTCTTTATTAAAAATCAGAGCATTATCGGTTAGTTTTATCGGAGTGTAATATAAATTTAGTTTTACATTTTTATTATTTGCCATAAGTTTTCCTATAGCAATATCATGTTTTTCTACTTGATCTAAAGCAATTCGGAACAAATCGATCATTAATGAAAACGGATTCTTTCCAATTACTGTTTTCGTCGTATTAACCTCCGTTTCAAGTATAATTACATCTATTTCAGTTGCTCCTCTATTGATTGCTTCACGAATTGGCACTAAACTCGAAAATCCTCCATCGCCATATTCACAGTTATTTTTTTCAACCAAACTCATAAAAGGAACATAATTGCTGGATATCCAAGACCACTCGCAAAATTCCTCGTAAGTACAATCTTTTACCGATTTATATTCTGATTCGTTCTTAGTAAAATTGGTTACCGTAACGATAACGTCTGTTTTTAGTTTTTTTAGTTTATTGAAATCAGAAAGAGAAAAATTATTCTGAATATACTTTTTCAGCCCTTTGCTTTCGCCAAAAGTACGTTTTCCTTTAAAGAATTGACGCAGTACATTAAAGTGATTAATAGTCACAATATCAACGCCATCTTTCGTTTTTACTACAAATGGACAAATATTAAAAATACTTGACATGGTAACATTGGTATAAACAGAATGGATTTTTTTAATATGACCGAGAGCCAAATGCGGAATCAGCAAACTTCCTGTTGAAGTCCCTATAAACAAATCGTATTCGTGTTTTTTTTCTTCTATTAAATATTGGGCAACACCGCCGGCAAATGCGCCTTTACTGCCACCACCTGAAATAACCAATGCTCTCATAAATTGTAATGTAGGTTTTGTTTTTTTTGGGATATTTTTTTTTGACTTAAATAAGAGGAAAGAAGCAAGAAGAAAGACCTTTTATATTCTTTGCTATGAATTCTTGACTCTTGCTTCTTGCCTCTTTCTACTCTAATTTACTCCTTCACCAAACGATTCAATTGGAACTGTTCATCGGGTGTCAAATTAGGCAAAATTCTATTAAAAGAAGCACGCATTTCAGGATTTTTTAACAGAAGTCTTACAGTATCTCTACCAAATTTCGAAAACTGCCACATATGATGTGTTGTAGCGCCAACTAAATTACTCAAAACCTGATCATTAATAATTTTAAAAGCTATTAATTTTTCTAACGCGTTTTGACGTGTTGTAGCTTCGTATTTTGAAGATGAAAATGCGATTAGTTCATTTATCAAATCATCTTTTTTATTGGTATAGTTTGGCGTCGACAAAGCAAGAGAAAGCCATAAAGTCCTCAAATTATAATCGTTGAAGCCAATCCAACTTTTAGATTTATCCAAGTATTCTGTTCTATGATCTGGAAAATTTCTCCATAGCCAATAAAGCGCTATTTCTTGTGTTTGATATGATTTATCATCCAAAAGCGTTTCATAATTTGTTCTAAAATCTTCCGGAATTTGGGTTAAAGAACCAGCTAGATTCTGGCGGACTTTGATGTTATTAGTCTGCAATGCCAAAAGCAGAAGAGCTTTTTTGTCTTCGTATTTTTCATTTTCCAATTGATCGACAACAGCTTCTTTTACCGACTGATACACATCCGATTCTAAAGTAGATTTCAAAATATCTTTTTTCTCTGCAAAAGGTGTTTTTTTTAGCTTATCGATTTCTAATCGCTTTTGAATTGCTTTGTTTTTGCTTAGCAATGCATTTGCAGTCGGCGTATCAAAAGCGGTCGATTCCAGCCAAGTTTTCTGAAATTTCTCCAAATCAAAATCGGAAACTTTTTTAATTTCATCAAAGAAATTCTGTGTGTTTACAGTTTGATAAGCATATTTATTCAGATAGCTTTTAATTGCTTTTTTGAACGCTTTATCGCCAATTGATTCATGCAAAACAAACAATGCCCAAGCGCCTTTTTCGTAAAACGTAAGCGAACTTGCTTTTGCATTTAAAACAGGAATGGTGTCCGTTCGAGACGCAAACTTTATTTGTTGCGCTGTGTCGTATAATTTAGAGTAAAAATAATGTTCTCCATAAATGTCTTTTTCAGCAAGCAACGCAAAATAAGTGGCAAAACCTTCTTGAAGCCAATGATGCGTGCTGCTTTCGGCGGTAATAAGATCTCCAAACCAATGATGCGCTAATTCATGAGCGTCTACATTGGTATAATTTCGATCACAAAAACCAGTTGAATCTACCACATAACGGGTTGCAAAAAGAGTCGAAGTTGTATTTTCCATTCCGGCATACAAAAAGTCTCGTACAGGGATCTGTCTATTGATTTTCCAAGGATATTTTACGCCGATTTCTTTTTCAAGGAAATCAAAAATGCGTTTCGAGTAACGATACGTTGGCTCAAAACGATCTGCATCTTTTGGTTCGTAATAATATTCTAAAAGAATTCTACTCTTAGATTTAAATTCTTTTTTATCAAATTTCCCGATAGCCAGCATCAATAAATACGAACTCATTGGTTTTTCCATTTCAAACTGCCAATGATTCAGATTTCCATTTGCAGTTTTTGTTTTTAAAACTCCGTTAGCGACCACCTGATAATCTTTATCATAAGAAATCCCAAGATTAAAAATCAGTTTTTCATTTACATCATCAAAACTCGGAAACCAATTGCTTGTATATCTGCCCTGCCCTTGTGTCCAGATTTGCACTTCGTCATTGCCCATATCTACAAAATACAAAGCTTGTTTTGGTTTTGCTGTGTAATTGAATGTCAAATGATTCTGTCCTTTTTTAAACGGAAAAGCCAATTTTAATTCTTTATTGGTATTGATAAACATGATTTCATTTTCATTGACTTTTACATTCGAAAATTCCATGTTTTTAGCGTCAAGCGAAATTGTATCGGTGTTTTGCAATACCTCAAATTGAAAATCGACAGCTCCAGAAATAAGTTTATCTTTTGGATTTATAGACAATTGCCCTGAAACCGATTTAAAATCAACGTATTGCGTTTGCTGAGCAAATAGAAAACTGGTGAATAATAGAAAAATGTATTTCATTGAAACAATTTTGAAGGCGAAATCCCAAAGTTACAAAGGTTTCCTTTACAAATAGAATGAAATTTGTATGTTTACAGTATTAAAATGCCAAATCGTGTCTGAACCTCAAAAAGCCTTATTTAACTGGAGCAGCGGAAAAGATTCTGCTCTCGCTTTATACAAAACACTCCAAAATACTGATTTTAAAATCGAATGTTTATTGACAAGCGTAAACCAGCAATATCAAAGAATTTCGATGCACGGAATCCGTATTGAATTACTGCTCGAACAAGCGCAGAGCATCGGAATTCCGTTAAAAATTCTAGAAGTACCCGAAATGCCGACAATGGAAGTTTACGAAAAAGTGATGACTGAAACGTTAACCGAACTAAAGCAAAATGGCATAACGCATTCTATTTTTGGAGATATTTTTCTGGAAGACTTACGTCAATACCGAGAAAATCAATTGGCAAAAATCGGATTAACAGGTGTTTTTCCGATTTGGAAAATCCCAACTCAAGATCTAATTCAAGAATTTATTTCATTGGGATTCAAAACCATTGTGGTTTGTGTAAACGAAAAATATTTGGATAAAAGTTTTGTCGGCAGAATAATCGATCAAGATTTCATAAATGATCTGCCTGAAAATGTTGACGTCTGCGGCGAAAACGGTGAATTTCATACTTTTACTTTTGATGGTCCGATCTTCTCAAAACCAATAGATTTTGAAATTGGCGAGATTGTTTATAGAAAATATGAAAAGCCAGAAAAGCAAGATTCATCAAATACAGCCTGTGATACTAATAATGAAACTGCTTTCGATTTTGGATTTTGGTATTGTGATTTAATTAAAAAGTAAAATGAAATTATTGTTTAGGCTCTTATTTGTCATTTTTATCTCTTTATCTTTCCAAAGCTGTTTGGTCAACAGATGCAAGAGACCTCAAATAACAGGATACATTTATGATGCAGAAACAAAACAGCCTATTGAAAATTGTAAAGTTGGTGAGACTTTAACTCAGTCAAACGGTTCTTTTTCATTAAAAGAAAAACGGTATCGCCAATTTACTTTTTTTGGTTTTGAAGCGCCTACTTTGTCTGTAAATGAACCTATACAAAAAGAAGGTTACGAGCCTCAAAGCGTTCAATTTATGCAGCCTTTTGGAGGCGGAATGAAAAAAGGAGCGTTACATCATGCAGATACTATTTACATCAAGAAAAATATTTTAAAAACAAACTAACATGGATTTAAAAGAAAATGATGAAGTAAAAAAAGTAATATTCTTTCTGAAAGAAATTGGAATTGATATTGTAGAAAAAGAGCTTGGAGAAACTTTTTTGCCAGGATTAGAATTAGGTCCTAACTGCATATATATCGATTACAGTAAATTATTATATCCTGGCGATATTTTACATGAAGCTGGACATCTAGCTGTAACGCTTCCGGCTGAAAGAAAACTAGTTGGAACCGTAGAAATCTCTAAAGATTGGCCAACACAAGGCGACGAAATTGCTGCGCTTTTATGGTCTTATGCAGCACTGCATCATTTACAGCTTCCTGCCGAATTTGTATTCCATCCAAATGGGTATAAAGGTAGTTCTGAATGGTTTATTTCAAATTTTACTTCAGGAAATTATATGGGATTGCCTCTTCTGGAATGGATGGGACTATGTTTGGGGAAAGAAAAAGCTGAAAAAGAACAAAAAACGCCTTTTCCAGCTATGCAAAAATGGATTCGAGAATGACATTAAGTCGATTGATCGACAAAAGTTTTCAAAAACCATTTGTTATCTTTTAATTCGAAAATATAATCAATATAAATCCCATTATCTAGCCCGCGCTCTTCAAGAGTGGCTTTGTTTTTCTTTACTAACAATGTACGCTTTAAATATCTTTCATCAGCCTTATTGTTGAGATGAAGCACTTTATATTTTTCCTTTGTCATTGTATAATCTGACAATTCAAAATCTTCATTGTTCGCTTTGTATTTTAACGGAAAAATAACTCTAGTTATTTGAAATTTAGGATCTGAATTGAATTTCTTAAAAAACTCATTAAAATCTTCTGAAGTTGCTTTTGAGGTTTGCGCCAGAGTCACTGAGCTTAGTCCTAAAAGGAACATCATAAAAAAAAACTTTTTCATTACTCATTATACATTTTAAGCAAGTTCGTAACCGTATTCCAGTTGCGAATTGTTGCTGTTACATTTAGTTTTTTCTCTATATATTTTTGGTCAAAACGAGTTTTTCCAGCGCCAACAGCATATTTAATAAAAATTCTATTTTCATCAATGCTGGCTTCGTCTGGCTTAAATTGGCTTATTTTCAAATCGTTTATACTTTCTTTTTTCAAATTCATTGAAACAAAAGCAACATATAGTTTTTTCATATCGATATCCTTCTCTTTCAAGAACGGATTATTGGCAAAACACGATTCTAGATTTTCTTTGGTAATCATTACAACTGGAACTTCGTGTCCGAAAACTTTAAAGATTTCCTGTTTAATCATGAAACCAACTTTAGAAGCTTCTTCTTCGCTATCCACAAAAACATTTCCAGATTGCAAATACGTTCGTACATTTTGAAAGCCAAGATTCTCCAGCATTGCTTTCAAAGCTTCCATTTTCATCATATTATGCCCAGAAACGTTGATTCCGCGTAAAAGCGCTAAATGTGTTTTCATTTTTTTAATTTTTTTCAAAGATAAAAAACACTATTCATCTTCCTCACTGATTTCAATGCCAAACTTTACTAAAAAGTCGTTAAACTTTTGTTTATATTTTCTCTGTGCCTCTTCTACAATTTCATTTGCATCTTCATTAGAATCTATTGCCTCCAAATCAAACTCTTCTTTCACCCATTCGCGAAACTCTTCCTTATTTTCACTTTCTTCGTAATATTCTTCGTCTTGATAAAAATAAGCTTTATCAAAATCAACAGAAATTTCAGTATCGAATGTTAGAAGCTGAATCAGTTTTTGAGTGTTTTCTGCTACAACATGAACTCCGCCTTCGTCTCCAAAAACAACAATTGGGCAATTATTCAAATCTTTATCAATAATCCAGTATGCATAAGAGCTTCCTGAACCGTTTGCACCTGCAAATTCGATAAAACTATTATAGAATTCTTCTTCTTCAGACCAAGTTTTTATACCCGTTTTATCATCAGTTATGGTAAGCCCAAAACATTCTGAAAACGTTTCTACACCATATTCCTGCTCAAATTCAAATAGCTTCACTAAATCTTCAGGCAGTTTATAATTGCCAAATTGAGAAGCATATTCTTCCAATGAAAATCTATTACTGTAATCTGAATACTCTGTTTCATCATCAGCTTCGCCGCCTTCCTCAACAACTTCAGCGGTCAATATTTCAAAAGTTTTCATGACCGCATTTTTCACGCAGAAAAGTTCAATTCCTGGAGCATTTTCATCATTCATCCATTGGTATTTCGGATCTCCGTTTTCATCTAGATATTCCAAAATAAGCATAATTTCTTGGTCTTCATGACACCATAAAGCGCGCATTCTTATGCCAAAACCATTCGCAATTTCTTCAGAAATCTGGCTGTATTTTTTTCCTTCATAATCAAAAGGAATAAACAAATAAGTTGTTCCTGAAACATGTCTAACAATTTTTCCGTTTTCTTTCTGTTCTTCAGTTTCAGACAGAACTTCAACCATATTAATAAACTGACTTCGGAAATCAGCATACATATATTTATCCTTTTTGTCGTAATCTAAAATTGAAAGACCTTCTTTAAAAACTTCTAAATAGTTATTGCCTAATATTTCTTCGTTATAATCTGAATTTTCGACAAAAGAATCTTCTACAATATCAGATAATTTATGCGTTGAAGGCAGATAATTCTCAACAGTTATAATAGATCCGTCGGTATCCTGAACATTGCTGCAGATTAGAATATCGGGTCTATTGGCACTGATAATTGCCTGAACGTCTGTAAAACGTTCAAAATGAAATAACATATCATCGCTATAAATTAGCCATGCTGTAAGATCTCCTTTTACAAAAAGTTCTCCGTGATTGTATTCTCCTGCAAGTGTGTCGCATTGCAGACCTCCGCCCAAATAATGCACACTTCCAAACAAGTTAATATTTACTGTTGTAGTTTTTCCTAAAACGATTAAAGCCGGAGAATTATCCGTATCATAAGAACTGATCAGTTTTGTAACGGTTAGATTTCCTTTAAAAATAAAACCTAAAATGAAAATATCGGGATGTTCTTCGGTACTGAAATCCATCTCAAACAAATCCATTTCCACATCATTTTCTGCTAACAGAAATATCGAATTTTCTTCGTAATCGGGAAAACGCCAAGTATCTTCAAAAACATTGTAGATTTTCTGATTCTTGAAATCGGTTAGATCTCCAATGATATTGTGCGCTTCATGTCGGTTAATTATCTTGAATGTAACCCCAGAAAAGACAAGGGTTTCAAAAGGAACTTTTTTTTCTTTCATTATATTAGGCTTATAATTTGAACAAATCTAACAAATATCTTTTTTATTAAAATAATACTGAGAGGAAAATAAAATACTTGGATCTCAAGATACAATGTCATTATTTTAAACGATATAATTTAAATCAAAACAGTATTCATCTTTAAATTTTACCACAGAATTCATTTTCAATTTTCCTAATTAAAATTTATCTTCGCTTTCTAAAAAGAGAAAAGAATATAGAAGAAAGAAAAAAGATAATGCTTGTCATTTTTCTTTCTTCTTGCCTCTTTTAATCTTGCTTCTATAAAATCTAATCTTCGAATGTCTAATAATCTTCTCGAAACTCCAATTGAATACTTAAAAGGCGTTGGTCCAAGCCGTGGCCAGCTGCTTCGTAAGGAATTGGGCATTCATAAATATGGAGATTTAGTCAATCTTTTTCCAAATCGATACATTGACAGAACGCGTTATTATAAGATTAACGAATTGCAAAATACGGGTTCTGAAGTTCAGATTATTGGCAAAATAATCCACATCAAAACAGTTGAATTTGCTAAAAACAAAAAACGTCTTGTTGCTAGTTTTGTTGATGATACGGGACAAATTGATTTAAACTGGTTTCAAGGCCATAAATGGATTCGTGAAAGTTTAAAACTTAATGAACCTTTGGTTATTTTTGGAAAATGTTCTCTTTACGGAAGCCAATTCAGTATGGCGCATCCCGAGATTGAATTGCTTAGCGAACACGAAAGAAGTTTGCGTTCGGCTATGCAACCTGTTTATCCTTCAACAGAAACTTTAGCTAATAAAGGCATTTCGAACCGTACGATCAATAAATTGATGGAACAGCTTTTTTTGGAAACACAGGCGTTGTTTACTGAAACTTTTCCGCCATTTTTAATAGAAGAATTAAAGCTGATTCCGAAACGTGCCGCGTTATTCAATATTCATTTTCCAAAAAGTGCAGAGATTTTAGCTAAAGCGCAATTTAGACTGAAATTTGAAGAATTATTCTTTATTCAGCTGCAGTTAATTACAAAAAATCTCATTCGAAAACATAAAATAAAAGGGCATCCATTTGATAAAGTGGGCGAACTTTTTAATGAATTTTATAAAAATCACCTTCCTTTTGATTTAACGAATGCTCAAAAAAGAGTAATCAAAGAAATCAGAACCGATATGGGAAGTAACGCCCAAATGAACCGTTTACTTCAAGGTGACGTAGGTTCTGGAAAAACGATTGTGGCTTTTATGAGCATGCTTTTGGCTATTGACAATGGTTTTCAGGCTTGTTTGATGGCACCGACAGAAATCTTGGCCAATCAGCATTTTCTTGGTTTGTCGGAATTTGCTAAAACATTAAATATCAATATTCGAATATTAACGGGTTCTACAAAAACTTCTGAAAGAAAAATTATTCATGACGAACTGGAAAGCGGAGAACTTAAAATTCTGATTGGAACACATGCTCTGTTAGAAGATAAAGTACAGTTTCAGAATTTAGGTCTAGCCGTGATTGATGAACAGCATCGTTTTGGTGTAGAGCAAAGATCAAAATTGTGGAAGAAAAATGATATTCCGCCACACGTTTTGGTTATGACCGCCACTCCAATTCCGAGAACTTTGGCAATGAGTTTATACGGTGATTTGGATATTTCAGTTATAGATGAATTGCCTCCTGGAAGAAAACCAATTCAAACCGTACATCGTTATGATACGAATAGATTGAAAGTATGGAAATTTCTTCGTGACGAAATTGCAAAAGGTAGACAGATTTACATAGTTTATCCTTTGATTCAGGAATCTGAAAAAATGGATTATAAGGATTTAATGGATGGTTACGAAAGCATTTCTCGTGATTTTCCATTGCCTCAATACTCTATTTCGATACTTCACGGAAAAATGAAACCTGCAGATAAAGATGCAGAAATGAAGCGTTTCTCTGAAGGAAAAACCAATATCATGGTTGCTACAACTGTAATTGAAGTTGGTGTAAACGTGCCAAATGCCAGTGTAATGATTATAGAAAGTGCCGAAAGGTTTGGACTTTCGCAATTGCACCAGTTGCGCGGACGTGTCGGTCGTGGTGCAGAACAAAGTTATTGCATTTTAATGACTGGCCATAAACTAAGTTCTGACAGTAAAACCAGAATGGAAACTATGGTGAAGACCAATGACGGCTTTGAAATTGCAGAAGTGGACTTAAAACTCCGAGGCCCTGGTGACATGATGGGAACACAGCAAAGCGGTGTGTTAAATCTTCAAATTGCAGATATTGTTAAGGATAGAGAAATTCTCTCTTTAGCTCGAAATTACGCCATGAAAATCCTAAAAGAAGATTCTGCTCTTCAAAAACCTGAGCATGCTGTTTTAAGAAACATCTTCATTGAGTTAACTAAGAAAAAGAATATTTGGAATTATATTAGCTAGATTCTAAAGTTCTAAGATACTTTAAAAAGAAAGGTTGAAAAGGTTAATTAATTAACCTTTTCAACCTTTTGTACATTAAACTAAAAAGCTTAGCATCTTAGAACCTTAGCATCTTAAAAAAAATACTTCATTGAATTCTAATATTCATGTGATTTAGTTTTGCTGGGGGACAAATTTTGGGGTTGAATATTTTTTTTAGAAACAATGAAGTATATATTTGATTATTTCTTTTTCACATCATTCTTTTTTTCAAAAAGCCCGCTGAACAAACCTTTGCTTATTTTGTTTTTATCGTCTTTTCCAGTTGCAATCAAATGATCGATATATTCCATGTAGTTTTTTTTTCTTTCTTCTAGAAAACCCACCAAATACTCCTCTGAAGCGTGCATACCACTGGTTTCTTCAATCTGCAAAAGTTTCTTGTACAAAGGCTCTATAAATTTTACAATGATATCATTCGGAACCGATTTTCGGGTACAAAAGAAACCTACAATTTCACCATCGGTATCTGCTACAATTTTAAAATCGGTTACAACCCAGTAATAACGTCCCGTTTTGGCCATGTTCTTTATGATGACATGGATATTTTCGCTAGACTTAATGCTATCCCACAAGAACTTAAAAATAACCTTAGGCATATCTGGATGGCGAATTACATTATGTGGCTGGCCGACAAGTTCAAATTCATCGTAACCAGAAACATCTATAAAGTCTTCATTCGCGTATAAAATGGTTCCCTTTTTGTCAGTTTTACTAAGCAGTACTTTATTCTTATTCCAGTCCACTTCTCTATCAGAAGGTGTAGGACGGTGCAATCTGGTATCCATAAATTTTACATTTAAATTAATTTACAATTCAGTAAGTATAAAATGAATCCTTTAAACCATTTTCAATTTGACTCGATCTCCAAGACAAGGAGAATATTTCTGATTTTGCGAAAAACAGTTTCAAGTTCATTTTCAAGCCATTCAGGAATCTCATTATCAACCGCAAGATTAAGCTGGCGAATATCGTTCACGATCTGGATCAGCTTTTTATACTGAAAATCGAGATCATAAACATGAGAGCTAGTTTGGTAATTTTTAAAAATCTCTCTTACCTCTATTTCAAAATCAGATTGGATTTTAATTTTTTCGATCGAATCTAATGTTATGCTTTCATTCAAAAAATCTTCAATTATTTTTTTAAGATTATGCAGTGTAGGCACTGCAGTTGGTAAATCATACTTAAACATACAATTGGTTTAAAAAATATTAGTATCGTTTTAGGGCTTAACTCGAGTTCTAATTCCTGCTGTTTGTCGATTTTACATGAATATCATTAACTAAATCATCTATTTTTTTGGCGCTTTCCCTCATCATTTCAAGATAACTCAGTAATTTATCATTATCTGTATGTCCTTTCGAAACATCAATAAGCTTTAAAACAGAATTTACAGGTAACTTTAAATCTAAAGTTGTTCTATGAATAAAATCATTGTAATCTTTTGTAGCAGACATTGAACTGTATTTCGCCGAAGCCAATTTCATGTTTTCCAACTCGTATTCGTCTGAAATTTTTGAAATGTGATTTTCGCTATGTTCTTTAAAATAATACGCCCAGTAACCGTTCATAAAAAATACAACAGCGGCTAAAACGGTATGGATAATCAAAGTTTCAAGATCAAAATTTAATTGCGAAAAATATACTTGAAATCCGTTAGCATCATTATAAATATAGTTTTGCAAATAAGCTAGTCCCGCATGATGTACTACAACGAGCAAGGTAAGCGGAATCTGGAGTTTCCAGTTCTGATAAATAATTAAAATCGTACTTGCAATAAATACCGTAAAATGCATTTCGAACATTCCGTGCATTTGATAAATGTACTGCGCCATAAAAATTGCCAGAACAACAGACAGAACATACTGGTAAAATTTAGAATTTTTCATGAAAAATTTTGCCGAGTAGTACAACAAAAGATTCAGTGTTCCAACGCCAACACCAATCTCGAAAGTATCGTATTTAAAAGAAAGTCCGATACCCAGTAGAAAATATACTGCAAGTACATAATTGATAATTGTATCTGATTTTTGTGTCATTGTAGACATAAAACTGTGCAGATAGTCTTGTTCGTTTAAGCTAGCTTTTGTTTTCATAGGTTATTAGTTTTAGGTTTTTGGAAAAAATAGTTATTTAGTACATTTAGGTAATGAGCATCCGTAAGCTCTAAGAGCTAAGGCATTAAAAGACGGATTTCCTTTTCTACTAAGGAGCGAATCGATCGCCATTTGGGCATAATTGCTTCGAGTATCCGTACAATATCGGGTTTTATTGTAATTGCCTCTATAATACAAATTATGCGACTGATCTAGCAAAACAGCCTGAGGTGTTGAAATAACGCCACATTTTTCAGCAATTGATTCGTCAAAGTAAACAGGAATCTCAGCGTCAAACTTTTGCTGAATTTCATCAATAGTAAATTTTTTCTGTTTGTTCAAAACAACAATTTTAAAATTGATCTGATCTCCATATTTTTTTATCAAATCACTCACATGTGGTACATTGAACCGAGAACAGGGACATTCGGGGTTAAAGAAATGTACAAAAATGGGTTTATTATCAAATGCACAACATGGACCAAGTTCTATATTAGATCCCATCGCAATAGCCTTATAATTCTTTGGAATAGGAGTTGGAAGGCTGTACTTAAACTCGTTCTGCCAAAACAGATAGCCAATTGAAAGAAGTAAAAATGTAAACCATAAACCGAGAAGTAATTTTTTCCTCATAAATTATTTTTTTTATATTATTAACAACAAAGCATAAACACTTGTTAACATAATTATTCATTATATATAATCAAAAACCAAAAAAAACAACTTCTGCATACATATTTTAACATAAAAAGCAAACACAACCGTTAGCCTTTATGTTATTTTTTTTCATTTTGTTTAACATATCAATGTTACAAATAAAATCGATAAACTGCAAAAAAATCAGACAAATTGCGCAAAATTTCTTCCGATGTAGAGACAGCCTGCCTTTGGACCACATAACAAAACATACTTTTGACGAAGTTTCATTTATTTTTTCAAAAAAAAATTAATCTTTAATTAAACCTTTTACCCCGTATCTAGTCTAAATGCAAACCTTTGTACATACAAATGTTAAATAAAAGCTAACAGCTTCCGATTTCACATCAAAAAGTTAAATTTGCAAGCTTACCAAAACACATACCTAAAATCTATATTTACCTCAAGTTTATGAAATTAAAACACCTCATTTACACGCTTTTAATCATTACAATTGGAGGCTTTATTACCTACAGAATCATATCTAACAAAGGAAAAAATGAAGACTCAAAAAAGTTTAATGATAAAAAATCTCCAACAACTGTTAATGGAATCGTAATAAAAACGGCCACTTTTGACAATAATTTAGCTTTATCAGGATCTATTGAAGCTAATGAACAAGTAGAAATTCATAGTGAGGTTTCAGGAATTGTTGAAGGAATATTTTTTAATGAAGGCACCAACGTTACTAAAGGACAGGTACTTTTAAAAGTAAATGATATTGAGTTAAAAGCGCAATTAAGACAAGCTTTAACCCGAGAAGATTTGGCCGCTGAAAACGCAAGAAGAGCAAAATTACTGTTGCAGAAAGAAGCCATAAGCCAAGAAGAAGCTGATGTTGCAAAAGCTGACCTTGCTTCTGCCCAAGCCCAATCTCAATTAATACGAGCACAGATTTCTAAAACATCTGTTAGAGCGCCATTTTCAGGGAAAATTGGTTTACGAAACATCTCTCCAGGAACTTATATCACTCCTACTGTTTTGGTGGCAAAACTGGTAAATACCAGCAAATTGAAAATTACTTTTTCAATTCCTGAAAAATATGCTGCAGAAGTAAAGTCAGGATCAGTAATTGATTTTAAAGTTTCTGGATCAGACAAAACGTACAATGCAAAAATTTATGCTATCGAACCAGAAGTAGCCGTAGCAACGCGTACACTTCAAATTCGTGCCCTTGCTGATAATATTGACGGAAAACTTTTTCCTGGAACTTTTGCAGATATCAAATTGCCTTTAAATATCATTAAAGATGCCATAGTTGTTCCTTCTCAAGCAATTGTACCTATTCAAGACGGTAAAAAAGTATATGTCGCCAATAATGGCCAAGCAAAAGAAGTAATGGTTGACGCAACGACAAGAACAGATTCTTCAATTTTAATTTTAGCAGGATTAAAACCTGGAGATACTTTGATCACAAGCGGTGTTATGTCATTAAAAGACGAAGCTCCAATTAAGGTTAAAGTAAAATAGTTCTAAAGCCAAAAGTTTTAAAGTCAAAAGTCGCAAGACTGAATATAGATTAAAGATAATAGCGATTTAACAATAAATCAGAAATCTAAAGTCTGAAATCTAAAATCCAAAATTACAAATGAGTTTATCAACTACAAGTATTAGAAGACCTGTTTTAACCATAGTACTGAATCTATTAATTATATTATTCGGCTTTATTGGTTATACTTTTTTAGGTGTTCGAGAATTCCCTTCTATTGACCCTGCACAGGTATCCATTCGTACCAATTATACGGGTGCCAATGCCGATATTATTGAATCGCAAATTACAGAACCTCTTGAAAAAGCTGTAAATGCAATTGACGGAATTAGAAATATTACGTCCTCCAGCAACCAAGGAAGCAGCAATATCACAATTGAATTTAATCTGGATAAAGATTTAGAAGAAGCTGCGAATGATGTTCGTGACAAAGTTTCGCAAGCCATTAGAAATCTTCCACAAGATATTGATGCTCCGCCAGTGGTATCGAAAGCAGATGCTGATAGCGACGCTATTATTTCGATGACCGTTCAGAGTGACTCAAGAAACTCTTTAGAATTAAGCGATTATGCAGAAAATGTTATTTCGCAACGTTTAGAAACAATTCCGGGAGTGAGTGGCGTGCAGATCTGGGGACAGAAACGTTACGCGATGCGTTTATGGATTGACCCTGCAAAACTTACCGCTTATGGCTGTACAGTAGCCGATGTGCGTACAGCTTTGAATGCGCAAAATGTTGAACTTCCATCAGGTAAATTAACGGGTAATAACACTGAACTTACTGTAAAAACAATTGGAAATCTTTCTAAAGCAGAAGAATTCAACAACATCATCATTAGAACTGACGGAGATAAAATTGTCCGATTAAGTGATATTGGAGGAGCAGAATTAGGTCCCGAAAATATCGAAACCAAATTAAGCCAGTCTGGTTTACCAATGATTGGTTTGGCAATTGTACCGATGCCAGGTGCAAACTACTTGGATATTTCGAAAGAGTTTTATAAAAAATATGAAGCCTTAAAAAAGGATCTTCCAAAGGATATCAAATTAAACATTGCTCTTGACAATACGATTTTCGTAAAGAAATCAGTATTAGAAGTTGCCGAAACATTGGGAATTTCTGTAATATTGGTAATCATTATCATCTATTTATTCTTTAGAGACTGGGCTATTGCTTTTAGACCTTTAATTGATATTCCGGTTTCGTTAATTGCTACATTCTTCATAATGTGGTTATTTGGATTCTCAATTAACGTATTAACTTTATTAGCAATTGTTTTAGCAACAGGTCTGGTTGTAGATGATGGTATTGTGGTAACCGAAAATATCTTCAAAAAAGTAGAAGAAGGAATGTCCCCAATTGAAGCAGCGATTAAAGGTTCTAACGAAATTTTTTATGCTGTAATTTCGATTTCGGTAACATTGGCTGCTGTATTTTTACCTGTAATTTTTTTAGAAGGTTTCGTAGGAAGGCTCTTTAGGGAATTTGGAGTGGTAATTGGTGCTGCTGTATTGATTTCAGCATTCGTTTCTCTTACTTTAACACCAATGTTAAACGCCTATTTAATGAAAGGCGGAGAACAGAAAAAATCGAAGTTTTATATTAAAACAGAACCATTTTTTGAAAAAATGAACAGCAGTTATGCTGAAGCGCTTTCAAAATTTATGGAAAAAAAATGGATCAGCTTCCCTATTCTTATTGCTTGTTTCGGATTGATTTATTTATTCTTTACTATTCTTCCGAAAGAAACAGCACCTTATGATGATAGAAGCTCTGTAACCATGCGTATGACTACTCCAGAAGGATCTTCATACGAATATACAGACCGTTTTATGCAGGAAATTTCAAAGCTAGTTGACGATTCGATTCCTGAGAAAAAAGTAAGCTTGGTTATTACCGCGCCTGGTTTTGGAGCTTCGGCAACAAACACGGGTTTTATTAGGCTTTCATTAAAAGAACCAGACGAAAGAACGGTCTCTCAAAAAGAAATTGCAGATAAGTTAACAAAATGGACCAAACAATATCCTGATGCTAAAACGGCAGTAATCCAACAGCCTACAATTGCTGTTAACAGACGTGGAGGATTACCGATTCAATACATAATTCAGGCTCCTAATTTTGACAAACTACGAGAAAAAATTCCTCTTTTTATTAATGAGGTAAACAAAAGCGATGTGTTTTCGACGACAGACGTAAACCTAAAATTTAACAAACCTGAAATCAACGTTACTATTGACCGCGCAAAAGCAGAAAGTTTAGGAATTTCTATTCTTGATATTGCGCAAACTTTACAGCTTTCTTTAAGCGGACAGCGTTTTGGCTATTTCATTAAAAACGGAAAGCAATATCAGGTAATTGGTCAGTTTGATCAAAAAGACAGATCCAAACCTTTGGATTTGACTTCTATGTTTGTAAAAAACAAAAACGGCGAACTGATTCAGATGGATAACGTTGTAAAAGTATACGAACAAAGTAATCCGCCGCAATTGTATCACAATAATAGATATATGTCTGCAACCGTTTCTGCTGGTTTAGCACCAGGAAAAAGTATGGGAGACGGAATTGAGGAAATGGACCGAATCAAAGCTAAGGTTTTAGATGAAAGTTTCACTACAGATTTAGCCGGGGAATCACGAGATTTCGTAGAAAGTAGCTCTAATACTTCTTTCGCATTCGGATTGGCTTTATTATTAATCTTTTTAATTCTAGCAGCACAATTTGAAAGTTTTATAGATCCGTTTATTATCATCCTGACGGTTCCTATGGCCGTTGCTGGAGCGCTATTCTCATTGTGGCTATTCAATCAGACATGGAATATTTTCAGCCAGATTGGTACAGTAATGTTGATTGGTCTGGTAACCAAAAACGGTATTTTGATTGTAGAATTTGCCAATCAGTTACGAGAACAAGGAAAGCCTAAATTAGAAGCTATTTTAGAAGCTTCAGAAGCACGTTTACGTCCAATTTTAATGACCAGTTTAGCCATTGCTTTAGGAGCACTTCCTATTGCATTGTCTCTTGGAGCTGCATCAACCAGTAGAATTGGTATGGGGGTTGTGATTGTGGGAGGAACTATTTTTTCATTGGCTTTAACGCTTTTTGTAATTCCTGCCATTTATTTAATGTGGTCTAAAGCTAGAAAACATTATCCTGAATTTGACCATATTGACGAATACGAAAGAGAAAGCATTAAATAGAAACCAAAACGCAATTTTTGGTTAAAGAAAACAAATATGAATATCAAAAAAACATACTGTACGGTACTTATTCTATTCTTTTGCTTTATTCAGGCAAAGGCACAGGAAGTTCTTACTATTGAACAAGCTATGACTATAGCTTTGGAAAATAATTTTGAAATTAAAATTGCTAAAAACAATTCCAAAATAAACGAAACAAACGTTACAATTGGAAATGCAGGAATGCTGCCAACAGCAACGGCAAACATTACAGATAACAATAGCATTACCAACTCTACACAAGTACGACAAGACGGTACATCTACCTCATTGGATAATGCCAAAAACAATAGTTTAAATTATGGTGTAAGTATAGGTTGGACTGTTTTTGACGGAATGAAAATGTTTGCCAAACTAGATCAGCTGAAAGAACTTCAAAAATTGGGTGACGCAGAATTAAAAAGAACTATTTTAGTCAAAATTGCACAGGTAAATTCGGCTTATTATGATTTAGTGCAAATGCAGCAACAATTGGCGGCACTAGACACTACAATAGTAATTTCGAATCAGCGCTTAACTTTAGCAAAAAATCGCTTTAGTATCGGAAAAGCTTCAAAGCTGGAAGTTTTAAATGCTCAAGTTGATTTAAATTCAGATCAGGTTGCTTTGCTTAGACAAAAAGAAGCTTATGCCAATGGCAAAATCTTGCTGAATCAGCATTTAGCACGCGATCCAAAGATTGATTTCAAAGTTACAGATGAAGTCAAAGTAGACAACAAATTAGTATTGGCCGATTTGATGGATTTGGCCCAAAAACAAAATCCAGGTTTAGAGGCGCAAATTATCAATAAACGTATCGCCGAATTACAGCTCAAACAGGTAAAGGCAGACCGATACCCTACTTTAAGATTAACTTCAGGATACAACTTTTCTGAAAGTCAGTCTAGTTTGGGTTTTACCAGCGAAACGTCTTCAAGAGGTTTGAACTACGGTTTTAATGCTTCGATGAATATTTTTGACGGTTTTAATCAGCATCGCAACGAGAAAGTAGCCAAACTGCAGATTGAAAATTCACAACTTGCAATCGAACAGCAGAATACGCTTTTGAATACGCAATTGAGCACTGCATTTCAAACGTATTTGACAAACCTAGAACTAATTGATTTAGAAGAAAATAATGAGAATATTGCTAGGCAGAATCTAGAAATCACGCTAGACAAATTTAAAATCGGTACCATTACAACACTTGATTTTAGAACTGCCCAGCTAAATTATGTCAATGCAAAAGTGCGTTACAGTAACGCACAATACGAAGCAAAATTATCTGAAATTGCTCTTAAAGAATTAGCAGGAAATATTAATTTTTAGCTTTCCTGATTAAAAAACCAGATACGATCTGCTAAATCTACTAAATCTCCGCGTTATTTTTTTTCTCGCAGATTTAGCAGATCTAGCAGATTTTTTTTTATTACCAAGAATCTCGAATTTCTTAAAGACTTATTTTTTTGCATAAGTACATGAGTAAATGTCTGTGTCTATTCTAAATGAATTTAGAATGCCTCAATGAGTTAAAATATTTTCTTCCGTTTTACGTTCAAAAGTTGATTTTTAATTTAAATTTGTTTCAAAACCCACTTCAATGATTACATACAATACCAAAGACTGGTTTACATTTATTTTTCATTTTCATAAATCGGATACTGTTCGAAAACTGTTTACGATTATGATTGCAATTGGAATATATTCTTCAATAGTATGTTATCTTGAACTCCATTATTTTAAAGTAACCAAAAACGATTATATTCACAACATTCCAATTATGCATGGAATGTTAGGGTTTGTCATTTCGCTTTTACTTGTTTTTAGAACCAATACTGCTTACGACAGATGGTGGGAAGGCCGCAAACTCTGGGGCGGACTTGTAAATAATAGCAGAAATCTGGCTATTAAGCTTTCGGCAATTTTAAAAGATGAAAATGATAGAAAGTTTTTCAGAAAATATATTCCCATGTATGCCGATATTCTTAATCAGCATTTAAAAGATGAAGACACCAGCAAACAGCTTTTTGAAGATGTTGATCTGGAAATTGACCATCACAAACACAAACCAAATCAGTTGAAAAGAATCATGTTTCACAAAATCAATGATTTGTACGATTCTGGAAAAATAACTGGAGAACAGCTCATTACTATAAATGAAGAATTGGTTGCTTTTACAGATATCTGCGGGGCATGCGAGCGCATCAAAAATACGCCTATTCCCTACTCTTACAGCGCATTTATTAAGAAATTCATCTTCTTTTACACCATGACGCTTCCATTTGGATATTCAGTAAGTTTGGGGTATTTGGTAGCTCCTGTCGTAGTTTTTATATTTTATGTTTTGGCGAGTTTAGAGCTAATTGCAGAAGAGATTGAAGACCCATTTGGGAATGATGAAAATGATCTTCCTACAAGAAAAATATCCGAAAACATCAAAAAACATGTTGAAGAATTAATATAAATTCAAAACACTTACAAAAACCTAAAAAACAAGTATTTAAGCGATAAAAAAACTCGTTGGACGAGTATTTTTTGAAGTCTGATAAATATGTTATAAAATTTGTAACAGCATTTTAAATTCCCTCCTTTAAAATTGCTTTAATTTTTCTTTGTTACTAATTTTTTAACTTCTTTTACGATGAAAAAAATTATCACACTTGTTTTTTTTGCTTTTCTGATTGTCAATTGTACCAACGAGCCCTTAAGCACAGACATTCAAACTGAGGCCACACAACCGAATAGCTCTTCTGCTACTGCCAAAGGAACTTATTCCAACTGCGATCCAATTTCAATTAATATTATGGCTGGCCAGTTTACCAACGCTGGAAAAGTTTTAATTGAAAATGACGCTACAAATCTTTACGTAACCTATACTGCATTTCAAGATTGGTATTTTAGTGAATTACATTTATATGTAGGTCCTTATGCCAATGTACCATTAGCAAATGGAAATCCTATTCCTGGACAATTTCCATATAAAAAATCTTTTAATCCATTAGTTCAAAGCTATACTTTTATAATTCCTCTTTCTGCAATCGTTCTGGATGCTAACAAATGTTTATTTATTGCTGCGCATTCTAGCATGAAAAACATTGTAAACGGAACTGTTATCAGAACTGAAACTGGATGGGCTGGTGATATTAAATTCCCTGGAAAAAATTGGGCTACTTATTTCAATTACTGTTTGAGAACCTGCGATACTCCGCCACCTCCACCCGTAACTACCTGTGATACTGCCTATATGTTTGGCAACAATACTTTCAACAGTTTGCAACTTTCAGAAAAATGGGGCTGGGTTACGTCTTACAGCAATGTCACAAACGGAACTTATACTTATAACTTGTATGCAGGTGCAGGACAAAATAATATCAATAACGGCTATTTAGCTGGAACTGTAACCGTTGTCATTCAAGGAAGCAACGTACAAGTAACCTTAAACGCAACTCACTCTGGAACCGTATTTACAGAATCACACGTGTATCTATCCGATAGTCCGCCAACTACAGCGGCTCCTGGACAATATGGCAACCAGCATACTTTAAACAATACTACCACAGATACTTATAACTTAACATATAGTGGAGACGGAAGTTTCTGGCTAATTGTTCATGCGGGAGTTTGCACCACCGAATAATTTTGAATTAGTATATAAATTAGGAGAAAAAGAGAGGACCCAAAATTCTCTCTTTTTTATTCTATGCGATCCTACACAAAGCATAAAAAAGGCTTAAATATTCAAACTGTATATATATTTTTAGTAAATTTAGTTCTTCACCCAAAAATTAAATTTAATGAACAATCAACGATTTTTAGTCAATCCGCTCCAATTATCGCAAGAGAAATCATTAAAAACTCTTGTAGAAAACAGAACGATTTACAACCTTAATAATTGTGAATTAAATCTATTTGAAACCTACGAATCGACTCAAAAAGTCCCATTAAAATTTAACGATTTGGTGGTTACCAGTATGCTGAGAGGCAAAAAAATCATGCATCTTTTTGATGATCCTGAATTTGTTTACCTTCCGGGTGAAACAGTCATTGTACCTTCAAATGTAGAAATGAAAATTGATTTTCCTGAGGCTTCAAAAAACAATCCTACACAATGTTTGGCATTAGCGATTGATCAGGATAAAATTGTTGAAATATTAAACTTCTTAAATGAACAATATCCGAAAGAAGGAACCAATATGTATTGGCAGTTGAATTACCAAAACTACTTCTTTTACAACAATGTAGAAATGGCGGCAACAATTAACAAACTCATAAAAGAATGTATGAGCACTTCAGTTGCCAAAGATATTTTTGCAGATTTAACTTTAAAAGAATTATTGATTAGAATTATTCAAACTCAAACGGTAAAATCTATAGACGAAGGAAAATTTTTGGACGCAAACAATCCCATAAAAGAAGTTACAGAATATATCAAACAGAATCTGAAAGAAAATATGAGCTTAAAATCTCTGAGCGAAAAAGCCTGTATGAGCACCACTTCTTTCTATCGTTTCTTTAAACGCGAATTAGGAATGAGTCCGATTGAATATATTTTGAATGAGAAAATAAAATGTGCTAAAAATCTTTTGAAGAATCCAACCCTTCAAATTAACGAAGTCTGTTATTTAGCTGGCTTTGAAGATGCCAATTATTTCATTAGATTATTTAAAAAATACGAAGGAATTACGCCGAAACAGTATCAGTTACTTTATATTAATCAAAGGTGCTAAGGTTCTAAGATTCTAAGATTTTTTATCGGAGACTGAAAACTGTGACTGAGACTTAAAACTTTTACTCAATCCTTGTAACCGGCTCTAGATTTAACTCTTCTTCTGGAGTGAAAATTCTGTATTCAATTTGAAATGTTTTCTTTAATGGAGTTTCTAATGAAAAACCACCGACTCCGAATGCATCAATTACCGTTAGAGTAAAATGCGCATGTTTCCAGTATTCAAATAAATCTTTATCTACCCAAAATTGGGCGCCTTCAACTGTACCAATGCAAACATCCCCTGTTCGCTGATAATAACCGCCTTTCTCGAAACACTGCGGCTGCGTGCCTTCACAGCATCCTCCTGCCTGATAAAACATTAGGTCGCCATGTTTTTCTTTTAAAACTTTAATCAGTTCTATCGCTTTTTCTGTGGCATCAATTCGTTTAATCATCGTTTTATCTACTAAAATTTAAAAGCAGCAAACTCTATAAAGAAATTTACTGCTTAACATAACCAACTATTTGTATTTACTTACATTCAAACTGTAATTTGATTGTATTGGATATTTGCAAATCAAAATTGCCTGGAGGAAGTTTGCTTAATGCCATTAAATTTTCATTTAACGCCCCATGCATGTCGCCAACCTAAATACTCCAGGATTTTGATTATCTTTTTCTTAGAAGAATCCTAATTTCTTTTTATCATAAGAAATCAGCATGTTTTTGGTTTGGCGGTATTGGCTCAGCATCATTTTATGGTTTTCACGACCAATTCCAGATTGCTTGTAACCTCCAAACGGAGCCCCTGCTGGATAAGAATGGTACTGATTGATCCAGACACGACCTGACTGAATTGCTCTAGGAACCTGATAAATTTCGTGTGCGTCACGTGTCCAAACTCCTGCACCTAATCCGTACATGGTATCATTGGCAATTTCGATAGCTTCTTCGGTAGTTTTGAAAGTGGTTACCGCTAAAACAGGCCCAAAAATCTCTTCTTGGAAAATCCTCATTTTGTTATGGCCTTTAAACAATGTTGGCTTAATATAATAACCTCCTTCCAGTTCGCCTCCTAATTTATTTTCATCACCTCCTGTTAGCACTTCTGCTCCTTCTTCTTTTCCTAATTTGATATAAGACATGATTTTTTCTTTCTGAACAATTGAAGTCTGAGCTCCAATCATAGTTGATTTATCCAACGGATTTCCAGCTATAATAGCTTCAGTTCTTTCAATCACTTTTTTAATGAACTTGTCATAAATGTCTTCGTGAATTAATAATCTAGAAGGACAAGTACAAATTTCTCCCTGATTTAAAGCAAATAACACAGCACCTTCTACGGCTTTGTCAAAGAAGTCATCATCGTGATCTGCTACCGAAGGGAAGAAAATATTTGGAGATTTACCACCCAATTCTAAAGTTACCGGAATAATATTTTCTGTTGCATACTGCATCACTAAACGTCCTGTAGTAGTAGAACCTGTAAATGCTGCTTTTGATACTTTTTTATTGGTTACTAACGGACGTCCTAATTCAGCTCCAAATCCGTTTACAATATTTAAAACTCCAGGAGGAAGAATGTCGCCAATTAATTCCATCAAAACCATAATAGAAATCGGCGTGCTTTCAGCTGGTTTTAAGACGATTGTATTTCCTGCTGCAAGAGCTGCAGCGATTTTCCAGACTGCCATTAAAATCGGAAAATTCCACGGAATAATCTGCGCGACAACACCAAGAGGTTCGCTTAACGCAATAGAAACCGTTTGCGAATCTAGTTCTGAAATAGCACTTTCTTCTGCACGAATTACGCCCGCAAAATATCTAAAATGGTCAATTGCCAGCGGAATGTCTGCCGCAAGCGTTTCGCGGATTGGTTTTCCGTTGTCCACAGTTTCAACTGCTGCAATATATTCTAAATTGTCTTCAATTTTCTGTGCAATCTTATTCAATAAAATACTTCTTTCGGTTACAGAAGTTTTCCCCCAAGTCTTAAATGCTTCATAAGCAGTATCCACAGCCAATTCTAGATCTTCTTTTCCAGAATGCGCTGCTTTAGTAAATACTTTTCCATCAATAGGAGAAACTACATCAAAGTATTCTCCTGTAATTGGTGCGGTAAATTTTCCACCAATATAGTTATCGTATTTTGCCTTAAATTCAGGTCTTTTTACTGCGGTACTCATAATATTCTTTTTTTGATTTACTCCAAATTTAGTTTCATAAAAAGAAACAGAATAGCACTTTTCATTCATCTTGTAGCACAAAAATTACACATTCAGTTTTTTTAGTGTTTTATAATAATCATTTAATAAAATTTTAGCCTATAAATTGCTAAATAATTAGTAGGCAGCATTTTTCGGTCAATTAAAAACAACTAGAAAAAACTACTCAATTTTTTCCTACTCCAACACGCAATCCTTATATTTGTAACCTCATACAAAGAATTAAAGAACTACAATGAAAATATCTTACAACTGGTTAAAACAATTTATTAAAACAGATTGGACATCTGAGCAGACTTCTGAATTACTAACAGATTTAGGTTTAGAAGTTGAAGTTGTCGAAAAATATGAATCTATTAAAGGAGG
This sequence comes from Flavobacterium sp. F52, assembly GCF_000278705.1. Taxonomy (NCBI): domain Bacteria; kingdom Pseudomonadati; phylum Bacteroidota; class Flavobacteriia; order Flavobacteriales; family Flavobacteriaceae; genus Flavobacterium; species Flavobacterium sp. F52. The sequence goes on along the minus strand of NZ_AKZQ01000019.1, from coordinate 171,553 downwards.
CTTGGCAGGCGTTGTTGTTGGACACGTTTTGACATGCGAAAAACATCCTGATGCGGATAGATTGAAAGTCACTACAGTTAATATTGGTTTAGAAGCTCCTGTACAAATTGTATGTGGCGCTGCAAACGTGGCTGCAGGACAAAAAGTGCCAGTTGCTACCATTGGAACCGTTTTATATGATAAAGAAGGTGCAGAATTTACCATTAAAAAAGGAAAAATCCGCGGACAGGAAAGTCACGGAATGATCTGTGCTGAAGATGAATTAGGTTTAGGAACTAGCCATGACGGAATTATGGTTTTGGCTGAAGATTTAGTTCCAGGAACTCCTGCGTCTGAAGTTTTCCAAATTGCAAATGATGAAGTTTTTGAAATCGGATTGACGCCAAACCGTGCCGATGCGATGAGTCATTTTGGAACTGCTCGTGATTTGAGAGCGGGAATGTTACAGCGTGGTGTAAACGTAGAATTGATTACGCCTTCTGTAAGCAATTTTAGAGTAGACATGCGTACGTTAAAAATCGACGTAAACGTTGAGGACAATCATTTAGCTCCAAGATATTGCGGTGTAACTATCTCTGGAATTTCTGTTCATGAATCTCCAAGCTGGTTACAAGATCGTTTAAAAGCTATCGGATTAACTCCAAAAAACAATATTGTAGACGTCACTAATTATGTTTTACACGAATTAGGACAACCTTTACACGCTTTTGATGCTGCAAAAATCAACGGAAAAATCATTGTAAAAACAGTTGAAGAGGGAACTAAATTTGTAACTCTAGACGATGTTGAAAGAACGCTTCATAAAGAGGATCTGATGATTTGCGACGAAAAAGGGCCATTATGTATTGCCGGAGTTTTTGGAGGTAAAAAATCTGGAGTTTCTGAAGGAACAACCTCTATTTTCTTAGAAAGTGCTTATTTTGATCCAGTAAGCATTCGTAAAACAGCAAAAAGACATCAATTGAGTACAGATGCTTCTTTCAGATTTGAAAGAGGTATTGACCCAACGATTACAGAATATGCATTGAAACGTGCAGCACTTTTAATTCAAGAAGTAGCTGGCGGAAAAATCACTTCTGATGTTGTGGAAGTGTATCCTAAAAAAGTGGAAGATTTCTCTGTTTTATTGAATTTCAGCCATGTTTCTAAAATCATCGGGCAAGAAATTCCAAAAGATACCATCAAAAAAATCTTGGTTTCTCTAGATATCAAAGTAAACAGCGTTTCTGATACTGGTTTAGGTTTAACAATTCCAGCATATCGCGTTGACGTTCAGCGTGAAATTGACGTAATAGAAGAAATCCTAAGAGTTTACGGTTATAACAATATTAATTTCTCTAAGAAATTTAATGCTACGGTAGCCAATTCGCCAAGAACAGAAGATTATAAAGTACAAAATGTAATTGCTTCTCAATTGAATTCTCAAGGCTTCCACGAAATGATGGCCAATTCGTTGACAACTGCTGCTTACGCCAAATTATCTGCTTCATTAAAAGAAGAACATAATGTATCAATGCTGAATCCGTTGAGCAGTGATTTAGCAACACTTCGCCAGTCTTTATTATTTTCTGGTTTAGAAGCGGTTTCATACAACATTAATAGAAAAAATTCGGATTTAAAATTATTTGAATTCGGAAAAACTTATCATAAGTACTTAAACGGATACGAAGAGCACAAACACCTTTCTTTACTGATTTCTGGAAATAGAAACAAAGAAAGCTGGACAAATCCGCAGAAAACAACAGATTTCTTCTTGTTGAAAGGATATGTAAAAGCAATCTTATCTCGTTTAGGAATTGAAAAAATTTCAAATGCGCCAGTTCAATCTGATGTTTATTCTGAAGGAACTGCGATTACTTACAACAATGATATTTTGGTTGAAATGGGTGTTATTAAAAAGCCTATTTTGAAACATTTTGGCATCAAGCAAGATGTTTACTATGCAGATTTCAACTGGGATTTAGTTCTAAAAATAATTACGGGAAAAATTAAGTATTCTGAGATTCCTAAATACCCAGAAGTACGTAGAGATTTGGCTTTATTAATTGACCAAAACACTACTTACGAAAGCATTTTCAACTTAGCAAAACAAACTGAGAAAGCGCTTTTAAAAGACATTAATTTATTTGATGTTTATCAAGGAGACAAATTGCCAGAAGGAAAAAAATCGTATGCTTTGAGTTTTACTATTCAAGACAATACTAAAACATTAACCGACGCTCAGATCGATAAAATCATGTCTAAATTACAGCAGACATTTGAAACTGAACTTGGAGCGAGTTTAAGATAAAATCTTATATTAATATACAAACCCGACTTGTTTTTAAAAGAACTAGTCGGGTTTTGTTTTTTGTTTTAGATTTCAAGTTTCAGGTTTCAAGTTGATATACTTTGAGTATAGTTTTACCGCAAAGAGTGCTAAGATTTACGCAAAGTTTCGCAAAGGCTAAATTTTTAATTTTTAATTCTCAATTTTTAATTCACGCATATTTCTGATACGCTTTCATCAGCTTTTCGTCATATTTATTGCTTTTATAGGCTGGTCCGTTGTATTTTAAAGCAAACGAAACCCAATTCTTATTTCGCAGCAATCCAATCAAATTATTCTTCTCAAGAAATCGTCCGAAGGCTTTTAGATGCTCTCCTTCGTTTTGATTCATTTTATCTACAAATTCATCAATATTACTATATCCGATAGAGACCGCATTAAAGCCCATAATTTGAAAAAGTCCCCAAGAAGCTGAACAATTTGCCGCATCGGCTATTTTTTTGTCTGAGCCGAGCTTTTTTGCCTTTTCTAATCGCGTATATTCTGCAGTTCCGCCAACGTAATACTTCTTAGTATATTTTTCGAATAAAATGTCCTGTGTATTAGCATTCACATACGTTTTCGGATCGATATTTCTTTTCTTCAATTCATTCCAAAAAATATGCCCTTCAAACAAAATCTTCGGACGTCCATCAATTAAAAAACCTTTTCCATTGCTTTCGACTTCGTTTACCGCTTTTACAACTGCCAGTTCTAATTTAAACTGATTCGAAAAATCAATTAAATCCTGCTCAGACAATAATTTATTGTTTGTCTGAAAACCATTCTTACTTTTTTCCAAAAGTGTCGACCAAGTTTTAAGCCCTACTACTCCATCAACCACAAGATTGTTTTTTAACTGAAAATCTTTGATTGCATTATCTGTTTCTTTTCCGAAATAATCGGAAACAATTACACTGTATTTTAATTTAGCCAAAAGCTCGTTTAAGTAATAAACTTCGGGAGATTTTGTTCCTGCTTTAATAGTTCTCATTAGGTTTGTTTTTGGTGATAATTGATGCTTGAAGAAATAAAAAACATCTTTTTACAATTGATGTACTGTAAAATAAGAGCAATATTGTTCGTGATACTTTTATGAAAACTGAACAATATGAGGGTCGAGAATTGAGATATTGATTGCAAAACAGCCAACTTAACTCAGAACTAATATCGGTTGCAATATGTTCTCAAAAAATAAGCACTAACAGCCAACATTTTTGAATGCCTGTTTTATCTCAAAACTGGCGATGTAAAATTATATTTTTACAAAATACTAAACAACAGTACTTTAACCCGATTTTTTAAATAATTTTACCTAAACAAAAAAGGGTATATTTCCCCTTGCCGGAATTTTCTGTTTCAGATAATTTTGCCCTGTAAACAACTCAAAAATCTGTTAACTAAACATTTAAACCAATTAACAATAAAAAACTATGAAAAATCCACCCGCAAAGCCTAGCCAATTAATTACAAAAGAATTTGCTAGACAATTAAATTCAAATTACAACAATAAAAGAGCTTCTCTTGTTGCTGGGAAAGAAGAAAAAGAAGATGCCAATGCTATTTGGTATTCTTTAGAAGAATTGGAAAACTATATTCATTATATAAAAACTAACGGCGCAAAAGACGGCTACAATGTTGACGGAATACGTTTTTATTTTGGAGTTTATCCAGATGATGAAAAGCATGGAGAAAAAGCAGGCTTAACTACCTTATTTTTAGTTCCTACAGGCAAAAAGGCAGAAAACAATACACAAGTTCAAAGTTTTGCTTTAATAAAAGAAGCTGCATCTTCAGACATAGAAAGCCTAGATCCAATGAATTACGGAAACATCGGAAGACCGCCAAGCTTAATTTACTAAAAAAATATGTTCGAATTTTTAAGATCTTATATCATTTATATGGCTTTATTGTCAGGAACGATTGGTTTGTTTGCACTGCCAAAACTTCCTAGCAATAAAGCTAAATTTTTAGTACTTTTAATCTGGTTTTCTATCGTAATCGAAATTATAGGCTATTATTTCACCGAATGGACTGGTTTGCTGAATTTTTACGTTTATAATTTCTACATGCTTGCCAGCCTCTCTGCCTATATTTTACTTCTAAAAGCCTTATTCGCTAAAAAAGATCATAGAATTTCGGCTATTCTTTTTTTAATTCTGTTTATTGTTTCTTTCTTTTTAAATATTTTATATTTTAAAGAAGACATAAACCGTTCTTATACCTATAGTTTTGCAATTGGTGTATTAGTAGTTTTAATATTATCCTGTCTGTACCTGATCGAGATGTTCAATTCAGAAAAAATATTGAATTTTAAAAAATCGGTTTTTTTCTGGTATATACTCGGCATACTTGTCTTTCATGTTCCTTTTACACCCTTTATGCTGGCTATCAATTGGTTTCTAATCAAGCAGGACGATTCTATCTTTAGTTTGGTCTTGTTTATTTTAAATTTTCTGGCGCATAGCTGCTTTATAATTGGATTTATATGGAGCGAAAAGAAATACAACTATTAGTTATTTCCCTGGGTATTGTTTTCTTTACCCTAATCGTTATTTTGCTTGTTATTTTTTTCTATTTTTTAAAGAAGAAAAATAAGTTTTTGGTAGAAAAAATGGAAGCCGATTTGTATTTCCAATCTGAATTGGTCAAAACAAGAATTGAAATAAAAGACCAGACTTTATCTCAAATCAGCAAAGAACTGCATGATAATATTGGACAAATTATTTCGGTTGCTATTATGCAGCTGAATATCTGCATTAGCAGCAAGGATGTCCAAATCAACGAACTTAAAGATTTAAAAACTCTTCTAGCAAAATCTTTAGACGAACTAAGAATTCTTTCGAGAATTATAAACAAAGACAATCTACTTCAAAACAACTTTCTCGAAGCTATTCAGCAGGATTTAGACAGAATTAAAAAGCTCAAAAAGATTAAATTCAATTTTAAGCAAATTGGAGCAGTTCCTGCAATAAATAAAGAGCATGAACTCATTATTTACCGAATTTTCCAAGAAGCGCTTCACAACAGCTTAAAACATTCCAGAAGCGATTTATTTGACGTTCATATCGAAACCACTGATTTTCATTTTATATTAAAACTAAAAGACTTTGGAATTGGTTATGACCTAGAAAAGTCAAATTCAGGAATAGGACTAAACAATATGAAATTAAGAGCCAAGCTTATTGGCGCAGAATTAATTCTAAATTCAGACAGCACCGGAACCAGTGTTACTATCGAATATCCTTTAACCCAAGACCATGAAGACTAACCTTAAAAGAAAATTAATAATTGTAGACGATCATTTGCTTTTTTCCCAGTCGCTTGAACTACTTATTAAAAGTTTCGGCGATTATGAAGTTATAGAACGTTTTGAAAACGGAAAAGTTTTTATAGACTATCTGGAAGAAAATAATTCTACTGAAATCGATCTTATTTTATTGGATGTTAATATGCCAGTTCTTGATGGATTAAGTACTATGCAATGGCTTAAAGACAATAGGCCTGACCTAAAAGTAATTGCTTTGTCTGTTAATGATGACGAAGAAATTATAATCAAAATGATTACAAACGGAGCAAAAGGCTATCTGCTAAAAGATACCTCGCCTGAAATTTTTAAAGAAGCAATTGAATGTGTCATCGAAAAGGGTTTCTATTTTACCGAGCTTGTTTCTGGAATGCTGATTAATAAAGTCAACAGCGATAACAAAAAGATCTGTTTAAAAGAAAAAGAGATTGTTTTTATCAAACACGCCTGCACCGAAATGACGTATAAAGAAATCGCATCAGAAATGTGTTTAAGCCCTAAAACAATTGACGGCTATAGAGAATCGCTTTTTGATAAATTGGAAATAAAAACCCGAATCGGACTGGTGCTATATGCTATTAAGCATAAAATTGTTTTTGTTTAATATGTCAAAGCTGCAAAAACAGGGTATGCCGCAATTTTTTCTCTTCCGTTAAGAAAAGTCAGTTCCATCAAGAAATTGCATTGCACGATTTCGCCTCCTAGTTTTTCAACTAATTCGCAAACTGCTTTTGCGGTTCCTCCAGTTGCCAATACATCGTCATGTATTAAAACTCGGTCGCCTTTTTTAATGGCATCGGTATGCATTTCAAGACTGTCAGTTCCATATTCTAATTCATAAGAAGCTGAAATGGTGTTAAACGGAAGTTTTTTGGGTTTTCTTACGGGAACAAATCCAGCATTTAATTCTTGAGCAAGCAGCATTCCGAAGAAGAAACCACGTGATTCTGCACCAACAACCTTGTCTATTTTTTGATTTTCTAAAGAGTTCACCAAAATTCTTAAGCAATTTGTTCGCGCTTCAGGGTCAATTAGCAAAGGAGTTATATCTTTAAACAAAATTCCTTCTTTTGGAAATCCCTGAATATCACGTATATAATTTTCAATCTTCATTTTTTTTTATTTTTCTGTTATTTTTCGCTTGTATATCTCACTTTTATGTCTATCTTTGCACCCGCAATAAGCAATCAACAAAGCTACAAAAAAATAGCTAATTGATAACAAAAAGGCCTCGTGGCGCAACTGAATAGCGCATCTGATTACGGCTCAGAAGGTTACAGGTTTGAATCCTGTCGAGGTCACAAAAAATAATAACGCATAAGCGAGATACTATAGCAAAAAAAGCTAAGTATCTCGCTTTTTGCATTTTACGGACTTTTCAAAACTCTCTTACGTATGCTACGAGTACAAAAAAACTTCCACAACTTCCCAATAAACTTCCCAATGAATTTTAGTGGGAAGTTATCAGCGAAAATAGTAATGAAAAAGGATTACGTTCGCGCAGATGGCACATGTGCCTTATACTTGCAAATTTTTTTGAACAAGGAAAAGAAAAAGATAGCTGCAAACATTTCTGTAAAACCGGAAGATTTTGATCCGATCAAACAGCGTGTGAAATCTAAATGCATTTATCACAAGGATTACAATCTTTTAATCGAAAAGATGCTTGCTGACCTAAATAAGATTGAAGTTAATTACAGACTGTCACATGTACCTCTTACTTTGGCAACACTATTAAATGAGTTTGAAAATCCATCATCAAGAATCGATTTTCTTAAATTTTGGGAAAAAGAAATGGAAACTCAGAAAGAAATTTTAAATCCTAGCACATACAGACAGCAGGTTTCAGTCATGAATAAAGTTAAGGGATATCAAGAAGTTATTTATTTCTATGAAATAACAGATGAGTTTTTTGAAAAAATGAAGGCACATTTTAAAAAGAAAAAAAACACTGATTCTACAATAGGATCTTTAATAAAATCGTTCAAAAAATATCTCCACATTGCCAATAAACGAGGCATTGTTACACCTTTGGACTATTCGGATATAAAAAACAAATCGTTTCTTGGAAATAGAAGTTTTTTAGATGCAAAAGAACTAAAGAAAATGCACGACTATTTTAATTCCGATTTTATTAATGCCACACACAAAGCAATTTTAGCAAGATTTCTATTTTCTTGCTTTACAGGATTGAGAATATCCGATTTGCAGAGAATCACAACCGAAAATATTATTGGCGACGTTCTTGTTTTCTCAGCTCAAAAGACTGGAAAATTACACAGAATACAACTAAACAAAAGCGCTTTACTTTTTATAGATAAAGAACAACTTTTCCCAGGTAATTTTAATGAAATTTATATGAATCGCGAATTAAAGTTTATAGCGAAGATTTGCGGCATAAAAAAGAAGGTTAGCTTTCACGTGGGCAGGCATACTTTCGCCACAAACTTTTTGATATGTGGAGGGAGAATTGAAGTCTTGCAAAAAATACTGGGACATAGTAAAATTACAGACACAATGATTTATGTGAAAATAGTCGAAAGCATTACAAATGTCCAAATTCATAACATGGATGAGATATTAAATCCAAATTTAAAGCCTCTTAAATAGAGGCTTTTTTTTTTAAAATGTGACCGTTTGTAGCGCAAACTTAACTTTAAAATTATTTTGCTTTGTCTCAGTAATCTCTGTGGATGCGATTAAGTATTCTTGATTATCTATAAATATTCTTTTACATCTTGCAATTTTGTTTTTCTCAGTTTCTGTAAAAGCACCAATTAATTCGACTGAAGAGCTATTAAATAGAAATTTCAAGAAGACTTTCCAGAAGACGTTATATATTCCCTTTGCACCAGTTATTTGTAAAGTCTGGCCTAAATAATCAGCTGATATGTAAGGTTTATTTGTTGGATCGTAGATCATTAATCCAGCCCCATTTTTGCCTTCAAGATCCTCAGATAAATTAGCCGTGTATGTAACCGGCACATATTTGAATTTAGAACTGAGAGTTTCGGAAAAATTAGATTTTTGCTGATCGTATAATTCTACCGAATCAGTTGTTATCCAAAGCGCATCGTCTACTTCATTTTCATATTTAAGCAAAAAGGCATCAGATTTTGGGGGATCATAGCTACTAAGAAGAAGAGATTTTTTAGAAATATAGGTATCAGACTTAGCGATAGATTCTTCGTTGAAGTTTAATGTCAAAGTTTTTTCAATATCATTCGGTGTTATTTCTAAATTGAATAGATTTTGAAGTTCATTTAAGTAAGTTCCAAATGTCCAATCAGGCAAATAGCGCCCCAACTTAATGGTTGGGTGCATTTGATAATAAACATTAGTGAATCCAATAGTCTTATTGACTGAATAAGATGGATAGGTATCGATTGGTGAATAATATCTAACATAAATGTTTGTCCCTACTTGATCCTCAGATATCTCTATTTTTACGGTACCCTGATAATGTTGCGCGGGTGAATTTTGGTATTGTGTATACACAGTATAAATAGGCTCAGAAGATAAAAATATTTGAAACATTTTCCTATCAATAAACCCATCTACAGGCTCATAGCTTGGTTCTAGAAGATCATATTCAAATATGTATGTTCCCGCAACTGGTGTGTTGATAATCTTTATGGCATAGTAAAATCTATATAGTACTGTCGTTCCATCTTCATCAAAATAATCGTACATAACCAAAGGAGGCATTGTAATTGTCTCCTGGTCTTTAACAGGTTTAGTTTCAGTTAAATTATTTTTTGTACTGAGGAGAAGAATCCTTTTTATAAACTCAGATTCAATGAAATTTCCTTTTAAAGAGTAGCCTAAATATTGTAATGCATAAAATGCTGGGCTGAGCAAAAATACTTGAGGTGAAACTACATTTTTATTATAGGTTTTACATTCATCTCCGATAATTGTGAAATAGTTTTCGATCAATCCTTCCGCATCATATTGATTGATTTCATCTTTAAATAGATACCAAGGGTCATCCGCTTCAAGATTGACGCCAAATTTGTTAAGCCATTTCATTGTAGGAAACTGCCATTTAACATCTGGAAATACTTTTCCCAAAAAAGGCAAAGGATATAATTGCCAATATTCGGATCCCACTATGGTTGAATCTGATTTTTCAGAATACTCAACTGGATTAACTTCTTCAGGAATTACCGAAATGGTTGGCATAAACTCTCCAATTTTTCTAGACATTATGGACAAAATCACTGAAGAATAGCGTAGGTTACATTTGCGAAAACCATTTAGATATGATAATACTTCAAGCTCCCCAAAAAATTTATTTTCTCCATCTAATACAACTACATCTATAACTTTCTTTTTTTTGATTGAAGATAAATCACGAGTGCCTAGTGCCAATTTAGTTTTTTGATTTTCAATGATTAAAAACGGTATTACAGATGCTGAAACTTTAAAATCCCTTGACAATGAATTATTTTCATTTTTTATTGTCAATGTTTCTCTAACAAAATCAAGCTCGATATTATTAGCAATAATTTTTATACTCATAGCTTTATCAAGAATAGTACGATAGTATAGGGTTGCATGTTATTGTGTGGTAATCCTCCCCCAGCAGAGGAAGTTTTAACTGTTGCACCGCCTCCGTTAGGAAATTCCGCTCCACCAATCGAACCGGTAAAATTTCGTGCTGGAATTGTATGGTCGTGAGGAGGGATCTCATCAAGCGATAAAGTGTGCTTTTCGGATCCTCCCATTCCTCCAATTTCGGAGTATTTGTCACTATATCCTAACGGTACGCGACCACCCATTAGCGGTCTTCCCTCTAATCCGTTGCACTGCGCCCAACCTGCTCTTTTCCCTTTTCCTACCCCTGTAGAAGTATAATCTGAAATAAGTTCTTCCTGAGTACAATAAACCATTTTAATATCGCCAGGTAAAAAAATTGATTGGATTAAATTTCTGAGAATATTTCTTACCTCTGAAGCTGTGTTTTGTTCTCTATCTCTTAATCCGTCAATTAAAAAATTAAATCCGTCAAAATCCATATTATGATATTTAAGTTAACCAATCTAGTGGTAGAAAATCTTTATTGTCCCAATCTGCCCCTTCAGAACTTTCATAGTAATTACTTATACTTCCATTTTTTACAAAGGAAAACACTAAGTCTTGCGCATATTGATGTTTTTTATCTCTATACTCAACTATTTTCTTTGTTTTGGATTGGATTTTTCGGTACTGATTGTTGACCTTAAAAAGTATTTCCAGAGAGTTTGCAATTTGATTTACAATAACTCTCTCATTCTGTAATAGCGACCCTGTATTTAATGTGTAAGTAGCCTCTTCATTTATTTCAAATGTGACGCTCGTTCCATCGGCTTGGGAATAAGTTTCATCTGAAAAAGCACCTTGTATTTCCAGTTCTCCGTCGAAATAAGCAGGCAGATAATAGCCAAAATTGTTCTTAAAATATATTTCTTTAACGGGAAAATCTGGAAATCTTATCAACTTATAGATTTTGCTTTGTTCCGAAGATCCACATATAACTTTTAATTCAAAATAAAGCGTGTCTTTTATTAAGACTACTGGAGTTAAATCAAATGCATACAAGTAAATTCTTTTATCATTGAAAGGATCAATTGACTGGCTATGTATTACATTTCCAAAGTTGTCTTTTAAGACAACTGTCAAGATATCGCTAGTATTTTTAACGTAAAAAGGCATAACAATTTTGCCCCAATTTGGTACTAAGATAACAGGTGCAATAATCCCCAATAAGTTTATTTTGGTATAATCGTCAAAGTAAAAAGGAGTCGTATTGTACATTAAGTAGAAAACAGGCAAGTTTACTGTTTCAACTATTTCGTCAGTAGAAAGAGATCGTTCCTGAATAACGATTAGAATTTTCTTTTTTAGGTGAGTTTGTTCTGTTAACCCATTTTCGCTAAATGTTGAAATAGCACTTTCAAAATAAGCATTGTATAGTTTCACCAAATCCTTGCTTGCAACATAATCATCCTTTCTAGACCATCCTTGTTCATCGAACAATTCATCGTTTACATAAATTATAGCACGAAAATAAAATCCAGCTCCATTGGTTGACTGGATAACAATTTCTGTATTATTTGCATCTAAAATAACTCGATTTAAAGCAGGAGATTTTACAATTGTTATCATGAAAATTTCTATTACTATGCGAAATTAACATTCACAACAGGTATTTAATAGGACATAAAAAAAACCGTCTTTATAGACGGTTTCATTTTTTTATTACCATTGATCCGCGGGATCTTTCTTTAAATTTTCCTTCAGGTTTGAAATTAGTGCATTAAAATAGCTTTCAATTTCAGTTTTTGCTTCAGGCTTTTTCAATTCATCTTTCATGTTATAAACGTAATAACCCCTTAGCGCACCTTCACCTTTGAATAACAGCTTAAATTTCCCTGACTTATCATACATGTCAATAGATGTTACTTCAAATTTTATTTTTCCGTCTTTAAAAGAAAGTTCTATCAAATAGTCAGCAGTAATTGGCACTTTGGCAAATGAATTTTTTATTGTGATGAAATTTGGCGCGTGTGTATTAAAACGAATGTATTCATTTTCAACTTTAGCCTTTATTGCTTGATCTGGATTTGCATATGCTTTTACTAAGTACTTGCTTGCGCTGTCAAATAATTGCTTGGCAGTTTTTCCTTCTTCAAGAATTACAATAAATGATTTCTCTGGATCTTCAGCATTTTTTAATCCTTCTGGTGTAACAATTATTTTTTGCCCATAGGTTATTGAGCTTAAAAATAAGACGAACAGTAAAATTTTTCTCATAATAATAAATTTTGAATACTAACAAACCTACAAAATTATTCGTTCACAATGCTATTTTGATCTGAAGCAATTCTTTCTTTATTAAGCTCTTCGATTGATTTTGCATCCTCATACCCAAAAAGAAGATTTGGAGCTACTGGATTGTCTAATCTATGTAGTACAGCTTTTAAAAGTAATTTCATTTCATTATCATTTTCAATGATGACATCCTCAGGGATTACGCCACCTGATGTGGCACCACCTTCAAAGTATCTACGTGTATTTTTCCCAGTTCTTTCATTTTCTAACCATGCGATTGTATTAGCATATCTTGGATTCTGAGTCATTGACTTCGGAATCACATATTCATGATCATGAACTATCCCTGTCATAGGCCCGAATTCGTCAACCCCCAATTTTGCAGAAGAACCTGTATATCCACCAAAATAAAACTTCGGGGTTTTCGGAGCTTTTTGTTTTTTAATGTTTTTTATTTGTGCACCTGTTTGAATTACAGAAGCTGCAGTTAAAACACCCTTTAAAATTGCATCATAAGGTTGCGGAAGTGCTGCAGGCGCAGTCCAAATCGAAAGAATTGCCTGTGCTCCTGAAATGCTTGCCTGTGCGATCGCTAATTCCTTACTTTGCCCAAACATTTCGCCCAATGCGCCTGCCAATGCATTAAATCCACCTAAAGCTGATTGCGTTAATTCAAGTTGACGCTGAAATTCAAGTTCTTTTTGCTTATTAGCTGCTGCATTTCTAAAGCGATTATATTCATCTTCAGAAATTATTTTATCATTTAGAAGTTTTTTATAGTCTGATAATTGCTTTTGGTAATCCTGTTGTTGTTTTATTTGATCTTCCTCATACTTGCTCTGCGCTTCCGCAAGAGCTAATTCATTATCTGCCTGTAATTGTTCTGCTTTTAATACTTTTTGTTCCTCTTCGTATTGTTTTTTTAAGTTAGTAGTAGTTTCAAGAAATGAAAGTTCTAAATTTTGCCTTTGCGTTTCATAAGCATAGTCTATTGTTTGCTTTAAAAGCGCTAATTCCTCTGCTGATTTAGCTTCGCCTTTAGCTTTTTCAATATCATTTAGCCTTTTTTCAGCGAGAGCAGTTAATTGAGCGTCCTTAATTCTATCTAAACGCAAAGTCTCTTCTGCAATAATCTCTGGAGTAAGCTTTTTGGTCGAATCTATTTTACTTCGGTTTGTCGCAATAAAGAAATCCAGCTCTGCCTTTGCAAGATCTGTTTTTGCTTTCGCTAAAGCTAGAAGTCTGTCTAATTCTTCTCTGGCTGCTTTTTCTTCTTCTGCACGTTTTTTCTCTAATGCTTTTCTTCTAGCTTCTTCTTCTTTTTGCCTTGCTGCATCTCTAATTGCTTTTTGTTTTGCTAACGCCTCTTTTAATAAGCGCTCTTCTTCCGCTAATTCTTCAGGAGTCTTTGTTACTGTTTTACTTTCACTCGTCGTTTTTACAGTAACATCTTTTGATTTTAGAGATTCCAATCTCTTTTTCAATTTTTCTACGTTGATCCCAATTGCCTCAAGCAACGGTGCAACTGAAGAAATAGTCCCTTGAATTGTTTCTATAATTATATTCTTTACTTTACCAAAAAAGCTCAAAATTGACTTGCCTAGAGTGGAAAAATAATCGCCAACTAATTTTATGGCTCCTTTAAAATCACCCGTAATAATCGCTTTTATAAAGTCAAAGACAAATTTTATGTAATTAAAGAACGTTTTTACCGCAAATCCAACAATTGTAAACGCCGAAACAATTCCAAACTTCATCTGAAGAAAGGCATTTAGCAGGACAACACCGACAAGCTCGATTAATGGAGCAATGTCTTTTTTAAGATCCGAAAAATAAAAAATGATATCTGCAAGAGCATTTGTAACTTTTGCTTTTATTTCGTCCCACATTGCTCCGAAACCTTGTATTTCAAAAAGTTCAGACTGGGCTTTATTTAATTTCTCATTTGCAGCAAGAAGTTCCAATTGTGCTTTTGTAGAAGCATTAATCTCTGTTTGCGTAGTCTTGGAAATTGCCTCAAGAATTTTAAGTGATCCTCCAGCGTCTTCACCTGCACCTTTAAATATATCAGCTGTCAACTGTGCTTGCTGTTGTTGTGAAAGCTGAGTCTTTTGCGATTCTGCAGCAATTTCTTCTAAAGCTTCTTTAGTTGTGGTTTTTCCAGCAGCAATTCGTGCTAAAATATCATCAGAAAATGATGCTCCAAAAGCATTTTCCAATGCGTCTCGCGTTGCTTTGGTCTGCTCTTTTAAAGCCAAATCAGCTTCTTTCAGAGCATCTGGCAACTTATCGGAGTAAATTCCTAAATCATATCCTTTATTAATTATATCAATAAACTCATTTGCAGAGTATCCTGCTCTTTTAAAGAATTCATCGTATTCACCTAAACTATCAAGAAATTCCTCGTTGTACTGACCTCCATTTGCAAGACCTTCAGCAATTAATCTGTTTGCTTCCGACATAGAAATGCCATAAGTTTTCGATAACGAGTTAGCTTTACTTGCAATTTCATCGAATTCTTTTTCAAAAGTTTGTGCCGTAGCAAGAATTTCAGATCTTACATTTGTAAGCTCTTCATACGCAGTCACTCCGTATGATCTTAAAACATTGTTTGACTTTTCAAGCTCTTGGTTAAATTCAATTAGTTTCTTCGTTCCAATAGCAATTCCTGACATAACCGCGATAGCTGCGCCAAGGGGTGTGCTAACAAATTCCCAAGCCGTAGTTATTAGATTTTTTAGTTCTGTCCTCAAGCCTAGCAGACCTTCACGTGCGCTTTCTAAGTCTCCTGACAGTAAACCATCTCGGAATTTTCGCCAACTTCCTGCTGCGCTTTCATAAGCATCTGAAACGCTGCTAATTTCTCTTCTATATTGTTGCTGTAATTCAATCAAGTCATCAAGATGCCTTCCCAATTCTGCTAAATCTTCGTTGTATGTCTCAGAATTTCTATTTAGGTTGTTTATAGCGTTTCTAGTCTGATTCACCGCACGACCAATACCTGCCAGAGAATTGACAACCTGTTGGTCATTGATATAAATGGAAAGTTCTCTAGGTATTTCTCTTCTTCCTGCCATTATTTCTGGAATTTAATTAAGGCACTAACCTGATCTAATCTGATTTCGGAAATTTCATTTGCTAGATTATCCAGAACATTCGCAGATTGAACCGCTTTTGTAAAAACATCTGTTGCTTTTAATCTTTGGTTTACACTATTCGACTTCTTGCCCTCGAAACCGTAGTGCTGCATAAAAATGTAATAAGGCGCAGTCAATGTAATTCGCTGCAACCTGTTGTTTTTAAATCGGCTTCCTGCTCCACCAACTCTCAAGGCATTTCCAGTTTTCGAATCTGTTGTTTTTCCAATCTGTTCCCTAACAGCTGATCGCAGATGTTTAACAGCTTTTCCTGCTACCTCTTTTTCCTTAGAAAACATGTCAATTATACCAGTCATACCTTATTTTTTATGCTAAAGTATTTGCATGTCAGGCCTTAAAATAGGACATAAAAAAAACCTTTCGGATTGAGAGGTTTCGCGCTATTTACAAATTCCAATTGTCTGGTTTAAATGTTAGGTCTTCGTGATTTTTTAAGGTGTAAAGGACATTCCACCCATACATATTGTCGAATATTGGCCCGACCTTTTCATAGCTTAAAAATTGGGGATCAAATTTGCCAAAAAGCCAGGAATCTCTTTCGCAATTTAATTTTTTAAGATAAGAGGCAATATCAATAACGATGTTTTCCAAACGATCCAGAACTTCTTCCTGCTTATCATAATCATCTGACTTGCCAGCAAAATCTATGACCAAAAATGAAATGCTCCTACCATTGAAAGTAGTAGTTTTGGTTGAGTTGGTGCTTAACTCTGCGGAGTGGCTTTCTAATAGCAATGCAGGCATTTGTACTCCCGATCTAAACTGTCCGTTTATTTCGTTCCAATTGAAGCGATAGAATCCATTAATTCCTTTATGGTGTTCTGCTATACTACGATGAAATTCTACAATTGGCCTATGTGTAACTTCTCTCATTTTTTCTGCTGTGTTAGATCCTCTTCAAATTGCTCTAAAAAGGAATAGATATTTACTCTTTTTATGGACTCTAATTTTGATAGATCTCCTCGGGCCATGGTCAATATAACTTTCGAGAATCCATACTTTTTGTTTTGTGGTTTAGCATTTTTGCTATTCTTAGGAAATGCTTTTGGAAAACGCTTCACAATGCTGTTTTTACATCCGAAATAAGCTAATTCAATTGCAAATAATTTGTGTACCGGAACTTTGTAAAACGGTAAAGCTTTCTCGTGCAAATCGTCCTTATCAAAGACAGGCCTTTTCTTATCTTCAGTGTATAAAGCGGCAGCCATATATCGTAAAAATTCAACGTTTTTGGTTTCGCGCCATTTCAAGTGCAGATCATCAATGACTGCAAATTCATCAGCAGTAAGATTCGCAATTCTCTTTTGCGGTGGATAATATTTTTTTCGCCCTATTTTCAGCACTGAAGGAAAGATCGTTCTGTTATTTTCAGTAAAAAGGAATTCGTATGTTTTCTGTAAATCTGATAACCGATAATTTCGAAGAATAATTCTAAGTTTTGCCTTTCTTGAGAACTGCCACCATTTAACTCCTGAAATGAGGAAAAAGATCTTGACGTAAAACAAAATATTAGTTTCGGATGTATTGAAGAGAAAAGCAATTTTCTCAAACTGCTTTTCTTTCATTTCGTCCCATGATTTCGGAATCCTTAAATGTAAAGCTTTCATTGGATTAGGTTTTCATTTTGCTCGAACAGCAGTTTTTCTTTTTGCTTGATTTCGGCCACTATTTTTCCAAGTCTAGCATACACCGAATCGTGAACTACTGATAACATGGAAATTTCATCATATACAAGGGCTAATCTGTAATTTAGCACCCTTAAGTCTTCTTCAATATTCATACGATTGGTGTTTTGCTTTTATATTTTTTGAAGGCTTTCCAGATAGCATAAATTATGACAACAGGAATTAAAAGCCATAATAGGTTCCATGCGCTTCTGGAAGTGTTTTTTTTGGCGTCCTGCACTCCAGTTTTATCGTTTGTCTTTACAGATGCTTTCTGGTCGTGATTTTCTTTTTTTGCCTTTGATTCTTTTTTTGTTTCTACTATTTTTTGGGAATCTTCTTTATTTATGCCCTTGTTTTCCCGAGTTTTTTTGGACGTCAGTTTTCCGTTTTCTACTACATGCCTTTGCCCATTTGGATCAGTATATATTGCAGGCTTTGAATTATCTTCCGGCTCGAACGTAAACTCAAAAGATTCGATTTTGCTCTGATCCGTTAGTATATTTTTGTATTGCGATTGCAAGACAATATCTGTATTTAGGAATTCCTCGGAATTCCCAGAAATCCTGAAAAATCCTGAAAAATCCTTTTTCGTTTCAATGCTGTTTTTTTCGGTTTCAGTTTTTCTTGCACCACACGAGGCAAGCAATACAGCTGCCAATAGAATTTGAGTGATTTTTTTCATAATTAAAGAAGAATATAGTTCTGCGAATCTCTCTTTTTTGCCTGAAGAACGCGCCAGTTATTAAAACCTATCTTTTCAAAGTGAGGGAAGTCTTTAAAAGAAGTCCAGTTTCCTCCCCAGCTCCAGCCGTATTTTGCAAATATTTTGACGCATTCGTCCCAATCTGCAACTCCATCATTGTCAAAATCCTTTTTAAAGTCCCAACTCGCTGTTTTTCCGTCAAGAATTAGAACTCCATCGACCGCAAAACCATAATTGTGGACAGACTGGCCACCTTTCGCATTTGTAACCTTTTTACCTGGCTTCGTTCGCCCTTGTGCATAAAGCTCATCCTGTTCGGAAAAAGTTCGCAAACCCTGAGAGATTCTAATTTGTGCGCGACCTGTCAAAGCCTTATTGCATTCGTTAATTATACATGTCACTTCATCTCGGACGCTTGGATGGAGCAGTGCAATTCTTTCTTTTGTAATTTTATCCATGATCATTCTTTAATTTCCTTTTTTACTTCCTTATATGCACCAAAAATTCGTTTCAAAATCTGTAAATAGTTAAATCCGCATTTTGGCAGATTCTCATGAAAAATTGAAAACATTTCAACTAAAAAGAACCCAATTAAAGCAATGGTTGCCCATTCAAACTCAGCATCAGATAACCTGCTGTATTTAAAATTTTTAAGAAACAAAACTTGCTGTAATCGAATTAGAATTAACGGAAGCCCTGAATAAACAATAGCTTTTACGCCCATTTTTTTAGCTTTGTCACTTGAAAACCCTTCACCTTTTCCAAAAAACCAACGCTCTTTGTGATCGCTTTTTTTCCACTCGCAATATGATGCGCCCAATCCTGACCCTAAATCAGCTAAAAAAGTATAAAACAGAAGCCAACACATAGATTCGAATGAAACAACCAGATTGGTTACAGCTATTACAGGCACAACTGGCACTAGTAGTGCTGGCTTTTTTACAAGTAAAGCTAGCAATGTAAATTTCGGAACAGATAGGGAAATTACCGTTTTCATATTTTTTTATTAGTTATTAATATTACAGCATCTATGCAATGCTTTTCAGTTAGAATCCAGACCAGTATTTTTCCTGTATAAGAAAGCTTTTTGATCAATATATTTTTGCCTAAAACACCGGAAATAGTTTCATCCATGTTTCCAAATTTGTATCCATCACTTTTAATTAATGTTTTATTCCATAGAGACCTAAATTCCCTATTAGCCAATCGATCCAACGTAAGTGCTGAATCTCTAAAATAACCTTTGGACATCACGACAAAAAAGTTAATTATAGTAAGTGGAAGATATAATAGGTAAGCGACTACAAAAAGAATAAACCCCATTACTGCACAAATTGAAATTGTTGTCCAATCGCCTCACCTTTCATGACTACAGAGTTTAAAATCCAATCTCTCACAAAATCATTTTTTGGAAATAATTCAGGACTTTGAAAGCTTCCTCCATCCAAGTAAGTAAGAGCGTCCTCGAAACTCGGAAAACCCCACTCGACTATTTCACTATTTTCAGGATAAGCACCTTCATTATCAATAAAATATTGGATGAGACCATGAGTCTCATTTGAATCAGTATATTTAAACAATGTCTTAACGTTCGTTGAGATTTCGTCATCATTCATTCCCTGAAAAGCAAGTGACGCTGAAGAAATAACTATCCGTTGATCATTTCTGAAATAATACATCTCAAAATTGATTCTTAAAATCGAATTGTTCCGATCCAATTGATAAGAAGTATCTTCAATATAAACATCGTCGAACTTTCCTTCTGTAATAATTGGAGAAACATAAAGTGTGGTATTTAGTTTCATATTTAATTTTTTAAGCTTCAGTTACTTCTACGGTTATAGCCGCATCCCATAAATTGGTAGATCCAGCTGTCACGCCATCATTTTTGAGAAAAATTCTTATTTGATCTAATTCATTAATTAAAATTGTTTTATTCATGGAAGCCTCGGCAAACTTATACACTTTTGTTCCAGAGCTTCCTGTTTTTACTTCACGAGCTATAATCTTGTTATAAAGAGGCGAAATTCTTTTAATTTGCACAGCTATATCTATATAAAATGTGCTGTTATTAGGCGACATTGAGCAAAATACATTTGAAATATACCCACTCATAGATGATAAATGATGTAAAGTAAGCGACGAATGTCCCGCAAAATCATCAGTATCTACAGCAGTAGTAGTTGTAATTGCAGTATTATACAAACCAGTTGTAGTTCCGTGCGGATATGCGTACCAGCTAGAAGACATAGCAAGTTGACTGCTAAAAAGAAATTGGTAATACACTTTTCTTTTGGTCGGAATAAAAGCACTATTACCGCTGACTATCCAAGTATTTGTATCAATTTTAGTAAAGGTTCTTTTTTCATATTGGGCAGAACTCAAAGAAACATTAGACTGCAGTGTCACACCAGCTGCTCCACTTGTTGTTTTAATGCCTGTACCTGTTGAAACACTTTCAATTGTAGTTCCAATCGGAAAAGCAACTGTTGCATTGTTTGGTATAATTTCCGAAATAGCTGACGAACTTGAATGCACCACCATGCCTCCATCTTCATCTCCCAATTTAAAGGTGTAGTAAATTGTTGCGTTAGGAATAATTGCTTTTCTGATTTTGGCATAGGTTGCTTTTCCAAAATCAAACCATGCTTTAATTGATCCGTAAAAAGAGTCACTAGATTCATTGCCAACTATTACTGTTTTTTTATTTGATGAATCTTCTTTTCCTGAAACATCAGCAGGAATTGATCCTACATATTCCAAGACCAAACTACTTAAATCGTTAGCATTTTGATTAAAGAGAATTACTTCTTTATTTTTTATAACCAAATCTGCGCCATTAGGAAACGAGAATTTATTATTGCCAGTTCCCGAAAATCCCCATAATTTTACGTCATGACCAGTTCTATTTTTGATATAAAAAGGCTTTCCAGGTCTAACGAACTCTAAAGAAACTTGAATTGATTTTAAATCTGTAACGGCTCCTGTCAAGGAAATTGAACTTCTGCGGTCAATTAAATCAATCTTTTCTAATATAGTTGTCGCTCCGTAGTTTATAATTAAATCTTGGCTTTCTGAAACAGGTACGTAATAGCCTTCAATAATAGGAATTTCTGGTTCTCCAATTTCATCACCATATATAGATGTAAACGAAATTTTAATTGTACCATCTGGGGTATCGGGTTCTTGTGCTGATTCTAAAGACTCTTCCCCTCTAATCTTGAGTATACTACCGTATTTAGTAAACACTAATATGTCTATTCTATACATTCCCTCTGCTGCTGCATCAATTGTGGTATGATAATCTTCAAAGTTAGTAATGATGCTACCGTCTAGGGCACAAGTAAATTCACCTGCATCAATAAATAATTCATCCCCAACTTTTCTAATATTTCCGCGTACTAAAATACCGTCTGGCGTTTCAATTGAATTTATTTTGTCTACAATATCTTGAGCGGTACCCATATAGCCACCTCTATCTAATTTCTGTTTCCAGTTATCATCTGGATCGTGCGGAAAAACGTTATTTGAAGCTTTAATTCCCATAAGGCTAAATTGAAATTTTTAGGATTTTTATAATAGGACAATCTTAAAGTGAAAGAATGCCAGGAGTATCATACGGCGTGTATCCTGTACCATTGCTAGGAGACTGCTTTAGTGGAGACTCGCATTGTGTAAATAGAGGACGGTTCTCGAGAATCAGTTCTCTAGCTGCAGATAAATATTGATTTCCATTATTTGAAAGTTCTTTGACTAAATTCGAAACCTGTTCGGCTGTTTTCCCTGCAGTTATGCTTTCTTTTCTCCCATCAATCAGAACATCGAAATTTAGCCTCAAACCATTTTCATCTAAAAGAAATAGGCCAATACTTGCGACTTTTGACACGGTAAATGCTACGATCGCTTTCTGAATTTCTGTTTTAACATCATTTGAAATGCCTGCAACTTCTGACTTTAGGTATTCATAAAGTTCTGAACATAGCATTGTTTTGATAAATTGGTCTTCAACTTGTCTAATTGTGGGCTGAAGAGCTAAGAAAGTCTGTCTCGAGTTGAATATATGATAATATTCATTGAACGTAGAGGTGTTGTTTACGAGCAGCTTTTTATTTATCGTCCCAAATTCAGCAGTCCAATCTGCAAATACATCAGGATTCTTTTCTAAAACCTCCAACAAATAGTCCATAGATTCATGTCCTGAGCGTAAAAGCTCACGGCGAATGTCTTTTGCAATTCCCCAGCTCACGGCCTGACGCTGATCACTTTTAATTTCCGACACTCCCGAACCGTCAATCTGAACAGACATGATTGGAAAGTATATAAACATTCCGAAATTTGCGATTGCGTTTCGCAAATGTTCTCTTGCTTCATTTTTTACTTCAAAATTAATTTCTGGAGGATTTGCCTCATCTTTTAAAAAAATGTGCAGATTGCCAACATATCTTTTCGTAAATGCGTTGACGGCCTTAGTGATGTAAGGTTCAAAGTCATTAAACTCAAAAGACCTAGCAACTGTAACATATTTTTTTAAATCATCAGTAGTTTCTAAAATCATGATGCAGTAGTTGTTTTTGATCCTGTCGGATTTTTATCTAATGTTGTAAGGATCGTATTCTCGAATCCTGCAGTTATAGTTTCGTTCCATTTGTTATACTCTTGAATAAATTCAAAAATTTCTAAAGTGGTTTCGCGGTTTGTCTTGTAGAGTGCAGATAATATTGTGAAAGCTTCTCGTTTGTCAGATCCTGAGCCAGCACCAAGTTTTCCTCCTGGAATTCCTGCTCCTATTAAAGTAGGATCAACACCTAATGAAAAGAGTCCTTCAGAGTTTGCAGCTTCAGCTTCTGGGAGATAAGAACCATCTTTTAATTTATCGTCAATTACAGTTATTTTAATTGCCGAAACTTGCTGTCCCTGTCCATTAGTGTACATCATGGACTGTATTGATTTTCCAGCTTTTTCATTTCCGACAAGTCCAGCATTAATCGAGTCAACTAATTCAGTCCTGATTTTTTTTCGCTGGTCTACAGTCATTTTAACCCATTCTTCGGCGTAAACATTTACGTAATACTGTTCATCAATTTCAATTAAATTCTTAATTGTCATTTGATTCGTAAACAAAGCTTTTTTTAAAGCTGGAACTGAATTTGCTACATCCAGCCAGCCAGATTTTAAAACTGCATGCCATTCGCTTTCAGGATAATATGCTTCATCAATTAAAGGATAAAAAACAGGACGGATGAACTTTGTAATTTTGTTAGCTTTACAATACTCTCTCACTTCGTCAGCAGACCAATAGCTGTCAATAAGAGGAATCTTTTCAACGAATTCGCTTTCAACATCAACCGAACTACCTTTTCCGAATTTTTCAGAAATGTAAACGTGCTCGACTAGGCCGTTTTCTTCATTCATCATTTCAAATCTGCACCAAGCGGTTTTTTGCCTTTTTACACGGTTAATCGTCTGGAAGTTGTTCGATAGAATATATTCAGGAAAAGCAATAGAAAACCACTCTAAATCGGCAATCGTTTCTTTCCAAAATCTGTTCATTTGGGATTTTCGAAAAAATGCATTTATGTCTGTAAGTTCTGAAGCAGGAACGATTTTTGGCTCTTTTTTGCCGTTTTCGGAGACTTCGTTTTTGAACAGTACCAGACCGTTTCCGTAATGGGCTTTTCTAAGAAATCTTAATCCAGATGATAATGCGCCATTTTTCTTTACTTCCTTCAGGACCTGCTGAGGATAATCATTGTTTTTTCCCCAAGAAGCTATTACACCCTGTTTATCTTTTACATCAACTTTTACGGCGGTTACCGCTCCGTCCATTTTATCAATAGAGTTTTTAAAAGTGACAAGTGCGGGCGATCCTTTATATTCAGTTACCGCGATGTGATTACCTATAAAATCGCTCATTAGTAGATTATTTCTTTATTGTTGATACTTATTATAAAATCAATGCAAATTGTGACTACACTAAAATCAGGCAATTCTATGTTTCTAGTTCTATTGGCAAAATGATTCGGGTTTTTACTTGGTTTCACGGGAACGAGAATATTTTCTATTGTATCCTTATGAATTCGGTTTGGATTTTTTTCTAGCAGCAATCTGGCACCATTGTAAAATTTTAGTTTTCCTCCGCGTTTTGAAGTGGCATTAAAAGTTCTATAAGTCATATCAAAAGGAATTAAAGTTCCTCTATGATCTTTTTGGTTTAAAATTGCTAAACCTTCTTTTAATGAAATTTTCTCTTTTTGCATACCGCTAAATTCATTTAATGGCATATTATAAAATAGGACAGGAATTTTTGATCTTTATTTTATTGAATTGGAACACCTTTTCTAGTTTTTGAAAATGTTTTTATTTGATAATCAACATTTTGCTGTCTAAAAATGAATTATTTTTTCTAAAATCTGACGAAAAAGCACGCCTGTCCCTATAAAATTTCACACTTTCCACCCCGACATGATGAGGAAATATGAAAGCGCCCGATCTGGATGTTAGAATGATTGGATTCGGCTTTCGGAAAGTAGGCGGTTGTATCCTTTGAATATGTCGTTAAACATGCTCATGATAGGCACGTCGAAGGCATCCGTTAAATGTGTGGCGTGCTGTTGTGGGAATAGTGGATTGCGTTCATCCTTCTTAACCTTTTCGATGCCTCCCTTAAGTGACTCTCGCGCTTCCGCACGTTCGAGCGCTATAATCAAGTCAGGGTTATTATGCTCATTGATACGGATTTTAGGCAATCTCGTATGATGCTCTTTAAGCATGGCATTTAAAAGAAGATACTTGTCGGTGTGTGTTGGTGCTGCTCCTTTGGTCATTAGGTAGACTGTCCAGCCATGAGCGACTAATAGATCAGTAATCTGTTGGAAGTATGTACGCGTGTCATTAGGTAGCCGATTGTTACCATCATGCCCTCCATATAGGTAGACAAATTTTTCCTGATGCGGACGGTAGTAAGGTATTACCTGCTCAATAAACAGATCATCTAATAACTTTGGCGATTTAGTAAAGAACGACTTTAATACACGATATGTATCATCTTGTTTTTGAGACACAACGCAACAATTAAACACCCCAAAATCAACCGACATTATAAGCGGTTCGTTTGCTCTAACGTCGTTGTCTTGGTTAGAGTTAAAATGTTCAGATCTAGCCAGGACTCCAATTGTCTCGAGATAGCTATTATTGTAGTCCGTGTAGTAATGTCTGCCTGTATTTAAATTAGCGTAGAAACCGTCAACTATTTCTTTAGGGCGTATGTTTAAGATCTCAGCATTATATAAAACTTCCGATATCGCAGCATCCTTCATTTTTTTAAACCACTCTTGATTTAAGTAGGGATTAGACAATGCTGAAGCTTTTATAAATGCGTATTCTTTTGGATTCGCAATAGCGACTTTCTCCATATCGGTAAACCACTTACCCTTTTTATTGATTGGAGTAGATGAGACATAGAATTCTGAGCCTAAAAGTTGGCAATCCTTAAATATTTCCTTTTTAGCTCTATTGGTGGTTTTTACATTAGTAAAAAGCTTTTCAGGATCTAATAAAGCGGCTTCATCTCCTAACTCGGCGTAAGAGTTCAATCCGCGACCAGAGTTAGGATTATCAAGCGACACTAATTGAAAAATAGAACCGTTGGCAAAATGTATTACATTATCCCACTGGTTAGGCGGTTGAAAAGGCATTTCAAATCCCATTTTCTTACCAGATCTGCCAACAACAAAATCTACATCTTGGTAGAGATTGAACATTGACAAACCTTCAATTGTAGAAGGCAATGTTCTGCTAAGAATCTGCGAATAAGTAGCACCAACCAAAGCAAAAGAAGCTTTTGGCATCTGGCGGACTAATTCACGTTTATGATATCCGAGAATTGTAGATTTACCTCCACCGCGCCCCATTTCAACATATTTATTCTTTTGCGGGGCTAAAACAGTCGCAATCTGCGGAATCGTAAGTTTTACAAGCTTTTTTTTACTGATCATCGTCTTCGTCAGTTTTTAATTCCTCGTAATCGATATCAGTAACATTTAAGTTGTTGAAGTCGGCAGAACCTCCTGACAGCATTTCAAGAAGTTTCGATTGAACCTGCTTGTCTACATTAACATGAATTTCCATGTTTTCGAATTTCTCTGGATTGAAGTTAGGATTTTCTTCATTTGCCAAACCGCCATATTCTGCAAGCATTTTTATTGCTTTAGCTTCATTTGATCTATCTCCTTCTTGAATGCATCTTTTCAAAAAATCTCTACAGTATTCAAGCCAAATAACACGAGATCCCTCTGCATCGGCTTTCATGACGTTGCCAAAAAGCTTTTCAGAATTTCGGATATCGATGTAAACTTGCGCTTGAGAAAGACCTTTTTCCTTTACAAATTTGTTTAGGATCTGTTGTGTAGAGAAATGATTCAAACGAAGCGCAAAAACCTCATTAAGACGAAGCAAAATATCTGCATTTGTTTCGCTCAACGGAAAATGTTCAGGATTGATATAATATGCAATAATCTTATCTAGCGTGGAGTCGCCCCGCTTGATCAGCATGTCTCTTTTTTTACTTCCCATCAATCAAATTGCTAATTGCTAATAAATTTTCTTCTTGATTCAATAAATTTTCTTCCTGCTTAAGAATCTGACGTTCAATTTTTGATCTAGTCGCCACGGTTTCTTCACTTTTCAAAATTTCCTTATTGCAATTTATCCTGGACTTTAATTTTGAAATCGATGCATAAAGCAATTGCTGCCGTTTTATCAGACCTGCTGGAGTCAGCTGTTCAAATTCATTTTTAGGCGCATCTGCAATAATTCTGTTTTCTAAAAAGAAATCAATTCGGGACCAGCAAAGAGCATTTTTTTTTATATTGCTATGAATCTTTAATTGAAGTGCAATCGATTCTTTTTCTGCATGTTGAGGAAGTTCATTTAAAGCTACTTTATACATGCAGTTTTCCTTAAACAAGCTACTTGCTTCAAGAAGAACCGGACGTAACTCTTCGGGTAATTGATGAAATAACAATGCAGTTTTCTGTTCTGTTTTTAGCTCTTCTTTTTGAATAGGATTGACAATGGAAGCAACTTCTGTCTTAATGCGGTCGGAAAAAGAATCTTCAACATATTTCTCGAGAAACTTTTTAAGCTCGTACTTAAGCTTTTCAGTATTAAATGAATTATGCTTCTTCTGCAAATTTTTTAAAAGCAGTTTGTTGTGCTTTGGAATGCTAGCATAAATAATTAAACCTGTAGAATAATCACAGCCGTTATTAAACCATTTTTTTACAATATCCATAAAGCACTTGGAAAAAACTGATTATGACAACTACAATTAATGTCGAAATGGTAATAAAAAGCATCACTTTTAAATATTCTATAAAGCCGATTTTCCACTCGCAATCAAAAATGTATTTGTAAAGGATGATTTCAAAATAAATTACTACATAGAATACGATAAGCCCCAAGACAACTAACAATTTTTCTTTCATGACAATGCTATTTTATGTCACAAATATGGAAAGTGTGAAAGTTTAATAATAGGACATAAAAAAAGCCACTCCTTAAGTGGCTTATATTTTTTCAACTTCTTGCGTGTGCAGATCAAAAGGAGATTTTAAACACCATCCAATTGTCAATTGCTTTCTAATCTCATAGATCTCCGAATCATCCTTTTCTACAGTATGATAAGATTCAACTACATAGGTAAATCGTCTATAATTCAAAGAAATCAAGATATCGTTTAAATCATAATCAGAAATACATCCCTCAGGAAATGTCCTGAAAAGAAAACTAAGCAGTTGTTCTGTCGTAAAATTAACATTAGAGCTTTCAGGATTGCTCGGTTCAAAATTTTCTTTTAAGAATTCTTCGATAATGACTAAATAGTTTAGCATTTGGATTTAATTTTTTCCAAAAATAGTTGCTTAGCTTAAAGCTAAATAGGATAGTTAGCGGTTAGTGCTTCCGTTTTCCTTTTATTGCTTTCTCGGCTCGCAGAAAGAACCATATCTTTATCATTTTGATACCAGTTGAATTCTTTTCTGTACTGTGTCAGTAATTCATTCGGATAACTGGAAAGTAAAAACTTTCCCTTTATTTGGCTCAAAGCATGAAGCAAGTTAGCAAAATGTTCTTGAGTATAACCGCCGTAATGTCCTTGATTCGCTCCAACATAAGGAGGATCAATATAAAAAAACGTTTCTTCAGAATCCTGTTTATATATTAATTCTATTGCATCTTTACATTCAATTTGGGTTAGCTCTAGTCTTTTGCTTAAATCTTCCGTAAAAGCCTCCTTTTTATTAAAATTAAGCACGCTTTCCTTGCTTCGAATAGTTGCACTTCGCCAAGAACCAATTTTATTTGAGAATCCTTGAAGTGTGCCAACCCAAAAAGCCCAGGCTCTTGTTACAGGATTGAATATATATGGAGTTTCATACACAACCATAGCATTTTTATAAACCTCCCTGCTGTATGGTGTAGACGACACCAAAACTTTCAATTCTTTAAAATTTGATTTTAGCTGCTGGTAAAAATTAGAAACATTTCCATTAAGATCATTTATAATTTCAACTTCGGAAACTTCTTTTGCCCAAAATACAGCGCCGCCACCAAAGAAAGGTTCTACGTAAACCCGATGTTCTGGGATTAGTGGAAGAATAAATTTAAGCATGGATTGTTTGCCTCCATAATAAGAAATTGGAGTTTTTTTAATTACTTTCGCTGGTTTACAACCAGTTAAATCACTTGATTTTACACTCATTTTTTGTTCGATTTTTGATTGATGATGATTATATTTGCAATTCTCAGGTTAATTTAAAAAATACAGCAAAGCCACCATAAGAAGACTTTTGTCCTCCAACGGTGGCTTTGTGCTAAATTAAATTACCCTGAGAAAGTATTAATTTGTTGGAGGGCTTTTTTTCTCTTCCCTCCTGAGAGATTCTAAACTTCCGGCACTAATTGAATTGCTCCTTCATAGATTGGCGCTGGCCCAAAATTCTTATCAGTAAATGTAATTACCGCAGAATTGTTTCCTTCTACAGCTGCTTCAATATTATGCTCAGCACTTGCTAAAGCAGGAAGCCTTGACATTCCAAGCTGTCTCACATTCCCTGTTCCAAATTCTTCAAAAAGAATTACAAGTTTTTTATTTTTTATCCAACGCATAAAACCTAATAGGTCAGCGGAAGAGCCTGCAACAGTAATTGCTAGCTCATTTTGATAAAGCTTTCTACCAATTTCGCCAAGTGGCGTAACTTTGATTGTACCAGTTTCCGTAACACTTTCAATTTTATGAAAACATTTACCCGTTTTAAAAGTGTGTGCCGTTTCAATTGTAGATAGTTCCTTATAAGTAGCTGCAACATTTGCAGGAACTGGATCACACATTTTCTTTGGTTCGTTTATGGTTACAAAATCGCTTTGTTCCGCATAATAAACAGTCCCAGATAATCCTGAAACTGGTTCACAGCTTTCGCCGCCAATATCTGTTAAGTCAACTGCCATTTTTTTACATTTTTTTTATGAATGGGCTATTTCCTATAATTAATGTAGTCATAGCTTCCTCATTGTTTAACAATTCGTTTTTTGTGTATAGAACACCAGATACTTTTAATTTTTCTGGCATTCGATTACTAAAACCGTACTCCTTATCATTAAAAGTAAAAGTCTCATTTAACTTTTTGGCTTCCTGAACTTCTTGAACTTCTTGAACAGTTTGAGTTTCCTGACTTTCCTGAACTTCTTGAGCAGTGTGTATCTCCTGATTTTCCTGAGTTTCCTGAACTTCTTGAACACTTTGAGTTTCCTGACTTTCCTGAACTTCTTGAGCAGTGTGAATCTCCTGATTTTCCTGAGTTTCCTGAACTTCTTGAACACTTTGAGTTTCCTGACTTTCCTGACTTTCCTGAGTTTCCTGAGTTTCCTGAGTTTCCTGAGTTTCCTGAACTTCTTGAACACTTTGAGTTTCCTGACTTTCTTGAACTTTAGTTTCTGAAGCAGATGCTTCAGAAACTATTTTGCTTTTTTTGTTTGCCATATGAATTCGATTTATGGAGTTACAACCAAGTTTTCGGAGTCATAGTACAATTTGTTTTGCGCCACGTTTCCTAGACCTCTATCCTCGTCACCGAAAGTAGCCACATAAACTAATTGATTTATTAGAAAATCATATCCTAAGAAAAACTCCAAAAAGATTTTCAGTTTATAGTCTGAAACTTGAGTGTCCGTGATAGCTGGTTTATCAAAAACATCAATCAAACGAACCATATTTCCATCAACTGTAGTGAAAATAACATCATCTGGAATACTTGGTAAGCCAACAATTTCAAGCTTACTCAATGGAGTTTTCATGTTTCCGTCTGCAGTATAGTTTACGTTTGTTCCGTATTCTTTTTCATACTGATCAGCAAAAGTCATTGCTAAAGAATCACTCATAAACAATTGTTTGCATTTTCTGCGTGTTTTCTTTGGCAGCTGCTTCTCAAATGATTTCACTTCATCTAGAATGTTAACTGCAGTAATTGCATTCAGAGGAATTTTAAAAGCAGGATGCACTAAATTGTTCAATGCATTTTCGATTTGCTGAGCAATTCCATCTAAAGATGAACCAAATTCACCGTCAGCGTTCGCATCGTCACGAATACCAATTTGAGATAAATCTTCCAAATCATCCGTAACTTTAGCCATAAGTTCAGTAATGATGTATTTAGAAATTGGATGTTCTTCTGCAGTTTTTCCAGTAGAGTATAGTTCAGCAAGCCATGAGTTTAAAATCTCAGAAGGAACAACTGGAAAATTTACCTTATGATGGTAATTTTGAAGCATTTTATGCTTGAACTGAGCTTCTCCAAGTTCCTGCCATTCTGCTTTATACCCTTGGACAACACGAGTAAGGATTGAATGAAACTGAGGGAACTTTCCTTTAATTGCAGTAAGTACTTTGCAATATTTATTTATAGTCACTTCAGAAGAATATACTCCAGCTGCAATTACATCAGTGTTGTTTTTTACATATTCGTTGACTTCTTTAGCAACGTCTTGTACAGAAATTGTTGACATATTTATGATTTTATCGAGTTAGCGATTTGATTGTGAGAAGCATTGGAGTCTACAAAATCATTTTTTGAATCTGCAGTTTCCTTTACTTTTATAACAGTTGGTTTAGAACCATCAGCTTTTCCCATTTCCGTAACTTTTGCACTTAATGCTGCAGTTTTTTCGGTTAAAGTTCCCTTAACATCTAATCCAGCAGATGTTAGCATACTATCAATTGAAGTTTCAACAGCTGAAACAATACTTTGAGAGGCAGTAAGCTTCTCGTTCAACTCGGTATTTGATTTTGCTGCATCCAAATCAGTTTGCAAGGATGTGTTGGAGTTTTCTAACTCCACAAAACGGCTTTCAATCGCGTCTAACTGATCAGCATTTAAATAAGTTCCTTTTTCTTCAGTAGAAGCTAAAGGAGAATTTAAACCCAAAACAGATTGCAACTGTGGCAATTCTTTTGTGTTCATAGTTATATTAGTATTTGAATTATTATTTGAAGCTTCTTGAAACACCTCCGCAATAGCATCTAAGAGAGTACCATTTTTATCAATTAATCCCATGCCAATTGCAGTATCGCCTGTCCATGTTCCTCCTTTAAAAACTTCCTCGTTTAGTTGCGGTCTAGCGTTTTTCATATCAACATGAAAAGTTGAAACCATTGGATTTAGATCTTCTTTTATATAGCTGCTGTAATCTGAATCGCTACCATCAACAACAGCTCTGTAGCCTTTATTTTTATCAGGAGATAAATCAGAATAAATAGTATGCACTTTCGCTCCAAATTTTTCAAGAAGTCCATTGTAATCAACGATAATTGTACAACCGCCAATAGAGCCAATTGCATCAGCTCGTTTGTTGGCCATGATAAAAGATCCGGGTGCAGCAATGTAGTATCCGCCTGAACATAAGTAACCATTAGTGTAAAAACCAATTGGCTTTGTGTTCTTAAAATCTGCCACTGTATCGTACATTTCTGGCGTGCCATATACTTGACCTCCTCCTGTATCAATGTCAATTACAACGCCAACAACAGTCGGGTCATTTTTTAATCTTTGAAGTATCGTAATGTAAGTTTGGGTTCCTAACCAGTAATAAGTACTATACTTTACAACAGGTTGCTTAAAATCCAAAACCACGACTTTATTTGAAGAATTATTTAAAGCAGTATTGGCCTCTGCAACTGAAGAAGTTGCCGATAAGTAAATTTTTGTAACGTTTTGAATTTTTTCATTTTCAGGCTTTTCTGTAGACGCTTTACCTGTATACATTGAAACTAAAGAAGGCACGAGACTAACGCCGTAACGTCTGTCAATGTAAAAATCGCCTGTAAATAAAGTATCTAAGCTATTACTCAAAATAAAAAAATTTGTATTGTTATTTTCGACAATACAAATTTTCAGTAATATGAAATCTTAAAATAGGACAGTTACAATACTGGAGTATAGTATACTGGACGTTTGCGGGTTTCGCCTTTAATATTAACTAATGTGTACGCCTCGCCGTCTGGCTTTGTTCCATCATTAATTTCATAATTCATGTATAGAGGTTCAAGCTCTGTGCCGTATAGTTTTTTAAAATCATTATTTAGCTTACCCAACCCAACACATGGTTTGTTTGCGTACTGCTCCAGCAACTGCTCTAAAGCTTCACTTCTGGTAATAAGTCGGAATGAAATTGATATCTGCTGTATTTCGCCGTCAGAAGATTGTTTAGGATCTACTTTTACATTTATAGAATCTGGTTCTAAAATAGCCTCAACATTATTTTCATAAGGAGTAAAGACTACATCAGATGAATTTCCATCCGTAACAACCAATGGCCAGTTACTGGTTTCTTCAATTAAGAACAAATCAAATTCGGCAAATCCAGGCCATTTTTCATCGCAAGTAAAATTCATAATTATTTAAAATTTATTTTTATAAAAGTGTCGTATTTTTCCGCCTTATAAATCAAAGCATCAGCGCGTTTTTTAACTATTAATATGCTATTAATTTACTATCAGTAAACTTTTTTTCTTTTTTATATTTTCCTCGCAATGCCTTTGATAGTTGCGATACATGCTCTCTAATTTCATTTCATTTTCATTGATGCAATATAAATCCAGAAAAAGCTGAACACTTTTATATGCATTGTTTACACCTTTTGCCAATTCGATATCAACAAATGAGTAAAAATCCTCAAAAAACAGACGTTCTAAGCAAACACCCAAAAATTTCAATTTGCTTCTATTGATTTCGTAGCCTTTTGTATTAAAATACATTTCTGGTATATCAAGACAGTATTTATCTAAGCCCTTAAAATCAATATCAGAAGTATCGGCATCCTTACTTATCAGGTCAAGAAGCAATAATCCCAAAAAAGATTTTTTAGAAATAGTGTGAACGGTGCCATACTTTCTAATCAAATATTTCTTAACTGGTTTTTTGACAGGAATGTAGATTTTGATCATTTACTAACTTTTTGGCTGTTACGAATTTACGATAAAATCAAAAAAAATAACTTCAAAAAAATAGAATAAATGATGAGTAAGTATGTTTTTTTCTAGAAAAAAGTTCCTTTTGTCCACATCGTTAATTTTCAGTCATTTAAGAGCTAAAAACATCAAGTAAACCGTGGAACTACCCTTATCAATTGTGGAAGTCAAAAAAATAGTTCCACAAATTCCACAAAAGTTCCACGTAAACATTAAAATATAATTTTAACTTAATATATTGATATTTAAATAGATAAAATCTATTTAAATTCTTTAATTTTAATTTGTGGAACTTTGGAACATTTTTACCCGTTTATTTTCAGCAAAAGAAAAATTTGAAAAATTTTTTAAATTGGGGGGTCTGGGGGGAATCTGAAATTTGAAAAACTGGACGTTATGATATGAAATAATTCAACATTCCTTTTTATAAAATAATATCCGGTTCGATACTTTTGATACAAATTGGAACAACACCATATTTCATTTGAATTTAACTTTGCATGTCTAAATTTGAAACGTTATGGACAGTAAAGTAAAAAATGAAGTGGAAGCCCATATTTTAAAAGCTTCTGGATTGGGAGAAAAAAGCAGAGGATACAAAGCTATTCAACGGTTATTTTCCAAAGAAGAGTTAATTATCTGGTTTGAATATGAATTATTAATGGATATCAGAAGAGGATGCCATAAGCTGGGACTTGAAATAAAATTAAAGAGAGAATTAATCTGTATTGACGAAGAAGTGGTTCGAAATTATTATGAAAAGGTAATGGGGATGAAATATCCAGATCCAAAACCAGAAATTTCATATTACGAGAGATTTAATTTGAATAAAAAAGATTAAATGTATGTGCTATTACGTAGATCAAGGAGCAAGCAGGAACGATGTAAAACTTCGCTTCAATATTGCAATTAACAATACTGGACAGTTTTATGAAGGAGTTTTTGTGAACGGATTTGAGCATCCAAACTTACCGATTATAACAAATGACAATTCAGAAGAGCTTTCTGTGGATTACCATTGGGGATTAATGCCGTCTTGGGCAGGATCCAAACAGCTAGATTTTAGAAAGGGGAAACTAAATGCCAGGATTGAAGACATAGACGAAAAAGCATCATACAGAAACATAACCCAAAATAGATGTCTTATAATTGCTACCTCATATTACGAATGGCGCTGGCTTGATGCCAAAGGTAGAAAGAAAGAGAAGTACCAAATCTTTAGCCAAGAAAATGAAATATTCACATTCGCTGGACTTTACGATTCGTGGATCAATCCTGAAAACGGACAATGCTTAAATACTTTCACTATGGTAACAACTCAAGCAAATGATACCATGAAGTATATTCATAATCACAAGGAGAGAATGCCTGTAATGCTGAAATTGTTAGATGAACAAGCTTGGCTTGATTCTGAAAACGATATTAATGAATTCGCTTATCCAAATTATAACGCAAAATTATTAGCTTTTAAAGTTGCTTAATTTATTAAACTATGGATTATTTCAACGGAATTAAATCGGGAATGTTTGCTTCTTATTTTGTTCAGGAATTAAGAAGCAAAATGAAATTAACACAGATCATTTATTCTGATGAATTTCTGGAACCTCACGATGAAATTGACAATCATATCATTAATTGTCAAAATAAATTATTTGAGTACATCGCTCAAAATATAAATACTGCAGGACTAACCAATGAAAAGTTTTTAGATCTATTGGATCGAAAAAAGAAAGATGTGCTTGCGTTAGTTGAAAAACAGATACAACAATATATTGAAGAAGTGCAAGTTGATTATATAAACGTCGATGAACCTAGACCATCTGATAACTGATATAAGCTTACAAGTAAATAATAATATCCTTCTCATCCGCCTTAATTTCTATATTGGCGGATTTTTTAATTTGATCCAAAAGAAGTTGATCAACCTCATTCTCATTTAGCGAATCGTAATCTATTGATTCTTCAGTGTCGAAGAAAAATTCAAAGTACGTAATTGTTTCACTTAATGCTTTCATATCTTCTTCGACATAGCATTCAGGATTATCAATTTCTACACCGAAATAATCAATGGCAGTCAATCCTCTATTGATTAAACTTGTTATAAAATCAATTGAAAGTTGATGAGGAATGGCAACTTTTGCAGTGGATAATATGATTGTGTGGCTTTTCATACAAAAGATTTTACGTAAAGTTACGCAGAATTCATTGTAATTAATTACTTATGTTTGTTAAAAAATAAGTAATGGACACAGTTAAAGATTTCTTTCAGAGCATTTATGATAACTACAGAGATCGGATAAAAAATCCCTTAGTAGGATCTTTTTTATTATCCTTCTTCTTTTTCAATTGGCGGTACTTTGCAATATTATTTTCCTCCGAATGGCCAGTACATTGTAGGATCGAATGGATAGATGAACGATATACAATTCTTTACAACTTTGGTTGCCCTCTCCTAATCGCATTGTTTTACATTCTAGGATTACCTTATATCAATTTAGTATTTGACAAATGCTTAAATTACTATTCCGATCAAAAATTTGAAAAGAAAAAAAGGAATAGAAAAAAAGATTTAGAAACCGAACGAGATGAAGCTTCATTAATCAGAGATATCGCAGATGCTAAAGCAGGGACTAGTGAAATTAATAATTTAAAAGAAAGGAACGACTCTTTAGTAAAAGAATTAAACAACGCTGTTTCTCAAATGGAAGAAGACTTGAAAAGGCATAATGCTACAATACAACAATACCAAGCTAGAGAGAAAGAACTAAAAGAGCAAAATAAAAATTATGTAATAGCTGAACTTCTAAGTAACGATTTAAACATCTCGGTTAGCTCAAAAGAAGTGAATACATTAAGCGAAATTTATAATTTAATGACAGATAAAGGTAGAGAACGTTATCTGGATGCCGTTAAAATGCTAGAAATGGGAGATTATGAAGAAAGCTTAGATAATTTGCTTAGGTATGTAGATTTGGATTTGGTGGAAGTAGATTTTAATAATAAAAATAAAATAAGAACGTATAAAGTCACTAAATTGGGTAAATTGCTAAGTACCTACATAACCAATGGATATAATTTAATGTAAAAGATAAGCCGCTATTAATTAGCGGCTTTCTCATTCTAAAGTTTGTTATTCATATACTTTAAAATCTCATTAAAAATGTACTTTAGGAGATAAATCAAGTTTATTGTAGATAAAAGTAAAGGCAACAAAATTTTTCCTTCTCCGTATAGCCCAACAATAAATATCAAACCAAAACCAGTAAGTCCCACGTTATAACAAGCACGCATAAAATAAAAACAAATGAATATTGGCAAGGCTTTATAATAATTGCATTAAAAAAGGCTTGGTAAATATTTTTTGGTTCAAATTCATCAATAGCGAGCCCAAATAATGAGGATTCAATTTTTTCAATAAAATCGATATACTTTTTCATCAACATATTTTAATGCTTTAAAGAAAGCTTGCTCTGCTTTCCATTGTTAGAGTTAGTTTTACTTAATGGATAATTGATCCAAATGCATTCTTGAACTTGTTTTGATCGGATGTTGTTCTTTTTGGTCGGAAACTCAATTTTTATCCATCCTTTGCTTTCAAAAAGTTCATACATTAATGGATGATCATATCCAGAAATCATGGCATAACCTTTTATTTTATATAGAATAAAAGCCATTTTTCTATAATCTTCTTCGGAAAATTCAAACATGTAATCATCTTTTGAACCTCTCGTTTCCAATAAATATGGAGGATCTAAATAAAAAAACGTTTTGGGAGAATCGAGCTTTTTAATAGCCACCAAGGCGTCGATTTTAATAATCTGAAAATTTGCTCTAATCACTCTGGCCACTTCCAAAAGTTTAGGTAATGCATTGTTCCATTTTGAAACCGTTTCTCCAACTTGAGCATGAAGTTTTGTTTTAGCCATGTGCCAAGATTTATTTTCTCTTTGAGCACCCAAACCGTAAAAACTTTGTCGAGCTCGTACATAAAATTTACGAGCTCGTTCAGTTTTATCTCCCGTAATTGGCCAGCAAGAATTGTAATTTTCCTCAGAACATGGAGAAAGCTCTAGTTTCATAATTAATGTTTCAGTATCATCTCGTAAGACTTCAAAGAAATTAGTCACGTCACCATTAATCTCGTTTACTGTTTTTATGCATTTTCCTTTGTAATTAAGCGAAACGGCCATAGAGCCTCCAAAAAGCTCAGCTAGGTGCACAAAGTCGTTCGGAAAATAGGCGTACAAATATTCTAGCCAAGTAAATTTTCCTCCGAAATAATTAAATGCTATTATTTTGCTTTTGTTTCCTGACATAATAAAAATCATGAGGTTTATCAATTCTCTCAAACTCAATAACCCAAACCCAAGGATTTAAATCTAAACTTTCCTTTCCATTAATTTTCATCCATAATGACATAAATGATATAACAGTTCCGTGCATCGCACCATAAAATTTATCTTTAAGATATTTCGAGGGATTGGTGTAATGCTTCCAGCCAGGAGCCCAAGGTGCTTTTTCAATTCCTTCAGATAATGCGTCTTCAATAGTTATCTCATGCAATCTTTCGGCACGAACTGATTTAACTTTTAAAAAAACTCTACAGCTCGTTTTTTTCATATGAATTGCTGGAGTCCATTTATATCCGCATTCTTTTAGAAAATCGCTTGTTAGAGGGCGTTCTTCAGTCTTGTAATAAATATTCCCTTCTCGGCCTTCTAAATGCTCATCTCTTAAAGTTATTGATGTTTCGCGAACCCAAAGGATGTTACCAATTTGATAAGGAACCTTTATTTCTAAAGTTTCACTATCAGAACGAAAGAATATAAACAAATCTCGACCTATTCGATTAACACATCCAGAGAAAGGGACTTTACTGCTAAAATTTGATTGCATAGCCCTCCATGCATCAGGATTTTTATTAATCTCCTCCAGTCCTTTTGTTCTACGTGTTTGAGTTTTCTCATCATCCAAAATGGCTTTCACCATTGGCGTTGAAAACAATATTGGCTTAAATATATTTCCCATATTTTACATTAATAGCAGTGAAACAATTGTACAAACCCCAAAACCGAAACCAAACCAAACTAAACGTGTAACACGGCGATCGTACTTATCTTCTTTCAGTTCTCTCTGATGTAAGCAGGCTCTTTTAGGCAACCCGCAAACTGGACAATTACTTAGCATTAGTATCACGTTTAAATTTGATAATATCCTCTTCTAATACATCTTTTGAATATTCAAACATTTTCGGGACGATCTCATCGAAACTGTGGCAGTAAACAAATTTTCTCCTTGTAACTTTCCTGTTTTTGTTGTCCGTTTTGAAACGATCTCTTTCTAAAACAACTATCTCAATTAACCATCCGTTATAATCATTTATGAATAGTAGTTCTGCAAGGCTTTTATTATCGCTATAGAGCCCCCACTGGTCTTTCGAAATTTTCGGAAATGTTTCTTCAAAATTTTCGAAATTATCAAGCAGTTTATTGAGCTTTTTTGATTTTAAGCACATTGCCAAATAATACATTGAGTTTATGTAAGCACAAGTCTCTTCCACTTCTTGTGCTATTTTTTCATTTGAGTTTGAAATATTTTTTTCCATTAGTTTAATATCTTAAAGGTTAAAGATTACTCTTGATTTTCTGTTGTTGTAGCTATTAGTAAAACACTATCAGATTCAAAGTTTCCCGCTTCTATTCTGTAGTTTCTTTCATGCCGTTTTTTGGTATAACGAGTCGATTTCTTTTCATTGTTGTCAATCAGTATGATTGATGGTGCATTTTCAATCTGAAGCTCATTTACCTTTGCAATTGCTTCTTTGCTTCTAGTAGTTGTTAAAACTTCTTTTTTTTCGACGATTACTGAAAACTGTTTGGTTTTCGTAGTCTCTGTTTTTTCTGTCTGATTTTTCATTTTTAATTTCTTTTAGAGGGTTATTAAATACTTCGTCCAAATATTCACGTCTGGACATTTTTAAAATTAGATTTATATAATTTTCGATTGTTGCGGAGTTTGCAGAAACACGGTCTGGCCGATCGCGCTTTTCCTTCTGCCTTTTTTTTGAGTCCATACCTCTTATTTTGAATTATTGGTTTACGTTTTTGAGTAAATTGTACTTCGTCAAAGATTCCCGCCAAAACCCAGATCTGTTTGCTGTGGTAGAGTTCCCTAAATACTTCCATGTTCGTATTTTCATTGAAAAAAAACGGCTGATTACAAAAACTACCGTCATAGGCTTGCTGAAAATACATGCACCCGAATTTCTTTCTTCCTAGTTCGTCTGAGAAATCTTCTGCTCGGGCTACTCTTAAGTTTAATATAACGGCTTGTGTCATTGTTCAATCGCTTTTAGCCAATCTGGATCATTTTCAGCGTCAGCGCTCACAG
Source organism: Flavobacterium sp. F52 (assembly GCF_000278705.1). Classification (NCBI taxonomy): domain Bacteria; kingdom Pseudomonadati; phylum Bacteroidota; class Flavobacteriia; order Flavobacteriales; family Flavobacteriaceae; genus Flavobacterium; species Flavobacterium sp. F52. Next base: position 131,684 of record NZ_AKZQ01000019.1, on the reverse strand, counting down.
GAACTTTCGGCTGAGCATCATCTGATTTTTTTGGACTGTTTCTCAATAGGTTTAAAATTCCATTCTCGTGCATCATACTGTAATTAAAAACATAAGCAGATGTGGAAGTGTCATCGAAATGGACAGATTTGACGGCCCCGATGAAATACTTCTTCGATTTGAAATAGTTTCTAAGTGTGTTCTCATGGATTACATCGACACCTTCACGGGTTGAAACCTCCTTATGATACAACTGGTGCACAGCATTTAGTCGCAAGTATAGAACTTGTGATCTGTCTTTATTCGGCCATTCTTCTGAAGACTGGTCTTTTCTTCCTTGAAGCTTTAAGCTAATCGGGGTATCAATCATAAAGTGAATGTTTTCAATTAGCAATGCAAAAGGCTTGCGATCTCTTAAGTACTCCAACGTTTTCCAAAATTCTGCCAGTCCTTCACTTTCCACAATGAGATCAGATGTTTCTATAATATTTTCCTTAAACTGATCATGCATTTCCTGATAGGTAAAAGGAAACTTAAACTTGTCAAAAAGAATTTTAATTGGAGTAAGGATAACCGTATAGTTCTGGAGCATTCTTTCCTGATAATCGACACCACGCAATTCTTTTTTCAGCTGTTTTATAATATCCGAATAAACCTGTCTGTAGTTTTCTTCAACTAAAGTGCGATATTTCACTATTTCCAAAACAAAACTTGTAATGCCTTCCTCTTCCCAAGACTGCAGCAAATTATAATCTGCTACTTCCTGATCTGTATAATTTTCCTGCGGTTTAATAACATGCTCAATGATGCTTCGTGAGGTAATAGAGTTATCGTCCCAGCTTGACAAATACTGAGAAAGCAGAATTAAGAAGCAGTTCACTTTTGTAACTTTGGTCTTATTGTCACCTGAATTCTGGCCGATTTCACGACCACGGTTATCATAAGATCCTTTTATTGATTGCTTGATTTTTACATCTGTCGTCAAATCACTGAATTCCTCCAGGAGCGCAATGGTATTAGTTGTTCTGCTAATCCTTCTTGAAAATGCCGATATCGTGCCGGCATTTAAATCGAAAGCAGGCTGTTTATAGCAAAACATCGCAGCAAGACTCTCAGCAAACTTCGATTTTCCCGAACCTTTTTCACCAGCCAAAAACAGAAGCGGTGATACTTGGTACGTTTTCACGAACAGATCGCGGAAAAGTGCAAAGAAAGCGCAGGCGATGCCTGTAACAGCCTTTTTACCATATACCTTGTGCATTTGCTTCATCCAAGTATGAAAAGCGATTGGCGCTTCCATGTATACCATATATCGGTCATTCTCATACGGGTCATCGCCTTCACGGGAATTCTTGTACATCACCGAAGCTGAAGGAGAATAAAAGTGCTTTACATCTTCAATGTAATCACTGTCAACTTTAACCCCAGTTTCCAGCTGTACAATTCCGTAATCATTAGGTACTTTTGTAACTCCGTTATGATAAATCAAATTTGCATAAGCATAAAAGCCTGCATGTTGCCAGCCCAAAGTTTTTAACTCATGAGCCGTGATAAAATGCCCTAAAATCTCGTTTCTAAGGAGCTTAAACTGATTTGCCGATACTTGTGATGTGAAAGTGAAATTTCCTTCATCTAGGAGCTTTACTTCAAATTTCGTCATTTGCGAAAAGTCTGCCGTATCAAAATCGATAAGCCTTTTAATTCCGCTTTCAGAAATCACTTCACAAAGTCTTTTATTTTCCTGCTTTCCGTAAACGTGAAAAAGAGGTGTTATCCTAAAATTCGTTCCTTTATAAAAGCTGTCTTTTCCTCGGAAATAGACATTGTTTTGATGGATAACAAAACCTTTTTCCAAAAACTGCTTGTATTCAGCTCCGACAGGCAAACCAAGCTTTTCAACTGACTCAACATGTACTTTTTCTGTTTGAGCAGCCTTAGCTTCAGCAATTTTATAGAAGCTTTCTATCTTGTCTTTAATGACTTTTGCAGGCTGTTTAATTATTTTAGCACATTGCTTTAGGTAAGCTTCACGCTTAATGTCATCTTTAATCTGCGAGAGCATTAAAGCAATTTCCGAAACTGCATACGAAAGCTCATTTGGATCGTTAGCTGCTCTATTTTTTAGTTTTATTGTTTTCCAGTTTACAGCGTCTTCAGCATTGCCGAAGATCATTTTTTCAACGTGAGGCGTTTTGCGAGCGTAACTGTCTGGGTCTTCTCCTTCAGGCAAAATCACTACAGAAACTTTCAGACCAACTGCCAAAAGCATATTTACGTCTTTTAGTGCAGCTAAAGTCCCTTTCTGCTCATTCCCCTTTTCGTCCAAGCCGTCATTATCACGGCAAATAATTACATGATCTGCAAAACGGTGAAGCAATTTGCATTGAATTTCGCTCAGTGCAGTTCCTCCAGTTGCCACTCCAAGCTCACAGCCAAATTGAGACAATCCAGTTACATCTGTATATCCTTCAACCAAAACTGCAGTCTTCTGTTTGGATATTGCATCTTTATTTTCATATAGGCCATATAGTTCATGGCTTTTTTCGTAAATTTCAGTCTGTGCTGTATTAATATATTTAGGGCCATCTGCATTGTCGGCTCTCCTACCTCCAAAAGCCACGATATTTCCTCGGATGTTGCGAATAGGAAACAGTAATTTATCTCTGTGAAAATCGTAATTACTTCCATCTTTTGATACTGTCAATCCAACAGCTACCGCCTGTTCCAATTTTCCATTTTCAAGAAGAGGATTTGTTATAAATTTATAATCCTTAGGAGCATAGCCTATTCTAAATTTTTCAACTGTTTCTTCATTGATATCTCGGGAAATAAGCATCTTTTTCACCCAATGGTCATCTAATGCGTTATGAAGCTGCATTTCGTATTTTAACGCAGCAACTGATTGAATATCATATAAGCTTTGTTTTCTGGTCCTAAGGCGCCTTTCCTCCTCTGAAATTTCGGTCTCCTCCAGAACAATATTGCAAATGCCACCAATAACCTTTACAGCTTCTGCAAAATCTACATTCTTATACGTCTGTACAAATGAAATTCCATCACCACCTTTTCCGGTAGAGAAACACTTATACATGTTTAAGGAAGGAGTAACATAAAAGGAATCTTTGCTATGATTAAAAGGGGATTCGCAGGTATATCTTGATCCCGATTTTTTTAACTCGCAGAAATGGCCGATAATTTGAACGATATCGGCATTTCGTACTAAGTCTATTGATTTTTCTGTGTACATGGGTTATTGCAAATAGAGATTAAAATATTGTGAAACAGTCAGATCTTTATGATCTATCAAAAAGAGTTGTTCTAACAATAATTTTCTCTGAACTTTTGCAGGGAAGTTCGTAGACAAGGATGTTAATACGTTTTTGTAATTCATCCTGCTTGGCAAGATAAAAGGAACGCAAGGTTTCTTTGTCTTGTTTTGATATGCTGGTTGTCTCTTCGAGCGCGATAAGTTGGTTTCCATAAGCGAGTTGATCGGATTGCAGTTTTTTTATTTCAGGAGTATCTTTTATTTGTATCAGCAATAAATGAAGTGCAGCTAAAGTGCAAATACCGTTAGCTGGCGAGCCATTTATCCTTAAGTATTTTGCAAAGGCATCTGTAGCTGATAACTGGTACATTCTCATCAAAGCTTTAATAAATTGCTGACCTTCTTCGATTTCCTTTTCCCAAGTTTTAGGAAAAGTGTTTTTGATCATTTCTAATGCTTCTGGACCTGTATATGTAAAGTTTGAAATACTCATGATTACTGGATTATTTTTTGGTTTATAGCTTTAGTGATTAATCCTGACTTTGATTTAACATCTGCCTTTTCAAAAAGATTTTGCTTGTGCGAGTTTAATGTGCTTTCAGAAATTTTCAGATAGTCTGCAATTTGTTTGTCTGCTAAATCTGAGGCCATTAAAGTGACAATTTCAATCTCACGTCTGGTTAGCGGATTGCCATCAATCGTAAGAGACTTTGTTTTCCATTTCAAGCATCTGCAATTGTTTGAGCAAATGAAGTTGTCTGCCTTGTTGAGTTTTCCACTATCTGTAAAATCAGCTTCATGATCAGCAGCTCCATAAATGCAGAAAGAATAATTCTCGATTGCCTCGTCTGGGCTTAAATGCTTTAAATCTTCAACTGCAACTTCATCTGATAACATTTGTTGAAAGATTTGAGCTTTCTTTTCTGGTGACAATTCTTTAAATAAATAGGTCTGGCCATTCGAAACGAAATAGGTTTTCTTTGTTTTTCGGTCTCCAAATATTTCCGTTCGGTAATCTCCAATAAGCATTCCTGCGGGTATTTGGTGAATTTCATTTTTAATTGTAGATTTGCTTTCCATTAGTTTAATCTGTTAAAGGTTAATACTTAAAAACTACCCGAAGTTCCCGCTTCGGGTTTTTTTGTGCTAAAAATTGATTTCTTCTCTTCTTTGATTCGTTTTTCTTCATCGAGTTTTTCGGCATACAGTGCGACAATTGTCTTTTCAATCTCTGAATTTTCATTTCTGCCGTTAAAAACATGAGTGATGTAGGAAATGCCAAACGGCTCACCTTTTTGGTTCATGATCCCATTTGCATTTAGCCGATCCAAAACCTCTTTTGAATAGCCTTTTTTGAAGACTTTTTTCATTTTTTTTCTTTCACTGACTTTAATCATAGATAAGTACTATTTTGAATTCATATAATTGTTGTAGATTTACTACGAGTTAACTACGAGTTGACTACGATTTAACTATTACAAATATAATGACTATTGTCGGTAAAAAAAATATTTTACTGACAATTTTCGGATTTTTCTATGAAAGCTATAAATAGATTTATAAAATACTGTGATTTTAAAGGGATTGCGCCTAGTAGGTTTGAAAAAAATTACGGCCTATCTAATGGATATTTCAGCATTCAACTTAAAAGAAATGGCAGTTTAGGTGAAGATGTACTAAAGATAATCATCGACAATTGTCAGGAAATTGACGCTGAATGGCTAATAACGGGTAAAGGAAATATGCTTAAAAAACAACTTACTCCAAGTGAAAATAGCAATCAAAGTGATAAAAACGAAAAGGAAGTTGCTCGGCTTTTAATCGAAAATAGGAGACTTGAAGAGACTAACGATTTGTTGAGATTTAAAATCACTACTCTAGAAAATCAATTATCCGAAGGCAATCAAATTAAGAATAGCCCCATTATTCATACACCTATGGCTGAATCAAAACCTGAATTAACTAAAAAAAATCAGAAAAAATGAAATTGCAAAGTGATTCAGAGGAAGATAAAGTAGAACATTTACAATTAAATATCGGAGAAGGAGATAGCGAACTAATTGAAAGATTGAAAGTAATTATAAAACAAGAAATATATGAAAGAGCAATATACAGCTCCAGACTTAGATTTAAAGGCATTTAATTGCCCACATTGTCATGCATATGCAAATCAAGAATGGTCTACCATGCGTGCTGAAAAAAAAATGTATGGCGCATCGCACGGATATTATCTAAACGAATTTAGAGTTTCATATTGTTCGAGCTGTGCAAGGAATACTATATGGAACGGACAGAACATTATCTTCCCGCTTAGTACAACTGTTGAACCGGCAAATATAGATTTGCCAGACGATATACAGCAAGACTATAATGAAGCGGCAATTGTTCTAAATTTTTCACCAAGAAGTTCAGCTGCTCTTTTACGACTTGCTATTCAAAAATTGTGTAAACACTTAGGTGAATCTGGCGATAACATCAATAATGACATTAAAAACTTAGTGGCAAAGGGTTTGCCTCCACAGGTTCAAAAAGCTTTGGATACAGTAAGAGTTATTGGTAATGAATCTGTACATCCAGGAGAGATAAATCTTAACGATAATAGGGAAATTGCAAATACTCTTTTTAAACTAGTAAATTTTATTGCTACTAAAACTATTTCTGAACCAAGACAGATTGAAGAATTGTATAGCTCTTTGCCTCAAAGTAAACTTGATGCGATTGAAAGAAGAGATAACGCATAAAAGAATATGTAATGTTTGACGAAACAAAAAAATCTGTAGAATCAATATTGTCACAAAGGCTTTCAAGTCCTTTTTATGGTACACTAATTATTTCTTGGCTTATCTGGAACTGGAAAATAATATACCTAACGATTTTTGTTAGTGAGGATACTATCACAGTAACAAAAATCCAATATATAATTCAGAATTATAGTGAGGAAAAGTATATCGTCTGGTTTCCACTACTTTCAACATTTTTACTTTTAACAGTAGTTCCATTCATTACTAATGGTGCGTATTGGCTTGATTTATTATTCACGAATTGGCGTGAATCAAAAAAACAAAGTGTACAAAACAAACAAATGCTGAGTTTGGAACAGTCAGTAAAAATAAGAGCGCAAATCGTACAAATGGAAAAAGAATTTAAAGATTTGCTTTCTGATAGAGACAATGAGATTGAACAACTGAAATCATTATTAAATCAAAATCCTAATCACGACACAATAATATATTCTAATGATGATGATGAAGATGAAGGATATTATAGTACTGAGATAGACAATCTTGTAAAAACGATTAAAGTTAATTCAGAACTCTATGAAGGATTTAAATTAGTTGACAAATATATAGTCGGAGGAAATACCGGTTTAAGTGAGAAAGTCTCCCACGAAATTATGAGTTTCTTCATCTCAAATAAATTAATTAGCCATATCCGCTCTGGTGTCTATAAGTGGACTAGTAAAGGAAAAGAAGTCAATAAAGTTTTGATTAATGAATATTTCTCACGTCCCATAAACTTCCCAATACAAGAAAATGAAAACTGATTTACAATACGTTACAGCATATGTTTGTTTCCTGTCGAGGTCACTACTCGGGACAAAAGAAAAATATCATCTTTTGTTCCGTTTTTTTTTGCCCGTAATCTATTGTTTACCAGATAGATGCACTTGAACATTTCGTTGACCCTAGCGGTTTGGATTTTATTGTTTTGAAATGTGAAATTTTCGGGAAAAATTAAACCGATTATCTCTCTGGAGTCGACTAAAGACCCGTCACCAAAGGCCTCGCCGAGCTTTATTAGGTTTTGCAGTCCTGTGTTCATTAAAGATTCAATATCGGCTCGGTCTTCATCCACATTTCCAATCTCATTTTCAAGCCTGCTGATCTCAGCATTGTATTCTGTCTTCATTAAATGATAGTCATCGGCATCTATCTTCTCGGTAACCAGCAGGTTTCTGGCAACAGCCAGTTTTTTTTCGTAAACCCCAATCTGTTCCAGGGATTTCTTTTTCTCATTTATAACCAATCCTGTATGTTCCCTGTATGCTTCAAGCAGAACTGCACTGTATAATTTTCTTACTTCGGCCAGAGGCTTGAACTTATTTAAATGCCCTTTAAATACACTATTGGCCATTTCGGAATTTACCCTCCACTTGCATACTTTATCGCAGTGGTAATAGAAGTAATCTCTGCTTCTGCCCCTGCACTTGCTGCCTCCCAATTTCTGTCCGCATTTAGGACAGACAAAAAATCCCCTGAGGGGAAAATTCTCAATTGTTTTGATTTTTGGCCTGTACGTCCTTGCTTTACTATTGAGTATATCCTGAACTTTATAGAACAGATCTTGGCTGATTATTGGATCATGCTGCCCCTTTACAAGCCTTTCCTCCTCATCTCGATACTTTGGAACTACTATCATTCCGCAGTATAATGGATTTCTTATAATCAGCCACATGTTGTTCTTAGAGATCCCCATGCCCTTTTCTTTGGCTGTCTGATATATTGATTCGGTACTGAAAATATTTTTTGCAATCTGTTCATATACCCAAACAACGTTTGCAGCCTTATCTGGCACAATTGCAATATACTTTTTTCCATCTTCGGTAACTTTGTTAGCATAGCCATACGGAGCCATTCCCATATGCCTGCCCTCTTTTTTGCCCCTTCTGAGGCCCTGAAACGTATTTAGCGCCCTGCGGTCATTTTCAACCTCAGGCGCAGCAAGATAAAATGCCAGCATCATCTTATTCTCCGGAACACTAAGATCCAGCGGCTGCTCAATTGCCTGCGGTTCGACTCCCAACGCCCTTAATTGATTTATCATCTGATAGGCATCGCCCGCGTTTCGGCTGAACCTATCCCATTTCATAAAAAGGACCAGGCTTATTTTATGTTTGCGTTTTTTTATGTCGGCAAGAAATTTTTTCCATTGCGGCCTGTTGAAAGTTTTTGCCGAATGATCTTCGTAAATCACATTGCGTATCTGAATTCTGTTGATGCCACAGTACTTTCTCAGCATCTCTTCCTGATTGCGCTGAGAGAAGCCTTTCTCAGCCTGCTCATCAGTGCTTACCCTGATATACAAATCTGCTATCTTGCTCATTCTGTTTTATTTAAATGTTTAACCACCGCGATATTAGCAATTTTTCTCAAGAAATACAAGATTTCTTCAGCCTGTTCAAAAGTCACCTCCAAGCCTTCAGTTTTAAGCATCTGCAGTGCTTTTTCAGTTGTAATTTTCGACTCATTGTAACCTGTCTCGTTTTCCATCTCATTATCCATTTTAGATTATAATTACACTAGATAGAAATTTATTTTAATTAAATGTCATGATGTATAAATCGGTTTTCACTGGCATAAAGTGGAAGCACATGTCTATCAATTAGAGATAGCTGATTTGTTATTTTTAAAGAGTATATTTACATTAGAATTCCGCCAATAATCAGCATTTTAATTAAAAAAATGAAATCGCTATGGTATTTACAGCAGTAAATTTAAAAAAGCATTTGGGCAAGACGCTGCCGCAGATTTTGTTTGCCGATTTAGATTATTTCATTTGGGCATACGAGAACAACGTTTTCAGAAATCCGCCTCTTAAGCTGGAAGCAGAGTACATATTTAAAAGGATTAAGAACATAAAAATTCCAAAAGAAAACCCAGAAGAATACGAAGTGGAATACCTGATCCATCAGCCTACCGGCAAATTCGGTCATTTTGAACTGGTGCCTAAAACTACACCCCTGCACAAGGGTGGAAGTCCCGCTTTCAGAACCGAAAATATAGATCTAACTGTTGCCAGATCTATTGCAGCTTACGACAAAAGCGGATGCCGTACCATGATAGAATACTTAAAAAAATATTATTTCGGCGATAGCAGCTATAAAATGGTTAAAAAAAGGTGTGAGGATTTTTTCAATAAGGATTCAAATTTCGTCTTATTATAATTTCACATAATTATGAAACCGAGTTTTAATTATTTTATCGGTAAAAGTACCGCAGCAATTTATAAACTCTGCATTGGAAAAGGCAACGCAAAGGAAAGATTGATTGAATCCGAGCTTGAGATAAGGTCCGCTTTGCGCGCTCCTGTTCCTGATGAATTAATGCCCTTGAAAAATAAGATAAAACACAATCTGCTTTACAGCGGACAAGGAGCATCAGGCGCTGCGAAGGGTTCAATAGCCAGATCCCTGCTTGGAAAGCGGAATTCAACAGCGTCCAAATTCATCGCAGACATAATTCGGCTCCATCTTGAAGTTGAAGCTTACATGAAATATTCCAGCCGGAACTAGCTGGCTTAAAAATCTATTATATCAGCAGATCTGCAAATAACCACCCCTGATAAAATATAAAACTTTATGGCAAAAGAACTCTCAAACAAGAATTCCAACGATATTTCCGTTACCGATCTTATCACATCAGCAACTGTCAGAATAGAAACTTTTGGCAAAAATGGCGGCACAGGTACCGGCTTCTTTTTTGATTTCGATCCGCAAACCCCAGAAACACTGGATAGCTTAGTGATTGTAACCAACTGTCATGTTGTAGATGGAGTCCAGAATGGCCAGTTTACCCTAACCAAGAAAGACCAAAATGGAGAACAGATTAACACTGAACATTTGACAATTTTCCTTGAAGACTTCCAATCGCACTGGATTAACCATCCCGACGACGAAGTCGACTTATGCATTCTGCCGATAAAATCAATTAAGCACTTAATCAAAGAAGATTTTTTTTACGGAGCGTTTGACTCCAGCCATATCCCCACTAAACAGGAAATTGAAAACTTATGTGCCATCGAAGAAATCATAATGGTCGGATATCCTGAAAACATTTGGGATGACCACAACAACAAACCCATTGTCAGAAAAGGAATTACTGCAACCAGCCCAAGACTGCCATATCTTGGCTACGATGAATTTTTAATTGATGCGGCGTGTTTTCCCGGCTCAAGCGGATCGCCGATCATTATTTACAATATCGGCCAATATATGGATCGAAATGAAAACCATTATTTTGTCAAATATCGGATAATCCTGCTTGGTATTTTATACGAGGGACCGCAATACACCGCTGAAGGAGAAATAGAAAGAGTGCCAATCAAAAAGAAAAAGATTGTAAAGACGCAATTGCCAATTAACCTTGGAGCGGCTATAAACGGCAGCAAGATCCTGGATTTTGCCGAGCGTTTACAGTAAAGATAATCGTCTTGCACAGATTTAGATTTTGAAAAATCTTAAACCTGTTTCATTTACCTAAGCTTCTCCTAAAATTTCAGAAAGCAGAACCTTTCTAAATCCTTCCGGCGCCGCTTCTGACGCTAAAGCAAGTTTTACAGCAGTAAGGCCTTCGACAGTCTGCTGAACCGCTAAATTGCTCCAGTCGAAATCAAAAATCTCCTGAAAATATTGCGCCACTGGCCTGTCTCTTATCAATAAGCTGGCGTCCCTGTTGTACATGGCTCCCGTCGTGGTTAAATTATGGCTTCCGAATAAAACCTGAGCATTGGCTTGGTCTGAAGAATCAACAATTATTGCTTTGGTATGGCATCGGCACTGTACTTTTATATTATCAGTATTAAAGCCAAATTTTTTAAGCCTTGTGAGTGTTTTAACCAAACCAGCCTGCCCTTTAGCCCCAAATTCACGCGGATCCCTGAAAATTATCCTCACCGCCACGCCATTGCTCTGCTTTTCGACAACCGCCCTGTAAAAGCTTTCATAAACAGGATCGTTGTTCTCCAATAATGAAAAAGACTGGTTTTCAATGTCAATGCTAACCTTTGCACTTTTAACCATTTCTGTCGCATGATAAAGGAACATACGCTGGCCCTCAGAATTTTTATCCGGAGTCAGCAGAGGCTGCACATCAAGTATGCGCTTAACTGTCAACGGCTTAAAATATCTTACTATCGGAGGTACTGGAGGACAGATCCCCTTAGAGATAAAGACATAGGAATTTGCGAGCTTTTCTTTAACATCGAAAGGCACACGCAGCGCTTCCTGATAATCCCAATCTATGTACTTTCTGAAAATGGTAGCCAACGTCGCATTTTTTATTACCACATTCCACTCCCGGTTATGTTTCGCAAGCGGTCCGGGAATAGCCTGGCCCTTGCCTGCCGGATCAATATCGGCTTGGTTCGAATTCTTCCAATTTCCGCTGCTCAGCCAGAACTCCTCATCATCTCGCGCTGCTACTTTTATATGATAGTCGCTCGCAATTAATTTGCCGCTTCCTACAGATGACCAGACATGCTCAAATTTACTCCCTAGACGGCTCTTCATATTATTCACCGCTCTATCAGTGCCATCGTTTTGGGTAACCATTCTAAGGCTCCCGTTGCAGTTTTGCACAGCCTCAAAAATTGCCGAACTAATGTGCTCAGCCTCCCACTCGTACATGGTTGCAGTAAGCCTGCTGCTTACTCTTTTAAGAAAATCCTTCAGATTTGGCCATCCCGAATCAGGGCTAACATGAAAAACCGCTTCCATATACTCAACTACACGGGGCAGCCCAATATTTGCAGGCTCACGATAATTGCCTGGCTTTGGCGCAGCCCAAAAGCTTACATCCACCCCCAAATATTCAAGCTGCTGTTCGAATCCCGCAGCCACCACATCGATTCCGTATCCCATGAACTCTGCAGGCAGAGGTTTCACCGCCAGTTCAAGCAGCGTCTTTTCATTAATTTTTTCCGCAACTTGCACAGAGATGACCTCTTCGTCCGTAATCCATCCATTTTTAAATCTAAAGCCCTGCTCAATATTTAGGACGCCAGGAATACCATAAAGTTCCTGCTTAGCCATCTCAACAGCTTCCGCCAGTTCCATTTTATAATTTTCTCCCATAACAAATCATATTAAATGACACTTAATATTTATGTTCCAACCAATATTCATCTTAGTTTAATTCAGGTATCGAATCTTATACAATTCAAATCTGCGCCCAATTATTCATAATTCTAAATCTAGAAAAATGTCAAACGCAAAACACACAATAAATATAGAAAAAACATCAAACAGACAACAGGTACAAATACCTGTTTTCCAATAATATATACCAATTTATCTAATTCAGAATTTCAGATTGCATCCTATTCCCGCTCTAATATCCTAGTCACATGGCTTCCCGTTATTTTTTTGCCAACAGCCTGTATGCTTCTGTCTTATTTCAGGAGCAAAGGTATCTCCGTGTTCTTAACCCAGAAGCAAGGCCATGTCCTGCGGATTTGATATAAAATCTCCACCCATACGGGTCGTATTTTCCATCAAAGCCTTGCTTCTGCTAAACACTAACCTTTTTATGCTCATGAAACAAAACATAGCATACACCGGCTCTTTAAACGAATAAAAAAAATGTCAGCAATGAGAAATAAAATATTGGAAGCGGAAAATGAAACAAAACAGCTCCACCTCGTCATTGCCGAATAAATAAAATTTCAAAAAAAATTAATCCTTAAAAATCAGAAATCATGAACATCATCGGAAGAGTAACAAAAGACGCAGAGGTACGCACCTTGTCAGGAAACAGACAGGTCGTGAATTTTTCAATAGCGACAAACGATAGCTACAGAAGCAAGGAGGGCGAGCGAGTGGAACAGACCACTTACTTCGACTGCGCCTACTGGATTAGCCCGAAAGTAGCGGAAATACTGAGAAAGGGAACTCTTGTGGAACTGTCAGGCAGGGTAAGCGCAAGAGCATGGAAAGGAAGCGACGGGGAACTGCATGCGGGACTGAACTTCAATACCTCGCAGATTAAGCTGCACGGAGGCGTAAAAAAGGAACAGGGCGAAGTTACGGCAACACAGAACAAAAGCAGCAGACCTGCTGTGCAGGAACCTGAGGAAGACCTGCCGTTTTAAGGCTCACATAGGAATTAATATCAAGTTTCAACTTTAAAACAATTATCATGGCACACAATATCAATTACAACAGCAGCACAGGAAATTATTCATTTTTCAGCGTAAAGCAGAAAGCATGGCACAATCTCGGAAAAACGGTGCAGGACTATCCGACAAGCGCAGAAGCCATCAGGCACGCCCAATTGGATTACGAGGTCGCCAAAACGCCTTTATACACCAAAGCCTTGGCAAAGGAGGAAATGCAGGACGGTACTGTGACGGCAGGCGCAGAACTGCACGTTCCCGATTATTTCTCGACCATCCGCACCGACAGCAATACGGTTTTGGGCGTAGTGGGGAAAGACTACCATATAGTACAGAACCGTGAGGCGTTCAGCTTTTTTGACGCCATAGTCGGCGGCGGCGAAGGCATCCTGTATGAAACCGCAGGGGCGTTAGGGAACGGGGAACGCATCTTCATTACAGCCAAGCTTCCCGACTACATCAGGGTCGGCAGCGGGGATGATGTGACTGAAAAATATATTTTCCTGACCACCTCCCACGATGGAAGCGGAAGCATTACAGCAGCCTTCACTCCCATCCGAATCGTATGCCAAAACACACTTAACGCCTCGCTCCGCAGCATGAGCAACGTGGTGCGCATCCGACACACTTCGGGAGCAAAACAGCGCCTTGATGATGCGCACAAGGTCATGGGACTGGCAAACACGCTCAGCAGTCAGCTGGAGGACATCTTCAACCATTGGGCTAAAGTAAAAGTTACGGATACAGAGGTCAAAAAGTTGATTCAGCTGGCATTATGCCCGAACAGGGAAACTCTGGAAATGCTTAAAACTGGCGCAGATGATGCAGTGTCCGCCATTTTCAGAAACACCGTGGAAGATGCTTTTGCCTATGCCATGGCAAGCGACACCCAACAGATGGAAACCACAAAAGGAACGCTTTATGGCGCATACAATGCCGTGACAGGATATTATCAGAACGTGCGCACCTACAAGGACGATGAAGCAAAACTGCAGTCCATCGTGATGGGAGGAACGGCACAGCTGAAATCGCAGAAAGCCTTCGAACTCTGCACCTCTTTTGCCGTGGACGGCAATAAGGCGCTGATGCTGAATTAAAAAAAGACGGGCGGCTGCCTTCAAAGCGGCCGTCTTACAGCTTCTCAGTATGTGAAGCCGATAAAAAACAGACATTAAAATCTACAGCTATGAACAGCAATTTTTTCAATCAGATAAGACAGATGGACATTTCAGGGGATCTGCACCTGACCATCGCAAAATCGACCGAAGGCATCCTTGTCGTATCGGTCATGCTTAAAAACGAAGCCTGCGGGGACAATGCCAAAAACATCATACCCCCGCTCAACCTGAGAGGAACAGCAGAGGAACTCGACAGCGGTTTCTTTCACACCATTACCGCCCCGATGCAGAGCGCATCGGGACTGATGGCAGACATGGAATCTTTCATGAAACAGCTGGAACAGGTGAAAATGCAGTCGGCAAAGGAGAAACAGAAAGCCGATGCGCAGAAAAAGCAGCACGAAGCCAAAGACAAAAGATTCAGCGATGCCATGACAAAGGCTGAAGAACTGGAAAACAGGGCAGATTCCGTGAGGCTTGGATGAAAGTTCCCGAAGCGGCGGAATTTCCCGACAGAGCCGACGAAATACGCAGAAAGAGAACATCCCTGTCGGACAGGTTCTCCGCTCCGAGCCTTTTCGGTTCAGAACAGGAAAAGCCCGAACCGCCCAAAGAGGCGCTCTATCCCGAACATGCAGAGATTCAGCCCGATGAGGAAATGTCCTTTGAGGAGCAGGAATATGAAGAGGAAGAAGAAGACCAAGAGGAATATGAATATTAAAATGCAGCGATATGTTACTAGCAACACACCTACAGCGGGTTTTCATAATCATTGAAAAGGGTCAGCAGATAAGGCTGAGCGACCCCGAACCTAGATGGAGCGTCGAGGCGGTGCTGAATTTCTACGCCCCGACATACCCTATCCTGACGACCTCCAAAATTTCAGCGCCAGTCATCAGGGACGATGCGGTGGAATACAGATTCGAAACCGTAATGGGAACAAAAGGATAACCTAATTTAAAGGCAATGAACCATGCAGAAAAAAAACGATAGCAGGCACAATAAGCCTGCCGCGGCAGAAAAGACAAAGACAGCTGCACGACCAGCTGGGAAATTTCATGGCTTGGATGCACAGACCCAAAGACGCGGGGGAAATTCAGAAAGACAGAGCAAAATCAGTCCCTGTCGGAATGCTTCCGATAATTTTCTGAGAATATCATTCCTGCCCAAACTGGAGCAGTGCAAAACCGTACAGCCCCGTAGGGAACACAAAAGAATGCAGCCGCAGTTCTACAAATCCCTTTCGCATCTGACAGCGCATTACGGCATCACCCCCATGCAGACCGACTGCTTTGAATATCCGTACAATTTAGCGCTGTCGCTGTGGGATGCGGAGCGGATGCTGAAAAAACAGTACGCGGACTGCCCCGAAATCAGTCTGATACAGGACGGTGCTGAAACCTATCTTGAAAGCGAGGAAACCTGCGATACAGGGACGACCCTGTATTACATACCCGTCGAACCGCTGTATTGGATGAGCCACGATGCGTGGTACAAAAGAAATGCCAAACTGCTTTTAAGCCTCTTTTCCTATCTGTACCATATTGCGGAAGTCCCCTACTACAGACAGCAGGACAGCTACCTGTACTGGATGTATGAAATGCACAGGGAATGGACGGAGCAGGACGACGAAGGCGAACAGAGAGAACGCTTTTTGCATGAGTTCGACAGGGCGGAGATTATAGGGGACTTTATCGAAAAAAAAATATACAATCCAATCAGCCTGAGGCTATTTGGACAGCGCCTGCGCAGCTTCAAATGCCGTGATGCATTCGACTGGGAATGCCTGTCGGTTGCCCAAAAAGCGCATAGGCTTTACAGCGACTATCCCAACGAGGGAATCTTTAGAAATGCCCCCGCCTGCAACGGGGACGTGAATGACGAAGAGGACACCGAAAGCATCCCAATGCACAAATACATTTCCTTTATTTCGCATACCAAAGGATGGCTCTATGAAACCCTTGAGCAGAGCATCAACAATGAATTCAACGAATACAGCCAGATGCACGAGCCGACCATCTCGAAAAGATTCGACATTGGCACGCGGAAGCACCAAAGCCTGGATTTCGAGCGCAGGTTCTTTTCCCTCTTGGATGACCTGTGCGGACTGCTGTACAACTACAAATCAAACGACGATGAATAATAGAAACTATATTTCCGAACAG
Source organism: Flavobacterium sp. F52 (assembly GCF_000278705.1). Classification (NCBI taxonomy): domain Bacteria; kingdom Pseudomonadati; phylum Bacteroidota; class Flavobacteriia; order Flavobacteriales; family Flavobacteriaceae; genus Flavobacterium; species Flavobacterium sp. F52. The sequence goes on along the minus strand of NZ_AKZQ01000019.1, from coordinate 115,263 downwards.
CTGGGCGTCCTTTACCATCCCACCTCCGCACTTGTGTTCTATCAGAGCCAGTCTGCGGACAGGTCGGTGTATGTCGAGCATTTCGATATGGACGGGGACGGAATGCCTGTCAACGCACACCCGCTTACCGAGCGTGAGGCGCAGGCGCTTGCAAAGGCTTTAATGACCGAAAAGCAGAAGCAGACCGCCTTTCTGAAATCCGAAGGCATCCTGCCCGCAAACATACTGCATATCATGCCAAGCCCTGACAGGGGCGCTGTGCTTTGGTATACCAAACCCCAAGAGAGAACCCTGCATTTCATAGAAAGCCTTGAAATTGCGGACGGCAAGGCGCACATGCCTGCCATGATATGGCAGGCGACAAGAAACAGCCTCAGGGTATTTGCCATTGCCGGCAATAGAAGACCTACCGAAAAGACAGCCCTCTGCCATGCACCTCTTTTGAACATCTACGAGGACGGCAGGGTATGCATGGGGTCGGTCAGCATCAGCATCAAAAACTCCGCCTCGCTTGAAGAATTTACAGGGGCGTGGGAGGATTATTTCTTCAACAGCTACTTCAGCCACCTCATAGGCAAAAATAGTCCCGTAAAAGGATGCTGCATAAGCCTGTGGAAAGACCTGATTGCATCAGGAAGACCTTTCCCTGCCGAAGTATTGAAAAAAAACAGCAGAACACTTAAAAGCCTACTGCCATGAAAACAGAAAAGACCAAAATGCATTTTGCCGACACCTATCTCATCAGCCCCACAAACCCGCTTACAGTAAACCTTATAGGCGCTGGCGGTACAGGCTCGAAAGTGCTGACCGCCCTCATGGAAATGAACTTCAGCCTGATAGCGCTCGGTCATGCAGGGCTTTGTGTCCGCCTTTGGGATGACGACCTGATAAGCGACGCCAATCTCGGAAGACAGCGTTTTGCGCCCTGCGAAACAGGACTGCACAAATCCGTTGCCCTTATCAACCGTGCCAACCGCTTCATGGGTACGGACTGGAAAGCCGAAAGCGTAAAATTTGAAAAGGATGCACTCGGCAGACTGCCCAAAAATGCGCAGGCAAATTTGTACATCACCTGCACCGACAGCGTGCAGTCCCGCTTCAAGGTTGCGGAAATCCTCGCCTCGCTTCAACGAAACATTCCGCAGAGGGACACTCCAAAATATTGGATGGATTTCGGCAACAGCCAGCATGCGGGGCAGGTCTTACTGTCCACCATTTCTGAAATCAGACAGCCCGATTCCCAAATCTATCAGACTGTCCCTGTCCTGCCCTTTGTCACCGACGAATTCGGGGAACTGCTCCAAGAGTCCGAAACTCTTGACGGCACACCGAGCTGTTCGCTTGCCGAAAGCCTTGAGAAGCAGGATCTGTTCATCAACTCGGCTCTTGCGCAGTTGGGATGCTCCCTCCTTTGGAATCTGTTCCGTTTCGGGATGACTGAAAACAGGGGATTCTTCCTAAACCTCAAAAACTTCCAGTCCAATCGCCTCAAAGTGGGATGACCCGCAGATGCGGGCGGCAAAAATGGCTCCCTTCCTCCGGTCGGGTGCCTTTTTGCGTTTTGGCGGTGCATCCCTAATGCCAAAAGGCACAGAGCGCCGTTTTACCATAAGCGATGCGGGAAGCTTTCATAAGGGATTCCATATCCCTTGAGCTTTCCTGCGGGCTTCTTTTCTTTCCGCTCCGGCGTCCAAAGAAAAGATTCTGTGTTATAATTCAAGTTTTTTATCAGTTTTATTTGAAATTGAAAAGGTCTTTTCTAAATCTCTTAAATAAAAAAAGGAAATATTTTTGTTTTTAAATACATTATCGTAATATTGCGATGTATTATTACAGACAAGATGGGCGTAACAAAAACAGAAATATTTACAGAACAGCAAAATAGTTTAGCAACCACTTTAAAGGCACTGGCTCATCCTGCCCGAATTGCTATCCTGCAGTACATCATTAAACAGAACGCTTGCATTTGTAATGACTTAGTGGAAGAATTGGGATTGGCACAGGCTACGATTTCACAACATTTAAAAGAACTTAAAAATATTGGTATCATCAAAGGAAGCATCGAGGGAACCAGTGTATGTTACTGCATTGATGAAAATGTTTGGCAGCAGATAAAAAATGAACTCAATATGTTCTTTGTAGATAATGTAGGGGTTTATAAATGCTGTTAAGCATTTTTTTTAATATATTAATCGTAATAAAGCAATATAACAATTAAATAAAAAACAATGAAAATATCAAAAATCAAAGAAATCTTACCAGCATTAGATAATGTTGAATTCCAATTAGAGAACGGAATATTTGTACCGGAACATTTCCACGTTACGGAAGTTGGGCAAATCACTAAAAATTTTATTGACTGCGGTGGCGTAGTTCGCACCGAAAAAGTTGTCAATTTTCAATTATGGAATGCCAACGATTTTGAACACAGGTTAAAGCCAACCAAATTATTAAGCATCATCAAACTTTCGGAAGAAAAACTGGGTATCGAAGATGCCGAGATAGAAGTGGAATACCAAAGCGAAACAATTGGTAAATATGATTTGGATTTTAACGGAAACCATTTTGTATTAAAGAACAAACAGACCGCTTGTTTAGCGCAAGATACTTGCGGTATTCCTACTGAAAAGCAAAAGAAAAATTTGGCAGCATTACCAGCGAATAATGCTTGTACACCCGGTGGCGGATGCTGTTAATCATAAAATCAAAAGAGAAATATGGAACATTTCAATCGAAAATCCCACTGGGAAAATATTTACGAGAGCAAACCTTTAGAAACCGTGAGCTGGTATCAGCCTAATCCTGAAACTTCTCTCCATTTTGTTCATCAATTCAACTTGCCAAAGACGGCTAAAATTATTGATATAGGTGGTGGAGATAGTTTTTTTGTTGACCATTTACTTGAGCTGGATTACGAAGATATTACTGTTATGGATATTTCAAATGCCGCTATCCAACGGGCAAAGGAAAGATTAGGCAGTAAAAGCGATAGAATAAAATGGATCGTATCAGATGTTTCAGATTTTATACCTACGGAGCAATATGACTTTTGGCACGACAGGGCAGCATTTCATTTCCTGACGGATAAAAACGAGATAGAAAATTATGTAGAAACTACAACCAAAGCTATTCCCCAAAATGGCATTTTGGTAATTGGCACTTTTTCCAAACAAGGTCCTACAAAATGCAGCGGTATTGAAATTAAGCAATATTCAGAACAGACAATGACAGATTTGTTTCAAAATCATTTTCAAAAAATAGGCTGTATTACCATTGACCATACGACACCATCTGAAACCAATCAGAATTTTGTATTCTGCAGTTTTCGTAAAAATTAAAGATCAAATTATGTATTCAGTATTAATAAAAACAATCGAGCAGTTACAACTGCAAAATATCAGCGAGGAGCGCAAAGTAATATTACAACCGCTGATCGATTTTGTACAGCAAAAGATAAACGACAAACAAGATATAAATATCAACTTCATTTGTACGCATAATTCCCGCAGAAGCCATTTGTCGCAGGTTTGGGCACAGGCAGCAGCAGCACGTTTTAACATACCAAATTTAAACTGTTATTCGGGCGGTACAGAAGAAACGGCACTATTCCCTAAAGTAGCAGAAACATTAACTAATCAAGGATTTAACATTTTCAAAATTACAGACACTCATAATCCTGTATATGCTATAAAGTACAGCGATAATACTTTACCTGTAATTGGCTTTTCTAAAAAGTATGATAGTCCTTTCAATCCTGTATCAGCGTTTGCAGCTATTATGACCTGTTCACAGGCTGACGGCGGATGCCCCTTTATTGCAGGAGCGGAAAGGAGAATCCCCATCACATTTGAAGACCCCAAAATTTCAGATCATACACCAGAACAATCAAAGGTGTATGCTGAAAGAAGTTTGCAGATAGCAGCGGAAATGTTTTATGTCTTCTCAAAAATCAGCCGATAAGTCATGCAAGTAAAATTAAAATTTCTTGACCGTTACCTGACCTTATGGATATTCCTTGCCATGGCATTAGGTGTAGCATTGGGTTATTTCTTTCCAGAGATTTCAAAAATTACAAATGCTCTATCCGTTGGCACTACAAATATTCCATTGGCAACAGGTTTAATACTGATGATGTACCCGCCATTGGCAAAAGTGGATTATTCATTGTTGCCACAAGTCTTTAAGGACAAAAAAGTAATTGGCATATCGTTAATGCTGAATTGGGTTATTGGTACTGGGTTGATGTTCGGCTTAGCCGTTCTGTTTTTACACAACGAACCTGATTATATGACAGGCTTGATATTGATAGGCTTGGCAAGATGTATTGCAATGGTAATCGTATGGAGCGACTTGGCTAAAGCAAATAGAGAATATACAGCGATGTTAGTAGCCTTAAACAGTATCTTTCAGATACTTTCTTACAGCTTCTTAGTTTGGCTGTTCATCAACGTATTGCCAAGCAAATTAGGTTTAGCCAACTACAACGTAAGCGTATCGATGAAAGATGTAACAGAAAGTGTAATCATATACTTGGGTGTTCCATTTTTAGCAGGTTTTATAAGCCGTTACGCATTGGTAAAATCAAAAGGCATAGAGTGGTATAACAGAATATTCGTACCCAAAATATCACCCATTACATTATATGCTTTACTGTTTACAATCGCATTAATGTTCAGTCTAAAAGGCGATAAAATAGTAGAGTTGCCATTGGATGTGGTAAAAGTAGCCATACCGTTAATCATCTATTTTGTACTGATGTTTTTCGTGAGCTTCTTTATCAATAAAACCTTAAAAATTCCCTACGATAAAAACGCATCCATCGCCTTTACTGCCACTGGAAACAATTTTGAATTGGCAATAGCTGTAGCCATAGCGGTTTTCGGTATCCATTCGCCGCAGGCATTTGTGGGCGTTATTGGGCCATTGGTTGAAGTGCCCGTATTGATACTTTTAGTCAAGGCAAGTTTATGGTTGAACAAGAAATATTATAGTTAATTTTATAAACATCAAATATAGAAGTTATAACGGATTGAAAAAGACCATATCCATAAAAACCAAAATTGAAGCGGCAGCATTATTAAAAGTTGCACCGTTCAGAAAAGAAATTCGCAAGACTGAACCGCACAAACACAACAGCTATTTTGAAATTATTTATTTAAGAGAAGGAAGCGGCTTTCACACCATAGACCATACTTCATTTTCAATAAAGCCGCCAACTGTATTTTTTGTCCGTAAAGAGCAGGTGCATCATTGGGATATGACCGATACACCAGACGGTTTTGTACTGCTCTTAAAGAAGAGGTTTGTCGACCAGTCGATGGACAGTGAGCTTAAAAGTCTTTTATCTAAACTAAGCGGCTTAAGCTGCATTCATCTGAAAGAAACAGAAAATATAGATACTTTATTCCAACTGCTCACTAGAGAAAAAGATTTTACCGTTACCGAAGGATTACTAAAAGCACTATTTGCTAAAATATTGATTGCGGCAAAACCTTTGATAATTAAAACCAGTAAAACGGATAATATAATTGCAGTATTCAGGGAACTACTCAACCAAACAAATGATCTGCGAAATAATGTTGCCTACTATGCAGAAAAACTTTACACTACACCACAAAATCTCAATGCAATTTGCCGTAAAACATTAGACCAGTCGGCAGCAGAAGTAATTGCAGTGCATATCATTAGCGAAGCAAAAAGACAATTGATTTATACAGAAAGTAGTGTTTCTGAAATTGCCTATAGTTTGAATTTTAATGACACTTCCCATTTTGTTAAGTATTTTAAACGCCACACAGGTGTTACGCCACAAACCTTCCGAAATACCTAAAATACACTACGTTATTTTCAAATATACCGTTCTAAATGATTTGTATTGTACGAAATTTGTGTAATGTAAAGTTGTAAACAATGAGATATTTAACATCTATATTAATATTTCTTTTTCTTTTGGCTTGTAATCAAAAACAAGAAGCTGTTCAGGGACAGTGGATAAAAGGAAACGAGCAGAAGAAACTTGAAACGATAGAAAATCAATTTCGTGGTTTTGACATGGCAATGGTGGAAACGGGCTATCGCTACCAGGAATTGTATTGGGCGGGACAGGACGAAAACTGGGAGTATGCCGATTATCAACTCGAAAAAATCCAAAAGGCGATAGAAAATGGATTGGAAAGAAGACCTAAACGGGCACCTTCCGCACATCATTTTTTAACTGTTACACTCCCTCAAATGAGTGAGGCACTAAAAAAAAGGGATACAGTTGTTTTTAATAAGAACTTCCAAATGCTTACCAATAGCTGCGTTAGCTGTCATGCAATGGAAAAAGTACCTTTCTTCACTGTAAAAACGCCGACAGAAAGACAATCACCCATCAGAAAATAATGCTTGAACACATTAAACAGATAGATACAAATATTCTATTATGGCTAAATGGAAGCCATAATGAATTTTGGGACAATATAATGTGGTTTGCCAGCGGTAAATACACATGGCTGCCTTTTTATGTTGCATTGATAATTTTGCTAGCCTTGAAATATAAAAAGGATGCTATCCTGATGATTTTACTAATTGCCTTGCTCATCACAATGAGTGACCAGCTGGCTTCCGGCATATTTAAGCCATTATTTGAAAGGCTTCGTCCAAGTCATAATCCAGAATTAGAAGACCAGCTGCATATAGTAAACAATTATCGTGGCGGCAAGTTCGGTTTTATTTCTTCACACGCTGCAAATGTCTTTGCCTTAGCATTTTATTTGACCATAGTAGCTAAGCATAGTCTAAAATGGCTGCCATTTATTCTTATCCCTTGGGCAATTTTTGTTAGTGTAAGCAGGGTTTATTTAGGCGTACATTATCCCACTGATATTCTAGTTCCTGCTATTTTAAGTATACCAATTGCATTCATGGCAGCTCATTTATATAAAAAATACAATCCAAAATTCATAAAACTATTTAATCATGATGTTTCAAAAAATAACTAAGACAGACCTATCAAAAACTGCCATACTTATTCGACTGATGGTAGGTGCCGTATTTCTTTCTGAAGGAATACAGAAGTTTTTATTTGCTGATACATTGGGGGCAGGTCGCTTCGCTAAAATCGGTTTACCAAATCCTGAGTTTTTAGGTCCGTTCGTTGGCAGTTTTGAAATTAGTTGCGGACTTTTTATTCTTGTTGGGCTTTTGACAAGATTGGCAAGTATTCCATTGATTATAATAATGATAGTTGCTATTGCAACAACCAAATCGGAAGTATTGGCAGAAAAAGGATTTTGGGAAATGATGCACGGAAGCCGGACAGACTGGGCGATGCTGTTGGGGAGTATCTTTCTATTTATAAAAGGTGGCGGTCTTTGGTCTATTGATAATAAGATAATGAATAATGGGAAATAAGGCTAGCCAGAAAGAAATTGCTAAACTATTTCTCAAATTAGGCTTTATAGGTTTTGGAGGTCCGGCAGCTCATATTGCTATGATGCGGGATGAAGTGGTAATAAAACGAAAATGGATGAGCGAACAGCATTTTTTAGACTTGCTTGGAGCAACCAATCTTATTCCCGGTCCAAATAGTACGGAGATGGCCATTCATATCGGTTATGACAAAGGAGGTTGGAAAGGATTGATAATAGCAGGTTTATGCTTTATTCTACCTGCCGTATTTATCACTGGAATTTTCGCATATTTATATAATCTTTACGGACAGCTACCCGAAGTACAACCTTTTATCTATGGTATCAAACCTGCTATAATAGCCATCATTCTGGCAGCAATTTATCCATTGGCAAAACAATCTGTCAAGTCCATAAATTTAGGTCTTATCGGCATTACTGTTTTGTTAGCGGCAGTGTTTGGAGTTAATGAAATTTATTTGATGTTTGGTGCAGGTTTGTTAGCATTTGGATTGCATACGGTTCAGAACAGACAAAATGATACTTTGCAAAGTATTGTTCCGCTTACCTTTCTTCAAATTGTGCAAACAACTTTTTGGACAACCACAAACTCAAAACTATTTTGGACGTTCCTTAAAATCGGTTCCATACTTTATGGTAGCGGATATGTACTTTTTGCCTTTTTAGATACGGAACTGGTAGCGACAGGTTTACTCACAAGACAACAACTAATGGATGCAATAGCGGTAGGTCAGTTCACGCCTGGACCAGTCTTTTCTTCGGTAACGTTCATTGGATTTCAGATAAACGGACTTTATGGAGCAATTATCTCAACCATTGCCATTTTTCTTCCCTCATTTGTTTTTGTGGCACTGCTTAACCCGTTAATCAGAAAATTACGAAATTCTAAAGGGCTGTCCGATTTTTTAGATGCCGTAAATGTCGCATCTGTATCTATTATAGCAGCAGTATGTTTTACAATGGGCAAAGAAACCATTACCGATTGGCGAAGCATTACCATCGCTCTCATCAGTGGCATTATCGTTTTCCAATTAAAAAAAATCAACAGTGCATTCGTTGTTTTAGGTGGTTCTTTATTGGGATACTTATTATTTCAATTTTAAAATACATAATGGGTAATAATACACCCATACTAATAACTTGAGTGCTATAAATTATCAAATCAACTTGATTCCGGAGATACATATAATGTTTTTGAAAAGCAGGATTGCTTTAAATTCAACAAGTAGAATCCTAAGATAATAGCAAACAAGCTAATACCCTTTTTAATTGTACGATTTAGTTTCAACTTATTTTATAGTTTTTATGCTTTTATTAATGCTGATGGAACTTGGTCGTGATTAAAACCTGAATCGTAAAATGCATTGTTTTTCCATAAGATAAAAGTCAATTCTAGTAGTTTTCGTTGGATGGCCACTATAGCCTTCATTTTAATACCATGCCTTGAAACTATTCTTAAGAAAATATCTCTGAACCTTTCATCAGTCCTGATTGCAGCCAGTGCCGGAAAGTGCATTACTTTCCTTAAATTCCGATTACCCCGCTTGGATATTCGGGGTTTGGATTTCACTGAGGTTCCAGATGTCTTTTCCCTTACATCTAATCCTGCATAACTCACCAACTGCCTTTTATTCTTTATTAACTCAAATCCATTGGTTTCTGCGATAATGGTTACAGCGGTTAAATTTCCAATTCCTGGAATAGAAGATACTATTTTTATCTTCTCTACTAGAGCTTGATCTCCTTTGATAAGTACAGCAATTTCTTCTCTTATCTCCTTCTCCTGCAAATCAATAAGAGCTATTCTTTTTTTAGTTCGTTTCACTGAGCTTTCACTTGATGTTGCAGAAGTGTGTTCTGCATGCAGTTGATTTTTTAACATTGTACGCTCATGTACCAGCTGCTCTCGTTCTCGACAAAGCTGTCTCAAATTATTGAATATTTTTAAAGGAGGTTGCCAAATTTCCAATTGCCTTTCCAAACCAAATCTCGAAATGGCTTGTGAAGCGCTCTTGTCAGTTATGGTTTTTATATCTAGTGTTCTAGCATAATTACTGATCTTGTTTGGTAAAACGATACTGACTTGTTTTTTTATACTGAATAAGTAATAAGCTAAGGATTCATGATAGACCCCTGTAGCTTCCATAATGTAGCGTACTTCTGTTGTAATTGATGTCTGCTTATTTACCCACGATACAAGACTTGAAAAACCTTTTTTAGTATTGGGAAATACTTTGTAGGCATAGACTTCTATGTTTATCTGTTCATCCATTCTACCAAGTGATACAACTAATTCTTTTTGTGCAACATCAATTCCTACTGTCTGCTTTAATAATACCTTCATCTTATATGGTTTAGGTAAGTGATAACCTTTCTTAATCTTTTCTCCTGACTGGATATACTGGCTATAAGACTCATTATAATGAGCAAATTCCTTACATTCTGTTCAGATTCTAAAAAGGTTAAAGAAGAGGAGGCAGTCTCTTTTCTTGAATATACCATAAGGCTATTTAAAGCAAAATCTGCTCTCGCCCTTCTTCACTTAGATTATATTATACAAACATAGGAGAAGCAAAAGAAACCCCTTTAAACACGCCTATTATTATTTCAATCCAATTCCATCATTTTGTATATTTGAAATTATTCCATGGAAAATGAAAATAGACACTAAAGACCTCGTCGGAAAATCGGAGCGGTTTGCCCTTGATGTGGCGCAGCAGATATCACAAATTACGTTAGAACCGTTTCTGGAAACCTCATTCCACTGCTCGGAGTTCAGAAACAGTAAAGTGCTTGGGAAACATCTGCACAGGATTGCCAAAAGCGATTATCCGCTGATCTATGTCTTTGAAATCAAGTCCGCATCAAAGGTAAAGGCAATGCTGAAGGCATTTGAAGCTTATCATGCGCTGAACCTTCTCAAAACAAAAAACAGGGACAGGGTGAATCTTTCCAAGTATAATAAAAAAACCTCCACAATCCTTTATGTCGGCAGCTCGACAACCGATTTCCGCAAAAGGGTCAAGGACCATCTCGGAACCCAAAGCTCCCGCACCTATGCCATGCACCTCTGCAGATGGGACGGGGATGCGGATTACGAGGTGTCCATATCAGCCTATCAGGTAATTTCGCAAAGCAACCAGGCCATCGGGCGCTTCATTGTCGAGATCCTCGAACAGCAGCTCTGGGATGCTCTCCAGCCCGTATTCGGCAAACGCAGCGGTCTATAGATGCAGAAAAAATCATTAAAGCAAAACTTAATAATAAGACGCTTAAAATATTACAAAACAAACTATTGAAGTTTTACAAAACAAAAAACCGACCTATATGGCCGGTTTTATTTTGTCCGTCTGTTAAGGAATTTACGTCGGACCTGCACTTCTATCCTGCACGGATTTCCTCTATGGAGTATCCGGAAGACACGCCTTCAGAAGATCCGAATTTTTAATCTTCAGGGTCTGCTGCCTTCCTCCGTTCTTCTCGTATATCTCGATAAGCAGCAGCTTGCCGTCCGTAAGGGTGAAAAGGTCCAGTACGTATACGCAGCGCTCTGAGCCTCCGGCCTTGATCTCGCCAGCCGGCCTGTAGACGCGCAGAGGCGATATGGCTTTCTGCTGCACCGCAGTGCGTCTGGCCTTGTTCCTGTCGGCTATTTTGAAGTTCAGAAAATCGATCCTGTACGGCACATTGGTGCTGTTGTACAGGGCGATATGGAAATAGTATTTTCCATCATGGACATAGATCCCGTTCAGCCTGAATTCTGCTCCGGCATTCCTAGTCCTGATATGCCTTATCACCCGCTTATCATTGTCATAGATGCGCTTCATCACAGATTCCGCCGTGCTTGGGGAGCTTTCACCAAGCTCTTCAAAAAGGGTGCTTTGCGATCCTGCATTCCCATTCGCACCTATATTATAGCCCAGAATCTTCGGATTTGGATCATAGTGCACATCAAAACTGTAGAACCGGCCGTCGGTCGTAATGACCGAAAGATTGGTCTGCTGTTCAAAATCCCTTACAGCCGCCTTGACCCGGAGCACATTATTCGCATCCTCGGCCTTTGCAGCCATGAGCAGCCCGCTTCCAAGGTCGGCATAACGGATTTCCGACGGGAAAATCAGGTGCGAGGTCTTGTCATAGGTTATGCCTAACCGGCAGGCTTTGATCTCGTCCATAACCGGCAGGCTGCTCTGCGGAAAGCACAGCTGGACGCAGAGAACTGCAAGCACCGCCGTCCAGTATTTTTCATAATATCTTTTCATCTTTATATTCTTTTGATTGCTATTGTTTTTTGGAGACCAGAAAAAGCTGGTGCCCAGCCTTGAGCATTACCTTTGGCGTCTTTACCTTTTTGGAGAAATATCCTGATATCCCCTGCAGGACTCCCCTGCTGAGATCTGCGGCCACCTGCTGTCCTGCCGACTGGGTCAGCATCAGGCTCGTTGCGGACTGCTGTCCCATATTGCCCGCCATCTGCCCCGCAGCCGTCCTTTCCGCCGAATAAGGCACCAAAAGGCCCAGCTGGCCGTCCAGGTCAAAAGCGCTGATATCAACAGGCAGGATGGTTCCATTGAAGGCAATGGAGCTGATCTTCAGCTGCAGGCGCCCGCCCTGTATTTTCGCTGTGGCGGTGAGCACGCTCCCTTTCTCAAGGGTGCCGCCGGGTATGGCCGCCGGCTCCAGCAGGCGGAGCTTTACAGCGCTCTCTCCTGCCACGGACTGCGTCTGGTCCACGCAGGCCTTGATGCTGTTCCTGACAGGAACCTCCCGCTCTTTGGCATCCGCCGTGTAAAAAGACCGGGCATTCGGCCGCACGCCGCGTTCAGCATCCGCACCAGCATTCGCCATAGGGCGAAGAACCGATACGGCAGTTTTCCTCTCAGGTGCAGCTCCCGCAAAATAAGGCGCATCTGCAATTGAAGGCCTCTTGGCACGTGAAGACGAGTCAGCTCTCTGCAGCGGCTGGGCGGCAGGTGCAGAAGGCAGGTACTTCGCGGCCATCTGATACGACTTTTCCATAAGCGCCAGCTGTCCGTCTACCGTCACCGAAGGCGCAGCATCCCTCTGGGCAAGCTCCGATTTGAGCTCGGCAACCTCCCTGCGCAGCATATCAGCCTCACCACCGCTGTCCTGATAGAAGCTGCCAAGTGCGTTCTGTGCCTTTCGGTACGTGCCGAGCGCAGAATTTGTCTCCCTGGGTTCCTGTCCTGCCGTCTGCACCGCATTTGCAGATGAGGGGGACTCATCTGCCGTTACGCTGTCCTGTTTCCAATAATCCGCCAGCGTGGTAAGCGCTCTGCGCTTATCCTCCTGCTTCTGCTCGAGCATCTCCTGCTCATAGGCCTTTGCCTTGTCCGCCTGCATTTCATTGTCTGCGGCCTGCGGAACGATGTTATTGAGCCCGATGGCCTGCCCGCTCTCCTTCTCGGGCGAGGGCCTGAATATCAGATAAAGGCAACCTGCGCATACGATTCCCATCAGCCCAAATATGAGCGATTTCTTAAGCTTCTCCATTTTGCCGCTTTTTTCGTCCACACTGTCTGATTTTTCTTCAGCGCCATGCTCCCAAAGCATAACGCCTTCTTTTTTCTTATTTTCTTTCATATCTTAATCTTTTAATTTATTCATGCAGCCCTTTATTACCGCAGGACTTTCCTTTCCTGCTGGCGAAGGATCCTGAATATGTTCCAGTCTCAGGCAGCTTCTCGCCGCCTTGACATCACGGCATATATTCAAAAGGGCAATCGCCGTCAGAAGGACGTACGCGGCAAATAGATGAATGATCATCCTCCGCCGGCTCTTGGCCGGCATAGCGGTCCATTTTCGGTCTAGCTGCCCAAGCCAGCGGTCAATGCGTTCCTTTAAGTTTTCCATTTCCTGATATTATTAGCCGGTCACATTCTAAATCCCCTATTTGCCCGAGCCGTCTCCTGAGTATTCTTAACTGCCGCCCCGGCAATCAATTCCCTTCTGGTTGGAAAAGAATCTGAATTAAGATTGCAGAGCTTAAAACTCTTCAATATCTGGCCATACCGGTCAGTTTTTGTGATGTTCAGTTCGGCCGCGTCCAAATCAAATTTGCCATCCGCATATCCCACCCGGATATCGCACCTGATCTTATCCCTGTCCTGGCCATTCCATTCGAGATAGGTCGATAAATGAAGGGAATCTGCCGACCGCGGGGCATCCATTCCGTTTTTCCATTTCTCCAGAAATTCGCTGATGCTCTCCTTCATCCGGCCCGCACAGCAGCCCTCCGTGTGGAAATAGCCGTCATATCCTTTATCTGCAAGGATTTTTGCCATTTCATCAAGGTCAATCAAAACTTTCATATCTTCCTTTTTCACCGTTCAATGATCTGCATATCCTTATTTTCCAGCACTGCGAATTTTTCAATATTGAAGCCCTGCGGATTGCTGTCCGAGCGCACGGAATTAACCAGCAGACACGAGGTAACAAGGCTCCGCTGTGTCACATTGCTCGAACGTATGATGAATTCCCTGGCGTACGACCTAACCGAATACGGATAGGATTCGAAGCTGCACACCACGCTGTCAATCTCGATGCGCTGCTGCACATTGCCCGATATGATGCGGTTGTAATAGCCCTTCTCGGACAGGTCCTTGTAGTAGTCGAAGGCGCTTTTGTCGGCAAGGCTGAAGGCGCGCTTCATATTGCTTTCAATGGCGTCCTTGTCCGGAGCCAGCGTAAAGAAAAGCTCGTGGAAACGCCTCACATGCTCCCTTGCCTCGACGGGCCTGTTGACCGCCGCATCCTGCGACAGTGCCAGCATCAGGGATTTCCCGTTGTCCAGCACATAAATCTTCTCGCGCTGCCGATCGGCAAAACGGTAGGAATACCACAGGGCGGATCCCGTGATTCCCGTACAGAGCAGTGCAAAAACGATGGCGTAGAGCCTGATCTGCCGGAAACTGTTTTCTATGTTTCGTAATGTCTTGAATTCCATTTTCTTTGTTTTTATCGGTTGTCAGGATCTGCTGACCAGCCTTCCTGCTATATTTCCTGCGGCGGAACCCGCGCCCGCTCCGGCGATGTTCCCGGCTTTCATGGCCGTCTGGCTCACATTGCGCATGAAATTGCCTCCGCCTCCGGCCTGGATGATCCAGCCCGTCACGGTCGGCACCGTGAAATAGCCCACAATGCCTATGATCATGAAAATCACGTAGACGGTATTGGAGGTGTCGGGTATGAAAGCCGGGTCCGAAAGCATCTCGATGTCCCTTTCGATGATCAGCGACTGGATGCGCGCCAGCATGGAACTGAAAAGGTCCGCTACGGGAAGCCACAGATACACGCTGACATATCTGGTGATCCACTGGGTGAGCGTCGACTGGAAACCGTCCCAGACCGATATGGCAAAAGCAATCGGCCCAAGGATGGAAAGCACTATGAGGAAAAACGTCCTTATGGTGTCGATCACCAGCGCCGCGGCCTGGAAAAGCACCTCCAGAAAGTTCCGGAACCACTGCTTTATCATCTTTTCCATCTGATAGGCCTGCCGGTCCATATACATCCCCGCCATGGTCCCGATATCCGAGGGCGACCATCCCAGCTCGTCGAGCTTCTTCTCGAATTCCTCATCTGAAGCCATATAAGAGGTTTCGGGATTGCGGACCATCGCCTCATATTCCAGCTGGTCCTTCTGCTGCTGCAGCCTGTTAAGGTCAAGAACCTGTCCCTGCAGTATGCCGTGGGTTCCGCTGACTATCGGACTCAGCACCGCATTGATGCTTCCCAGAACGATGCTCGGGAAGAACATGATGCACAGGCCAAGCGCGAAGGGACGCAGCATCGGATAGACGTCAATGGGTTCCGCCCTTGCCAGCGCCTGCCAGACATGCAGTGCCACGTAGAACAGCGCTCCAAGCCCTGCCAGCCCCTTCGCAACCGCCGCCATATCCCCCGCAAGGGGCATCATGTCATCGTAAAGCGAGCGGAGCACCTCATGGAGATTATTGAACTCCATGCCTACCAGTATTTCTGGTTGGAGGTCCCGTACAGGTCAAGCACGCTTTTGGCGTCGTTCTTCTTTTTCGCCCTGAGATAGCTCACCGATATGTTCTTGTTGGTGTAGTATCGCACCAGGCTGTGGTATTCCTTGACTTCCTTGTAGATTCTGTTGATCAGGTCCATGCGCTCCTTGTCATTCAGCGACAGGCTCGATGTGCTCACGATCTGTTTGAGCTCCTTCAAAAGCTCGGTGCTTTCTCCCAGAAGCGCCGTATACCCATTCCCGATGGCGATGAGCTCCTGCGGCGTAAAATTGGGGTCATTGATCATCCTGCCGAAATTCTGCACGTAGATCTGCGATACATCTCCCACCAGAAGCACGGTCTGCTGCACCTTTCGCGCATCCTTCACCAGGTTGTTCACCGCCTGCAGCTTGTCGTAATACTCCTTTCCCTGATTGTAGACCTTCTGCACCTCCTTGAAGTTCTTCACTACATTGGAGACCGTCGAGGACGTCTGTATGATTTCATTGGCACTGTTGAGTATGCCCGAGGCCAGATTGGCCGGGTCTGTAACCACAAACTGCGCTTTTGCGCACGGCGCAGCGGCAAGCATGACTGCCGCAAACGCCATTGATAGCATTTTTTTCATTTTCTATAGATTTTGGATTATTGATTATTCTCGTTTTCCCTCTCCCATCTCAGCTTCGCAATATGCCTGATGGCTAGCTCGACGTTACCGTCCAGCTCTGCAGCCGCCTGCATGACCTCCATCTTTTCGGTTTCCTCGGTCGTGTAGGCCAGGTATTCCTCCAGGCTCACCTCGGTGGCATACACCGCGGACTGGGTTCCTCCCAGACCTATCCAGACTTCCTTGTAGAGACGAGAGGGACTGTTGTTCATATTGATCGAAAGCACCTGCGCCTTTTCCTTGTCGGTAAGTCCGAGCATCGCCTGTATGTCATCGAATTTGTTCATGTACTTGCGCTGGTCCAGAAGGATCTTGCAGTCGGAATTGTTGATGATGCTCTCCTTCACAATGGGAGATTTGATGATATCGTCCACTTCCTGGGTCACCACTATGGCCTCGCCGAAGAACTTGCGCACGGTCTTGAAAAGGTACTTTATGTACTCGGCCCGGGATTATTGGACATTCATTTGGAGGATATGAAACTGATTATATTATTACACAAACAGATCTTTTTGCCACAGCTGTTTCAGGTTCGGCTGTAACAGATCTATCCACCTTTTATCTATCAATTGGACCGGCAGTGGGGAAACCAGATATCTGGCGTTTTGAAAGTCAACAATTTCGAATGGGGAAATCACTTTTTGATGATCGTGATGGGTATAGGAAGAACTCGCCTATTGAACATGTTGAAAAGATTAGAACGCCATTACTCTCATGGACAGGAGACAGCGACCTTGAAGTAAAGTTAGATCAAAGCGTTGAATTTTTTCTGGCTTTGCGCCGCCTTGAAAAAAAACACATCATGTTAGTGTATCCTAAAGAAGGACACACTTTAAGAGACCATAGAAATCAAAAAGATCTTTCGGTTAGGTTAACTCAGTGGTTTGCCTATTTTTTAAAAAATGAACCACCAGCTCCATGGATCAATGAAGGATTAAAATAACAATAGTTAAATTAACAATGCAGTTCTTTCGAACTGCATTGCATTATTAAATATTAGAACCTGGCTTATTCAGGATCAACACGAAAAACTGTGCGACTACAAGATGTCTCATTTGGAAACATTGCCTTCGCTTCTGGACCAGAATCATCAAATTGGCGACAGATTTCATCTGTGGACTCTATTTGACAGGTTACTGCTAAGTCACATGGGCTGCCTCCATCATTGTTATCAACATATCCTGTAATATCGGTAGCCTCTAATTTATCGCTACTCTGCATTGAAACAGTTGAAAAAGCACCTGCGATACCCAAAACAAAAACAGCAAAGGGCATCATTCTTCTTGAAATTGTGGTTTTCATAACGTATTATTTTTTAAAAAGTTAAATGATCTACTTTTTTTTACAGGTTTTCGATCTAATTCCTGATACATGCGCAAGTATATTTTTAATTAAGCTTCAGGAGCTTTTAAATATTTTTTGTTTACTTCATTACTAAATTTATAGATAGCTAGTTTTGTACCTATTAAAACAAAGATTTTACCATGAACAACATAAAAGTTGCGAAGCTTTTTACCATTCAAGCGATCAATTGTAAAACTAAATACGTAAGACCTTTTTTTTAAATCGTAGACGTCAATAACAGACTGCAATTCCCATTTTTGTCTTCCTTCAAATCTGCCTGGGACATTTGAGTTTACATATAGAAAAGTTTCATTTACACTGCTTGATCTGTTTACTGTAATTGCTGGAGCAGACATTACTCGTTCTGATTTTCCTTTTAAATAAGCAACTTTTATTTTGGCATGCGAATTGGTGTCGATAGTATGACTTCTAAAGTTTAATTTTCCTTCCCTATCTGCTACTAAATATTCATTTCTATATGAGTACAAGTATATAATGCTATTCAACTCTTGACTGAAATGCAGCATGCCGTCCGTATCAAAAATTCCGTCGATTTGCTTCTGGAGCAAATGAGGACTTATTATTGTTCTACTGTTTTTTCCCCATCGGTAAGTTCCTATGACATTATTCCGCGTTTTTGAACTCATTCCCCTAAAAACAACCAAAGTACTGTCGGCAGGATATGCAATGTTAAAATACGGAGGGGTGGTGGCCAATTGCAGGGCTTTCCACTCAGATGTTTTACCCTGGAATATGACAGGGACAACCCCGTCCAAAACATAAAAGAATGGAGGGCGGACTGCTATTCTGACCGATTTGAAGTCAAAACGTTCCCTGTCTAGCCTTATTCTTATTTTCTTCTGTTCCATCTGGCTACTAATGGAAAGAAGGCTGAAAGGTGCCGTTGAATTTCCGAGATACAGATTTCCCTCTCCGTAGCCTGCGAAATAATAGGAGTTGTATTTTAAATCTATGGTTTTTTCTATTGAAACAGGATGATGCGGGTAGCGTCTTATAAACGGGTTCTGATAATGCATAATTTTTTCAGAAGCAAGAAACAGAACTGCTACTGCACCACTTCCTGAAATAAAGATCAAAGAAAGAATTACTGAATTGGAAATTTTTGAAAACAACCTGTTATGGTCGGGATATACTGTAATAGCCAAGGCGGCAAGCAGAACAAAAACGATATTGAATGCCAAATGCGTCCCCCAGCTCATTTTTTCCAAAATCCCGCCACAGGAACATGGCACAAAAGAACTGTAATTAAGAATTATAAAAATATATGCACTGAACATCGTCATCAGACAGAAACCTGCGTAAAGCCCGATTTTCCTGCTTCCAGGAAAAACCAGCATTAGAGCAATTCCTAATTCACTTATAATAACTCCCCAGGAAACAGGAACAGCAAATGCACTAAGAAGGGGAGATTGTCCAAGCTGCACCTGAAAATTCTCAAAATCAATAATTTTGCTTACAGAAGCATAGACGAAAAGAAGTATATAAAGCAGGCAGATGGCTTCAACTATTGCACTTTTAAAAGAATCTGATATTTTCATGTCCTATATTTTTTTCTACTACATCATTAATTTCGTCAATAGACAGTTTTTCTGCCGATGGAAAACGATTTAGTTTGCAGTATAATTTCAAAGTGCCAAATTAGATCAAATGCTTTGAGTGATTATTATGAAAATTCATCCATTATTTATAAAAAATGGTCTATTTTTCCTATAAGTATTTTTTTTCTGCCTCTTCACTGCTAGGTCTTAAAGAAATATTCTTAAGGCATTAAAAGGGGACAGATTTTTAGCAAACCGCATGCAATTGGTTATCAAAACGTTGCTGGAAAAGCGGATGAATCCTCAGCATATCAAGCGCCATACTCCCGTCCATCCCTTGTAAGAGCGCGGATTTTGCCTAAATTTGCGGCATGAACCACGAAGAAATAAAACGCTATTTTGAAAGCAATCCACCGCCCAAGGAACTAAGACTGACCGAATGGGCAAATATTACCGATACGCAGGTTTTTCTCAGGAGCTGCTACAGCACCATCAGAAACTTCA
This sequence comes from Flavobacterium sp. F52, assembly GCF_000278705.1. Lineage (NCBI taxonomy): Bacteria > Pseudomonadati > Bacteroidota > Flavobacteriia > Flavobacteriales > Flavobacteriaceae > Flavobacterium > Flavobacterium sp. F52. Next base: position 95,783 of record NZ_AKZQ01000019.1, on the reverse strand, counting down.
GCGGACCTGTGGACCGCTGTCCTGCATGGTGGCATCTCAGGGATTTTTATATCCTAATGAAAAAAACCGCCGCACCTCAGGCTCAATCCCGGGAAGCGGCTGCGGAGAATATTCAGGAAGACGTATCTGATCAGGCACTTTCAGAAGAAGAAGCCGCTCTGTAAAACCGGCTTTAATTTATAAAATAACAGCCCTGCAATGTGAACTGCAGGGCTGTATTTTTTTTATGATAAACGCCATCTCAAACCAGAAGGAACTCTGCCCTGTTTCTTCCTGCAATGCTCCAGTCCATATCCATTACGTTCTGCAGAAGGTCTTTAAGGGCCTGGAAGGTGCTGGGCTTCACGGCATAATAATCAGCTCCCAGTTCATAGGAGCGCTGTATGTTTTCAGCATTGCTGCTGGTGGAAAGCATGATCACTTTTACGCCGCTGCGTATCTGCTCCAGGCATTCAAAACCGTTTTTGCCCGGCATGTTGATATCCAGAAAGATAATCTCGTGCAGTTCGAAACCGGGCTATGGCAAAATGGTTGAAACCACTTATAATCTAAATTCAGGGGCAGCTAAGCGGATCATGAGCTCGGACACCGCTTCTGCAGATTACATTGAAGTTGAAAAACAAGGAAATATTTTTATATTTGAAAACACACATAATTCCATTTTTAAGGTTTCAAAAAATCCTTCCAAAATTGAAATTATTGATGCTCAGGACAAAACCTCCACCTACATGGAAGAAAGAGGCTATAAGATCACAGCTAAAAAAAACAGAGATACTTTAATTATCCGTTTTTTCCCAACCAGATCTACGCCGGCATCGGTATTTAAATTTGGAATTGAATATAAATTTTACAAGTAATGCCATGAATGAACTAATCTGCCACTTTTTATCCACGCTTACTGATCAGGAGATTGTAAATCTGTTTAATGGATGCATCTCGGCTCCGAATCCTGATAATGCATATGCCTTAATTTATAATTCAGCAGACCCGCAGTTTTATTTTACGGATACCTTCAATGAAGACGTTAAGCCAAATTCCCATTATATTTTAGTTGGACTGTTTTATCTCCATGAGATTAACGACCTGTCTGCACTAAAGGCAAAGGTACAGTCATTAAAGACAAAATGGTGCGGTTCATAAATACCGTGAATCTTTTTTATCTTTTCTGTGTTTTTTTCCGAGTTACTGAAACATGTCACCAATTTTACGCCAGGCCTTTTGAAGATATGAAATCTTCACGGATTATATAAGCTGTAGAAGAAGCGCTCTGATCTATCAGCTTGTCCAGCAGCGCAATAAAATCATTCCTTAATCTGGCGGTTGCCGTGATTTCTCTTCTCATGCGGCCGTCATAATAGGTCTGGATAATAATTTTTTCAAGATAAAAATCCCAGCCTTTATTTCCGGGCCACTCTTTTTTAATGCGTTCAGCCAGCCAGCTGACAGCGTCAGGCATTAATTCCTCAAATCCAATGCCGGCAGTTAATCTTCCCGAAGATTCAAGGTCTCCCCCCTGGAGTATAAAAGTTTCAAAAAAATGCTTTTTATTTTTTAGGGGATTCCAATCCAACTGCGTTAAGAACAGTATGCGATGGTTAAAAAGAAAGGCTTTATCAAAAATAAACATCTTAGCCGTTAAAATCTTATGGCTTAAATAACTCCATAAAATCCAGAAATTTGCCGCTTTGGATTCATCATTTAAAAACTGGTTTACCACTTCCTCCAGGCACTTAACGGTAAATTCATATTTTTTATTGGAATACAAGATTTTTACGCCATCTGCATAAGCCCAGTCAATTAATGCTTTAAAGTTCTCAATTGCAGTATCCTCAGGCTGGCTGAGTAAAAACAGTGCAAATTTTTCTTGAAAAAACTGCTGCAGGGAATGATGGATCGTGTCGTCATATGGATCGGAATCTTTTGCAAAGGTTTCAAAAATGAAATTCAAGACATTCTTGAAATAGTCCCGCAGGATTTTGAGTTCTGTTTCAGCCGGCACCAGTTTCAAGGCTTCAAACAGCCAGTCCCCTGCATTTGACTGATATTCGGGAATTGCAATCTCCACTGGGGTTTCCTCTTCAGCGACCCTATTCATAATGGCATCAAAACCGGCGCTGTATTGTTTAAGGGCATCGTTGTATTTGATATGCCCCGCAATGCGGCCTTTGGGTTTATAATGCGGATTTATTTTTAACCTTATTCTATAATGCGCTGTTTTTATAATGGAAAAGAAATTTCTTTTATAAGATTTATATCCGCTTAAATGCTCCAGCCTGTGCTTAAGGTGCGAGAATTTTGAATACTCCACAATGCAGTAGATGCAGTTTAATACAAAACCGGGATCATGCTTCCATAGGCAGCTGTTAATTGACGCTCTCAGGGAATTATGCTCGGATCTCTGGTGAAAATGCGTTAAGTAATAAAGAATATTCTGCTTGTAAATCTTTTTTTCCCTCTCATCCGACTTGAGCATCAAAATTGGAACAACAGAAAAGGCAGCATCTGTTTCATACACCGTGTATTTGGAATTCATGAAATCCAGCAGCCTATTTTCGAAGAGTTCGTATTTAAACAGCTCGTTTACTTTTGTTTCACACCATTCACTTTCTGCTGCGCTTAATGATGAATAGAAATCCCTTATTCCAATTGCTGCCACCAGCACAGGCTGCTTATGCCGCCCGGCGATGTTTATATTATCTTGGGCATCCACAGAGATTTTGTGAAACTCCGACCATTTTTCATAACTGTCCTCTTCAGCGGTTTCATGCTTTAATTTCTGCATGCACCAGTGGGCGGCATATAATACCAGATGGTTCGCCTCCTCCTTTGTCTTATTTTCCTCGACAACCTTTTGTAAGTCATCTTCCAGTTCTGTTTCTAATAGAAATCCGTTTTCAACCTCTTTTACTATTCTAAATTTTCTGCGGTCGATGCGCGCAAGTGCAAAACGCCAGTTTTGGTCTGTCGGGCTTTCCAGATAAAAATTATCTATTATCTCAAAGATTTCGGTTTGAAACTCTCCAAAACTCAGGTTCATAACCAGATCTTCAATGCTTTTGCTTCTATGCTTAAGTGTTTGGAAGTTCTGCAGCTGCAAATGGCGCAGCTGTCGGTGCTTTTTATAGCTCAGCGGACTGTAGGCTTCTGATTCTTTAAGGCACCTGTGGAAATCCAGATGATAAATCTCCCTTATTTTCAGTAAAGGAAAAATTCTTCTACCGGCAAGATCCATATGCTCATTAGCGACACTTATAAGCACTGCCGACCCCATGACGCTGTTGCATCTGGTTAAAAAAGCCTCAAAGGTGTAGTCCCAGGAAGCCTTTAAAAATTTAGTGTACTGGTCATGCTTGTTCTCTTTTATATCCCGGCCGATCTGAAGCAGATAGCACTCGGCTGCCATTAGGCAGGATTTCAGAACATCGGGCGAATTAAAATAGGTTCCCCTGAACATCATCCATAATGAAGGGCTGGCATGCTGCTTAATCTCTCTTCCGTCGTCCATTATAACAGTTATCTGCGAACGATGGTCGGAAGGATGCAGAAATTCATTGTCCCGGCCGAAATCGGACTTGATATAGGAATCGGCAGCGTGATTAAACAGCTTCACTAAAAAATCTACAGTTGCAAAGGGAGAATACAGCAGAAGGTTCAATATAGGCGTTTCATAAGGGCTTCCAGGTGAATAATGCCTTTCTGTGCTCCTTCTGAAGCCGAAATCCTGCTCGCTGTGCATCATCGACCGGTGGTACGGCCCCAGGATGGACTGCCTCTTCATTTCTGCAATCTGCTCAGGAGTCGGCGGATAATAAAACCATTTGCTTTCTGCAATTTCAAGGACAAGTTCAGGAAAATTTTTGCATATTTTCTGCCCTTCGTACCCGTCAAGGGCATACTCTAAAATCTTGTCATACAGATTGCCGATTTCAAAATCAGCATCCCTGTTTTTATTTCTGAATGCATCCTCTATTAATGATTTCAATTGATCTTTGACAAAGTCAGAGAGACGGAAAAGCATTAATATTCCATTTTCAAGATTCTCAGTTTTAGCCCTTCCCTGGTCAGATGAGACGCCTGATGTAAAATTATTGTAAAACCATATTAAAATTTTAGCCGCATGCTCGGCCCCGGCAGGAAAAGGTCCGTTTTTTTTCAGGCCTTTCTCCCACTGCAGCAGCATTGACAGTATCAATCTCATCTGCGGCTGCAGCAGATTCAGGTTTAAGAAAATAAATTCAATGAGATTGGCCCATACTTCACCGTAGGGCACCAGATTGATATTGTGATATACCTGAGTCCTTTTGTCCACATCCAATGCGTTAAGGAGGGAAAAATCCGGCTTCTGGCACGAAACCCGAACTAAAAAAATTATCCTTATGAAATATTTAAACTGATCTAAAAATAGAAAATCCTTGTTTTCCCGCAGAAAATCACTGCTGTAATGCGACTGCATGACAGCAACTAATATTTCATCCTTCCAGTAGTTTTGGATTGCCGAACCGTTGAGGGTTGATTTTACGAGCCGGCCTGCAGATCCGTCCATTGCCTGTATTTTTTCTGATATCCAGATTCTGAAGGCTCGCCGGACTGCCGGAGAGGTTCCTATTGCATCATAAAAAGCGCCGTAATTGCCCTCTTCAGCAATGTATTGCAGATAATTGCTGTCAATATGCCTTGTCAGTGCCCAGTCCTCATAGATGTCATGAGCTGCCGCAAAGCTTCTTCTGTATACCGGTTCGGGATCAATAATATGGTCAGCGGTCAGCTCGTGAAGTATGTCGGCACGCGCGTGCCCAACAGTTGCATATGCGCTCATTGCCGAAGCCCTCTTCAGGGCAATTTCCATAAATGTCTCGCCGCGCAGCTGTCTTTTTAGCGGATCTGATTCCTTTTCGCGCCCTTCAATCACATATTCCCACATGATCTGTTTGAACCTAGCTTCAGTATCAATATCATCTTCTAACGAATTCTGAGGTAAGGACACTGCCTTATCCAGATTAAAGGGAATCTGGAGAACTTTCAAAAGGGATTTATTTTTTGCTAAGGTTCTCAGCATCGGATAGCTCTCAGCGATGCATTCCAGCTCCGCTCCATCAAGCGCAGGCACATCAAAATCGGGAAAAGCGGGAAACTGCCTTAAAAAACGGATTTTTAGATGCTCGGCCGCATAGCTCCTGCAGGTAAACACTAATGTAATATCCTCTCTTCTAAAAAGCAGTTCAAAAAAATCCAATATCGTCTCAGCATTATCCGTTTCAAGTATTTTTTCGATGCTGTCTATAAGGAAAATTTTCTTTTTAGCGAATAGCGGGGAATCAAGAACCTCTGAAAGGGATATGCCGAAGCAGAAAGGCTTATCTGCAAATATCTCTTCGATGCTTTTTTTGTCCAGCTGCTCACCCTGAAAAGCAAATATTTCAAAATCATTTTTTAATCCATCCAAAATCTTCTTAACCATCGCTGATTTTCCGCTTCCCGGCTTTCCTGTAAATATTGCCAGCTTGCCGTTTCTTATAACTTCCAAAGCAGCTGCTGAAATTTCGGTCCTAGGCAGGTTGACTTTGCCGACGCTGTCTCGTATTCTTGAAAGCACCCTGAAAGAATTTTCATTAAGCTTTTCAGCTGCTTCAAGCACGGTAGGGTCTGTCTCTATCTGCAGCAATGATAAAAGGGGCAGCGATCTTGATGCCAGAAGATTATTTACCAGAGAAAGATCGATCCCCAATATCCTTTTATTTTTTGTCTCATAGGCAAGAAATAGGCCGCAGCAGAAATATCTGCCATTCAATTTGACAAATACCGGACTTCCGGAATAGCCTTCCACAAGGTTGTCGTCATTGTATTCCCCGGTCAGGGGATCCGATACTTCAATCTGTATCTGCCTTTCGTAATCTCTATCCTTAAGGGGCTTCAAATGGTGCAGTGTTCTTTTTAATTTATTAAGAACCACTTTGGGGAAACCGGTTATCTCAAGTTCATGGCCTTTAGCCGGAACAAGGCAGATTCCAGGACATCTATCATAGTCAAGCGATACGGGAAGGAACTGCTTTTTGATTACCAGTACGCCTAAATCTTCAGTTGCATTATTTTCGCCAAATAATATTACATCCCCTTCCTGCAGCTTATATTCAGACCATCCATTATCAGTAAGAAATCCGACTGACAGCTCATCGTATTCCCATGGAATCCCATTATCCCCAACAAGGGCGTGTCTTGCCGTAAGCACATAGGCCTCTTCCGATTGGCCGGCCGGCGAATATAGAAGTCCGCTGCCGAATCCCTGGGGATTTTCAATTCTTACTATAAAATCTTTTTCTGCTGTCATCCTATTTCAAAGTGGAGGTGGCTGTTTCCCGGCGTGGGAAATGTTAGATTAATATTAAACTCTGGATCTGCTTTAAAAATGTTCCTTGTAAGTTCATTTTCCTGCGTTATAAAAAATTTGATATTTTTATCGGGATTGGCGCGAAGCACTTTCACTAAAGTTTCCTTGTTGGGAAGATTTGACCGGTTGTATCCATCTGCTGAAATAATGTAATTTTCGCAGTCAACCAGCTCCAAAAGAGCATTGCTTGTATTGTACCTGCTTCCGTGATGCGGAATCTGCATATGCTTCAGCTTAATCTTTTCTTCCCCGAATCTTCTTTTAATGGCTGAAGCAAGAACATCAGGGTGGCTGTCGGCAGTGAACAGGAACGATTCGCCGTTGAACTGCAGCATAAAGCTGATGCTTGATCCGTTTTCCACAGATGCATCCTTCACTTCTCTTGAAGTATCGAAATCCTCAATTCTTCTGCCGTAGTCATTACTTCTTATGCTTTTTAAAGATGAAGGCTCCCTATCCCTCATTTTCACTTCCTCATTTCTCCACAGCTTGAGAAGCGAGTTGTATCTTGCATTGTCGGGAGACAGGATAATCAATTTGGCTCCCCATAAATCAATCAGGGGGTGGCTGTCAGTTATGTCCTTTTTTACTTGAGAATAGGCTGCAAGGTACTCCCTAAGGGTAATTCCCTGCTTAACATTTTTTAGGTTATTGGTCCGGATGCCGGTGTCATAGTCCCAGATCGAATAATTGAACCAGAAAGTGGTTCTGGACAGATCCACGGCTTGCAGAAGGTCAGCATCTTTAAGAAGGCGCAGAATTCCCCCTATATGATCATCATCAATGTGGGTAATGATCCATATATCAATTATTTCTTTTCTGATGTTGACTATCTCATGCAGTCTCTTTCTGAGCCCTGTCTCATAAAGGCGGCCCTTCTCGCTGCCGCCGTCAATTAAGATGTTGTGCGTTTTATCATCAGTGCCTTTAAAATTAATATGGATGGCATCCGCACAGCCTGCATCCAGAAAATCAATGTTCATCAATGCGACAAAAGTTTTTAGTAAGATTTTTTATAAAATTACAATTATTTGCAGCATATGCAAGACTAAAAGTTCAGACCTGCCAGTCTGGTAATGGAATGCGATGCCCTGTATTGAAATTATGCTGAGCTTCCAATATTTCAGATCCTTTCGGGCTTCCTTCGCGATTTACTGAACGGCCCATTGTATTGCTCAGCCAGTCTTACCGCATCATCCTAAGTTTCTCCAATATTAAAGGCATTACTGTTTTGGCAGAATTGTTGATATCCAATAGCCTGTATGACAAGAGCAAAACCGGAGACACAATTTTTTTAACCCTGCCAAAAATTAATAGACCATGAAAACAGCAGTATTTTCCCTTATTATTTGTTTTATCGCCCTGACCGCACCGGCTCAAAGCCATACAGAGGCACCTTCTTATATTTCTCCTGACATGGGCATCGCCTACAGGCTTATTCCAACCCATTACATTTCCGCTTTCATTAAACTCGACACAAGAAATGGACAGCTCTGGCAGCTGCAGTGGGGCACCGATAAAAAGAAGTCCCTGCAGCCCCTTTCCCTGCAAAGCCTGGTTCCTGCCGGACAGGAAAAGAACGGAAGGTTCTTCCTCTATCCTACAGCCGATGCGTACACGTTTATCCTCGCAGACCAGCTCGATGGCCGCACTTGGCAGGTCACCTGGTCTGAAAAGGCCGAGAAGCGGGGGATTTCACCAATACCCTGAGCCTCCGAGGCAACGTGTTGAGGCAATGCTGCGGGGATTTTTTTTCCCTTGCTAGTCCGTCATGACGGCATCCAGCAGCCTTTCCCCACTGATGAAAGCCGCAATGTACTGCATCGCTTCTGCTGTCTTATCAGATGGCGTTTCAAAGGTATTGATATGGAACTCCTCGTCCAGATCCAGTATATGGATGATCTGGGTATATCCTTTTGAAATGAGGGTGCCTTTCAGCCTTATGACGCTGGACTGCTGCTGTGCATCCAGATCTTTCCTCACTTTGAGCCGTATCGTTTTTTCCATTGCAGAGATCTCTTTTTTTTTGTGGCAGATTGCCGTCCAAAAATAGCCATTTGCCCACACATTTCCAGCCGATGCGGTGTTAAAACTTACTTAAGGGTTCCGCAGCGCGGAGGCAGAAAAAAACCCGATGCCCCGCTGGGGCATCGGGCTTGTCCCCGTCCGCCGGGCCGCCTGATGGCGCATCCCCCTAGAAAAAAAGGAAGTAGAGCAGCGCAAAAGCCGCCGCCGACATGATGATAAGGGCAATGGCACCCAATGCGTTTGAAAGCATCGAATTGGTGTTTTCGCCCATTATTTTCCTATTGCTGCCGATATGCAGGACCACCGCAACCATCACCGGCGCAGTCAGCCCATAGCAGACCGCCGTGTAGAGCAGCGCCTGTATCGCGCTGATCCCGAAAAAGTCAAGCCCTACGCTGACCGCCAGCGAGAAGATTATGGAAATGTAAAACAGCCTGGCCTTATGGAATTTCTTATCAAGGCCCGTTTTCCAGCCGAAGGTCTCCGCCAGCATATAGGACTGCGAGCCCGCAAGAACCGGTATGGACAGAAATCCAGTCCCCAGAACGCCCGCCGCGAAGATAAGATAGGTCAGCCTGCCCGTCAGGGGCTCAAGGGCCGCCGCCGCCTGCGCCACCGTATCGATCCGGCGTATGCCGGCAGGATAAAGCACGCTTCCCGCAGTGAGTATGATAAAAAACATGACCAGATTGGAAAGCAGCATCCCCGCATTTACATCCTTTCTCATATCGGCCAGACTGCGCCTGCCCAAAGCGGGGTCCTGCCTGCCGTGGGCCGCATCCTCCGCTTCCATGGTGGCCTGCCAGAAGAAGAGGTAGGGCGAAATCGTCGTGCCGAATATGGCCACCAGTATCAGGATAAAATCCTTATTCAGGGCAATTGTCGGTATAAAGGCATTGCGTGCGACAGCCACCCAGTCCTGGTCCATCATAAAGGGCACCGCCATGTAAAGCAGCAGCGAAAGGCAGAGCCACTTTAGGATATTGGCGATCTTCCGATACGGAAAGGCGATGATTGCAGCTATCAGCACCGCCGTGATGCAGAGGCAGAAGGCCGGCACCGGCACAGCGGGGAAAATCATGTTTGCCACCGCAGCCATGCCTTCTATGTTGGCCCCGATGTTCAGGGTAATGGCGGGAAAGCTCATCAGCAGCACGCCGTAGAGCAGCCCCTTTGGATAATGCTCCCTGATGGTCAGGGTGAGGCCCCTGCCGGTAACCAGTCCGATCCTGGCGCACATTCCCTGGATGGCGGCCATCAGCGGGAAAGTCAGCAGCGCGGTCCATAAGGTCGCAAGGCCCGTCTGGGCGCCCGCCTGCGAATAGGTTGCGATTCCCGAAGGGTCGTCATCGCTGGCCCCCGTAATAAGGCCCGGACCAAGCGCTTTTGCCATTTCCTTTATTGCTGATGTTATTTTAGCGCTTCCCATTTCTGCTGCTTTTTTTAGATCTTCTATAGATGATGACAGCCGACAGCAGATACGCCAGGGTAACAATGGGAGTCATGATATTAAGGGCCTTCGCCGTTTCCGGGATTCCCCCTTCTGAAAAATAGAGCGCGGCATTCGAAGCGAGCGCAGCCGCCAGCAGCAGCATTGCCGCCGCATAGAGCGCTTTGGATATTTTCTGCATAATGTAATTCTAAAATTTTTGAAAAGCCAAACGGCATGCCCCTGCATCCGTCCATGGCTTGCGCTTTGCCGTCCTTATGGCGGCGGGCGGCGCATGGAAAGCGCAGAAATGGCGGCCGGGCTCAGACGCTGATGCGCGAGCCCCGCCTGCAGCGGTCTGGACGTGAATGGAAGTGCGGAAGCTGCAGCAGGTATGCGCAGATCCGCTCCTATGGCCCCTCTGAACCCTAGGAGGATAAAAAGCGGCCAGTCTGCGGAGGCTGCCAGATGGAGCAGCGGAAGGCGCAATAGGCTTTAGGCCTGATATAGCCTGCGCATGGGAAAGGTGACCAAGGCGGCACGGGAGCCTGCAGCGCAGCGGCAGGCGCAAGAGCCGGCATGCTGCGGCAGCACAGGCAGGTGCAGAACGGACAGCACGCATCGGCAGGCTGAAAACTGCCCGAAGCCATGCTCAAAGCGGGGTGCGCCCCACGCGAAGAGCCCGCTCCCTTCTCGCACGGAATGCTGGAAAGGGCGACTATGATCAGGGCCAGTATGCTGCAGATGAATTTCACGGAACTAAAATTAGCAAATTATGCCATGCGCACCCTTATATAATCTAAATTTTTCAATTATAAAATTCTCGGCCTCCATGCCTCCATTATCTGCCGCCTTTCCCGCGGCGCCGGAGATTATTTTTAAGAAAAAGCATAACCCGTAAAGCGCTGTATGCAAGCGAATTGAAGCGTGCAGGATTCCTCCCGCCGCTATTGGAGGGGCGAAAATTCAGGATGATTACAAAATTGGATTGTAAACTTTCGGCAAAAATAATCCGATATGTTTTGCCCTGGTTAAGCCAATGTAAAGCCATCATTAACTAAGTCCTAGACAATGCGCCAGCTATTCCTTGAAGATGCCGATGGGGGCATCCAGAAAATCAGGTCCGAAAAGGTGAATCCCTTGATGGATATTTATGTCTCATTCAATTTCTCCAGGCTGCGTCCATCGCTTTTCGTCCTGCCTGCGCTCCTGCTGCTGCTCATCGCCGCATTCCTGTTCATGCTTGATGCGCTGCGCGCGGAATCCTACATCATGGTCCAGCGGGAATATTTCTTCCTGCTCAATTCGGCCCTGTCCAGATATCCCGAAGTGCAGTACAATCTCACCGAAACCGGAAATGCGCTGGTGGTGGTTTCCCTGCTCAGCATTTTTGTGCTCCACGCCCCGAAAATATGGGAATGCCTTGCCTCCGCCCTCCTGGTTTCCTGCCTGCTTTCCAGCCTGCTGAAAAAAATCTTCCATGTCCCAAGGCCGGCGGCTTTTTATGATACCGGCAGCTTTACCATAATCGGAAAGGTCCTGTCCGGGCAGAGCAGCCTGCCGTCCGGGCACTCCATCACCATTTTTACGGCGCTTTCCCTCCTGATGTTTGCCTTCATGCCTGCAAGATTGAGGCACAGGATCTTATGGTGCGCGGCTTTTGTGGCCGCTGGAATCGCGCTCATCCTCACACGTGTGGCCGTGGGCGCCCATTACCCTATTGATGTTCTTATCGGGGGCATCTTGGGATACTGCTGCGCCCTTGCCGGAATTTTCATCTCCCTGCGCCTGCGCATCTGGAAATGGATAGGCTGCAGAAGATACTATCCCTTCTTCATCATTGGCTTTACGGTGTGCTGGCTTGCGCTGGCCGGAAAGATCCTGCAGGAGAACCTATTGGTATTTTACATCTCAATTGCCGCATTATCCGTATCTTTATTTAAAATAACCGCCGCATATGTTAAAAGGTAGTCTTCCGGCAGCCCGTCTGGCGGCTTTAGCAAGCCTGGCCAACTGCATATTTTTCCATATCCCCTTCTTCGCTTTTGTGGTCGGGAACCTCAATTACGCGGGATTCAGCGGCATGATGACCATAGCCAGCCTCATCCTGCTGATGCTTGTGCTGGATTTCCTGGTCTTCTATCTGCTGGTCTACCTTGCCGGACTTATCGGCAGAATTATCATTTCGCTTTTTTTTGCCCTCAGCGCGGCGGCCCTGTATTTTATCAATGCCTACAGCGTGATCATAGACGAAAGCATGATCGGGAATATCCTCAACACCAATTATGCGGAATCAAGCGCCTATTTTTCTATCACCCTGGCCCTCTATGTGCTCGTGCTCGGGATACTTCCCTCGGCGGCGCTCTTGAGGATCAGGACCGTAAAAGAGCCCCTTAAAAGGTTTGCAGCGCTCTGTTCGGGAAGCTTTCTCATTGCGCTTGCACTGGTTTTTATCAATTCTGCCGGCTGGCTTTGGATCGACAAGAATTCCAAAAAATTGGGAGGCCTGGCAATGCCTTGGTCCTATGCGGTCAACACCACTCTTTTCTACGTGCACCAGTATAAGAAAAACCAGAAGGAAATCCTTCTTCCCGATGCCCGCATCAGCAGCAGGAAGAAATCCATTGTGGTGCTGGTCATCGGGGAATCCGCAAGAAAGGCCAATTTCTCCCTGTACGGCTATCCGAAGAACACCAATCCGATGCTTGCAGACATAGAAAATGTGCACCCTTTGGACGCGGTTTCCGCCGCAACCTACACCACGGCCGGGGTAAAGGCGATCCTGGATTACAAAAAGACGGATGAGCTGTACGAAATACTGCCCAACTACCTCTTCCGGAACAATGTGGAGGTCATATGGAGGACCGCCAACTGGGGAGAGCCGCCGCTGCACATCAAAAATTACCAGGACAGGAAATACCTTGGCGCAGCCTGCAGGGGAAAAGCCTGCGGCTATGACGAAATCCTGCTGGCGCTTTTCAAAGAGCAGATACTGGCCAGCAGAAAAGACAAGATACTCCTGGTGCTGCATACCAGCACCAGCCACGGCCCGAATTACAGCGCCAAGTATCCGGCAGGCTTCCGGAAGTTCAGTCCGGTCTGTAGCAGCGTCGAGCTTGCCGACTGCTCAAAGCAGGAACTGATGAACGCCTACGACAATACGATAGTCTATACCGATTACCTGCTCAGCCGCGTGATCCAGAACCTGAAAGAGCTCAAGGAATTTGACAGCACCATGATTTTTGTTTCCGACCACGGAGAGTCCCTCGGGGAAAACAATCTCTACATGCACGGCCTTCCGATGAGCATTGCCCCGAAGGAGCAGTTCGAGATACCCTTTATTGTCTGGGCATCGCCCGGCTCAAAAAAGCTGAAGGCCAATAAAACGGTGACCCAGTACCATGTCTTTCACAGCGTGCTGAACTTTCTGGATGTGGAAAGCCCCATCTACGACGAAAATATGAACATTTACCGATAGGATCAACAACCGGCCTCGGCCATAAAAATAATTTCATATGAATGGAACAGTATTTATCAACCGGCTCAGCAACAGGTCAAGGCTGGCAATTTCCGCTTCGGCGGGGCTGCTCACGGCCCTTGTCCTTGAGATAGGAACCAGCAGGCCTTCGGTGCACATCATGGCGGTCTGGCTGGCTTTTTCGCTAACCCAGCTGTTTTTCTCCTGGTTCACCATATTCACCTGCCGTGTGGCCGAGCTCAAGAAGAACGCCAAAGACCAGGACTCGGGACGCGCTGTGCTGTCCCTGTTCATGCTACTTACAACGGCAGTAAGCCTTCTGGGCATAGTGCTGCTGTATGTTTCAGCCGACCAGAAGACTGGTTCCGAGCTGGCGCTGCACGTGGTGATGACGCTCTCATCGGTGGGAACTGCCTGGGCGGTGGTCCATACCACCTTTGCCTTCAAATACGCCAACCTCCACTATTCGCTCAACGGCCTTGATTTTCCCGGAAAAGGCGAACCTGACTATCTGGACTTTGTCTATTTCTCATTTGTGATCGGCACCACTTTCCAGGTATCGGATGTCGCCATACTGGACAGGAAGATAAGGAGGACCGCACTGGTGCACGGCGTGCTTTCCTTTATGTTCAACACCACCATACTGGCATTGAGCATCAATATTATTTCCAGCATGGTCCAGCGCTGAAAAATAAAGCCTTACAAGAACATTTATATGTTCCCAAACCGTGTTTTTTTTGATCTGATTCTCCCGGCATCCAGTTTTCATGGCTGGGGGAATCTTTATCAAAGCCCGGATAGGTTAAGGCAGTTTTTGAGGCAAAAAAACACGCTGCAGGCAAAAATTCAGAATTAATTCAAAATTGAGCCGTATTATTACAGACTGTAATATATAAACGGCCCCGCCGTTTAAAAAAAAATGATGCCCCGCAGCGCACATATTGCCATAAATTCTTAAATTTAGTGGGCATATGCACTGTCATGGGGCGGTAAGAAAATGGCATCATGAAAATTTTAATCATAGAAGACGAACAGGATATCGCTCAAAGCATACAGAGCTATTTCAAGGACAACGGCGTAAAATGCGAAACGGCGCACAATTATGTGCAGGCCATCCATAAGATCGACAATTATGACTACGACTGCATACTTCTTGATCTTGGCCTTCCCGACGGGGACGGTTTTGACATCCTCAGGGAGCTGCGAAGCAAAGACAAGACCGACGGGGTGATAATCATTTCGGCAAAAGAGACCCTGGAAACAAGGCTGGAAAGCTTCAGCCTTGGCGCCGACGACTACCTCACCAAACCCTTCCACCTTGCCGAACTGCTGGTAAGGATGCAGGCGCTGGTGCGCCGCAGGAACTTCAAGGGTAGCAACAGCGTGGTGTTCCAGGAGATCAGGATTGAAGTGTTCACCAAAACCGTGCTGGTCAATGGCCAAAAGCTCGAACTGACCAGAAAGGAGCTCAACCTTCTGCTGTTCCTGATCGGCAACAATGACAAGGTCCTCTCAAAGGCAGCCATCGCCGAGCACCTATCGGGCGACATGGCCGATATGCTCGACAGCCATGACTTCATATATGCGCACATCAAAAACCTCAAAAAGAAACTCGCCAAAGCCGGATCGGGCGACTACATTAAAACCGTTTACGGCGAAGGATACAAATGGGAAAAATGAATCGTAAAAAACTGCTCAGCAAAACCACGCGCGATTTTCTCGTGCTTGCCGCCGTCATCCTTCTAATCTGCGCTCCGATCTTCTACTTTGTCAGCCAGTGGCTTTTCATCTACGAAACCGAGGAGGTCCTCGTGCAGCATAAAAACGCATTCATTAACCAGTCCAGCCGCAATTTCACTCCCGAAGACATCAAGACCTGGAACAGGTACAACCTGCATTTCACCATTATGCCCGATATGGGCGTCACCAGGGATTCCATTGTGGGCACCGTGATCGAAGACTCGACAGCGGAAGAGAAGGAGCCGTTCCGCATCATATACGCCCCTGTGGAAATTGCCGGCAAAAAATACACCTATACCGAAAAGATCCACCTGCTGGAAATGGAAAGGATGGTTTTCACCATCGCAGGCATGTTCACCTTTATCCTTCTGGTGCTTTTCATCGGCATTGTATGGCTCTCCAAAAAGACGGCCTCCAAACGGTGGAAGCCCTTCTATGACACCCTGGACCAGATCCATGAATTTGAGATCGACAAGAACAAGCCCCCCCATTTCCTGGAGACTGACATCGACGAATTTGAACGCCTGAACAGAAGCCTTGAGGCACTGATCGAAAAAAATACGGCCATCTATAAAAGCCAGCGGGAGTTTGTCGAAAATGCGGCCCATGAGCTTCAGACCCCCCTGGCACTGTTCCAGAACAAGATCGACACCCTTTTCCAGATGAGGCTCGACAAGGACCAGACACGCGTGCTGGGAGCCTTGAGCAGGGATGTGGCAAAGCTCAACAGGCTCAACAAAAATCTGCTGCTGCTATCCAAAATAGAGCATGAGATCTATCTGGAAAAAACCTGCATCTCGGTCAATGGGCATATAGAAAAGCATCTGGACTTCTTTACCGAGCAGGCCGGCCAGAAATGGGTCGCCATCAATGTGCAGCTGTCCCAAAGGCTCGAAATAGAAGCCAACCCGGTCCTTGCCGAAATCCTGATCAACAACCTGGTGCTTAACGCCATCCGCCATAACCGCACCGAGGGAAATATCATAATCAGGACGCTGGACCGCGAGCTGATGGTCCTCAACACCGGAAAGGCCGAACCGCTTCCCATTGAGAAGCTCTTCGGGCGCTTTTTCAGCGGCGGCGCCTCGGCAAACGGCAGCGGGCTGGGTCTGGCCATCATCAGGAAGATAACCGAGATAAGCGGCTGGAAGATCTCCTACTCCTATTATAACGATTTCCACTGCTTCAGCGTAAAATTCTAGCGGCGGCACCTGATTGCGCAGGCAGTTTCCGCTCGGATGCGTCATAGGAGAACGGCAGGCCGCAATGCGCTTTTTTTTCATAAACAGGGCTATTATTTCTTAATAAAAACCAAAAATTCAGAATGACTACAACATTGCAATGTAAACTTTGCTGAGTTATTATTGAGTTATGGGTAAATTGTCTATCAGAACCGGCAGATACGCACTGCTGGTTCATTTTATTGCATGGTTTCTGCTGTTTTCGCAGCTGCTGCGCATCATCCTTTTTATCTGGCAGCATGGCCAGGTCTCGCAAAGCCTTTTTGATGTCATCCGCACGCTCCTTACAGGGCTTTTTTTTGATATCGGAACCATTGCGCTTATTTCTTATCCTGCCGTTCTCTACTATACCGTATTTGCGGGACGATGGACAGGCTCGCTGGCCGACAGGATCGTAATCTGGTTCTTTACGGCGCTGAATGTTTTCATACTGGTTTTCACCTTTCTGGCCGAAATCACCTTCTGGGAGGAATTCAGGACCCGCTTCAATTTTATTGCCGTGGACTACCTGATCTACACCTACGAGGTCATTGCCAATATACAGGAGTCCTATCCGCTGCCACTTCTCGTATCAGCTGTCGTGATAGTTACCGCACTTGTGCTTTTTGCCTTTTACAGATCAAGAGCCTTTGCCGCCGCATTCTCCCGCAACACGGACATAGTGAAGAGGGTTTCCATATTGCTGCTCTTCACGGCGGCGGCATCCTTTTATATCACTTTTATCTCCAGCAGCCAGGCAGAATGGTCCGCCAACCGTTACAATTCCGAAATTTCCAAATCGGGGATCTATTCCTTTTTTGCCGCTTTCCGCAATAACCAGATGAAGTACGAACAGTTTTACACCTCCATCGAAAATGACCGCGCGTTCAGAATCGTCAAATCAAAACTGGCAGACAGCACGGTATCCTTTGCCACCACAGGCTACTCGATCCACCGCAGCATAAAGGATGCCCAGTCGCCGCTGCAGCGCAGCAACGTTGTCTTTATCCTCATGGAAAGCTTCAGTGCGGATTTTATGGCAGAATTCGGAAACAGGCAGAACCTGACCCCTTTCCTGGACAGCCTTGCCCAGAAGAGCGTCTTTTTCACCAACATGTACGCCACCGGAACCAGAACCGTGCGCGGTATGGAGGCGCTGACACTGTGCATACCGCCAACCCCGGGACAGTCGATTGTCAAAAGGCCTGAAAACCAGGATCTCTACACCATCAGCAATGTCTTCAGTTCCAAGAACTATGACTGCAGCTTTTTTTACGGAGGTGACGGCTACTTCGACAACATGAACTCCTATTTCGGGGGCAACGGCTTCAGCATTTATGACCGAGGGCGCGGAAGCGTGCTCAGCGACCGCATCAGCACGGTGAGGCGCAATATCGCAGACAGCGAGGTCACCTTCGAGAATGCATGGGGAATCTGCGATGAGGATATTTTCAATAAAATGATTACCACTGCCGACCAGAAGCATAAGCAGGGAAAACCGTTCCTGAATTTCGTGATGACCACCTCCAACCACAGGCCGTACACCTATCCTTCGGGCCGGATAGACATCCCGTCCGGCACGGGACGCGAGGGCGCCGTCAAATATGCCGACTATGCCCTGAAAAGGCTCTTTGCAGAAGCGTCCAAAAAGCCCTGGTACAAGAATACCGTCTTCATCGTCGTTGCCGACCACTGCGCCAGCAGCGCCGGAAAGGATGAGATAGACATTGCCAACTACCATATCCCAGCCTTTGTCGTGAATATGCCCCAAACGGCCAGCCAAAAAGTGGACAAGCAGTGCTCGCAGATCGATCTCTGGCCTACCGTCTTTTCGATGTTCAAATGGCACTACGAATCCGATTTCTTCGGCAGGGACATCCTTGACCCCGATTTCGAGCAGCGTGCCTTCCTGGGGACTTACCGCAAGCTCGCGCTCATGAAAGGCAGCCGGGTCATGATACTCTCCGACCAGAAGAAGCAGGCTTTCTACAGCTGGAAAAAATCGGACAACAGCCTGAGCCCCCTTCCGATGGACAGGCCCTTTCTTGAGGAGACCATCGCATGGTACCAGACCGCCGATTACCTTTTTACAAACAAACTTTTAAAATAAGCGATGACCTATATACATTTCATAATAAATCCGGTCTCCGGAGCAGGACGGCACAGCATGCCCGATTTTTACATCAGGCAGTTTTTTCCCTCTGACCGGTATAAGATCAGGACAGACTACACCATGAGCAGAAAGCACGCGCTTGTCCTCACGCAGAAGGCCCTCGAGCATAATCCCGACATTATCGTCGCCTGCGGAGGCGACGGAACCGTAAATGAGGTGGCTTCCTGCCTGATCGGCACCGATGTGAAGCTGGGAATCATCCCGCTGGGGTCGGGAAACGGCCTGGCCTCGCATCTGAACATACCGCATGAGATCGGAAAATCCCTTGAAGTGATCAGGGAAGGAAGGAAAATAAGAATAGATGCGGGAAGGATCAACCAGCATTATTTTTTCAGCAACACCGGCATCGGCATCGACGCCATGATCATCAGAAAGTACGAGCATTCCGGAAAAAGGATGCTTTTTGCCTATGTAAAGGCCGCAGTTGCGGCAGCCTTTGAGTACAGGGCACAGCCGGCCATCGTTTCTTTTGATGACAGGGTGATTCCCATCAGGCCTTTTATCGTTTTTGTTTCCAATTCCAATGAAATGGGCTATAATATGACCCTTACCCCCGATGCGATGCTGACCGACGGAAAACTTGACCTGGTGCTCATTCCCGAGCTTTCCTTTTTCGAAAAGATAGCCCTTGGATACCGCATCCTGACCCGTTCGGTGAGCAGATTCAAAAAGGCACAGCACCATCTGGTGCAGAGCCTGCAGATCGAAATGCCAATGAAGATCTTCACCGACGCGCAGATCGACGGGGAGCATTATAAATTAAGGACCAACATCTGCCGGATTTCGGCAGAGCCTGCCGCACTCAGCGTGCTGGTCTGAAAGCTTAATTAGGCTTTTCCGGAACTGCCTTCCCTTCGGGGAAGGCTCTCCGGAAATAAAGGCTTCCGCCCTTGATCCTATCAGCTTCATTTGGCAAGCCTGCATCGGTCGGTCTCAAAATCCAGAAGGATCATCTTCTGGTCATCCAGAAAAATCAGCATATCCAGAACCGCCGCCTGGTTCTGCTTTTCGTCTTCCTGCCCATCTCTTGGAAATAAAAGCGCGGAAAGCTCTTCGAGAGCAAAATCCCTCTCCGGGTTGTCCTTGAGGACGGCCAGAATTGCATTGGAGATATTTGAATACTTTTTCATCATTTTTTTATTTTGCCGCAGGGGTCTTTATTTTTTTAAGAATATAAAATGAACCGCAGGCCCTTTGAAAAGCCTGCGGTTCTGAATCAACAATCGCCTTTTATAAGTTTTTTTTATCTATTTCACTTCGGGGATGCAGGAAGGCGTCCGGCGCCTTCATTGGTCAGTTTCCCGTTGGCCTGCTCATGCGGCCTGTCCTGCACGTGGTACAGGATGAAATGTCTTGCCCTTGCAAAAATTCCAAGAACAATAATAAGTCCCAGTATTGCCAGTATAATCGTTTTTCCGATATTGACAGCCGAATATCTGTTCTTTTTTCTAACCGGCCTGCCCTTCTGTCCCCTGGAGGTCTTCTGTATGTTGGGATAGTATTTCTTCTTTCGTTTTTTCATTTCGCATAAAATTCGATTCCAGGCACTATACCAGCAGATACGGCAATGCATTACCATGGACTGCCGGTAAAACTGCACGTTTGATATTTCTGCCTGAGCGTTTGCGCCAGGCGTTTCTGATGGTTGGCATCTTTGGATAAGGCACAGAAAATTCCCTGCCGTCCACGCCAGATGGCTATCCGATAGGCGGATACCATTTGGCCGGCAGCTGAATGATGGCATTAAATCTTTTGGATTTAAGCCTTTAGGATTTCTGCATTATCCAATTTAGAATTTCATTTTCTGGATGCGCACGGCATTCAGAATCGCAATAAGCGATACGCCCACATCGGCAAATACGGCTTCCCACATCGTGGCCAGTCCGCCTGCTCCGAGAACCAGCACTACGCCCTTCACTACGAAAGCAAGCGTGATGTTCTGCCATACGATTTTCTTGGTCTGTCTGCCGATATTGATGGCCATTGGTATTTTTGAAGGCTTGTCATCCTGTATCACGACATCGGCCGTTTCGATGGTCGCATCGCTTCCCAGCCCGCCCATTGCGATGCCCGCATCGCTGAGCGCCACAACAGGCGCATCGTTCACTCCGTCACCGACAAAGGCCACCGTTCCGTACTGCGCCTTGATCTCCTTCACCTTGTTTACCTTGTCCTCAGGAAGCAGGTCGCCGTAGGCATTGTCAATGCCCAATTTGTCGGCTACAAATTTCACCACGCTTCCCTTGTCCCCGCTGAGCATCGTGGCTTTGATATTGAGCTTGTGCAGCAGGTCGATGGTCAGCTGCGAGTCTTCCTTGATGCTGTCCGCTATGGTGATATACCCGACATATTTCCCGCCGTAGCCCACCGCGATGGTCGTGTATACGATCGAAGCCGGATCCACATCATAGGCAACGCCGAACTTGTCCATCAGCTTGAAGTTTCCGGCAAGAAGCTCCTTTCCTCCGATTGACGCCTTCAGTCCGTGCCCTGCAATTTCTTCGGTCCCTTCCAGCTTTATCGAACTGTCGACTTCCCCCACATATTCGTGGATTGCCGTGGCAACAGGGTGCGAGCTCTGGCTCTCCACCGCATTGACCATTTTCAGGATCTGGTCCTTATCGAACTCCGGCTTGAAGACAGTCTCCTGCACCTTGAACACCCCTTCTGTCATCGTTCCGGTCTTGTCCATCACCACGTTCTGGATCGAGGCCATCACGTCAAGGAAATTGCTCCCTTTGAACAGTATCCCGTTGCGGCTGGCCGCGCCGATTCCTCCGAAATAGCCAAGGGGAATGGAAATGACAAGAGCGCATGGGCAGGATATCACCAGAAAGACAAGGGCCCTGTAGAGCCAGCTGCTGAAATCATAACTGTCCACGAAGAAATATGGGACAAGACAGATTCCGATAGCCAGGAAAACCACGATAGGCGTATAGATCTTGGCAAACCTGCGGATGAACAGCTCTGTCGGCGCCTTCTGCGAAGTCGCATTCTGGACAAGCTCCAGTATTCGGCTGAGCTTGCTGTCGGTAAAGGCTGCGGTGACTTTCACCTGCGCCGCAACATTCAGATTGATCATTCCCGCCAGGACCGCCTCACCTTTCGATTTGGTGTCCGGCTTGCTTTCCCCGGTAAGCGCGGCCGTATTGAATGAGGCGCTCTCGGTCAGAAGCTCGCCGTCAAGCCCAAGCTTTTCCCCCGGCTTTAGCTGGATGATGTCCCCGATCTGCGCCTGCTCGGCTTTGATGGTTTTGGCCTTTCCGTCTGAAATGACCGTCACTTCATCGGGCCTCTGGTCCAGAAGGCTTTTGATGTTGCGCTGCGCCCTTGACACGGCAAGGGTCTGGAATACCTCCCCTACGGCGTAAAAAAGCATTACCGCCACCCCTTCCGGATATTCCTTAATGATGAAGGCGCCCACCGTGGCTATGCTCATAAGAAGGAATTCGGAGAATATCTCCCCTTTGGTGATGCTCTTGAAGGCATCCCTGATAACCGGAAATCCGACGATCAGATAGGCCGCGAGATACCATGCGAATCGGATGGTCCCGGAAAACCACGGCATCTTGATCCAGTTGTCAAACGAGATGGCAAGAAGCAGCAGCGCCAGGGAAATTATCGAAGGAAGGAACATCTTAAACGCTCCTCCTTCCGCGGTGCTGTGGTTATGCCCGTCGTCATCGCTGTGCCCATGGTCATGGCCGTCATCCCTGCTGTGCGCATGGCTGTGGCCGTCATCGGCTGTGTGCCCCTTCAGGAGCTCCTTTGCGCCGGCGTTCACATACACCTTCTCGGTCTGCGTGCAGCAGATCTGTTTCCCGTCTTTATCGTATTTATGTTTGTGTTCCATGATATATAATTTATAAGGTTAAAAAATTCGGCACCAATCTGCTCTGAGCGTCCAGGTGCCGATAAAAGGCAGTCCATTGGTTTAGTTAGTCCTTTTTTTACTCTTAATTAATCTATCGACCAGTCTTCTGTACCATGAAAAATGGTTTATGCTGAAAATCAGCAGTATGATGAGTGTCGCCGAAACGGCAATTACCAGCATATCCAATGCCACGGCCATTCCCACCGCCGATGTGGTCCAAAGGCCCGCGGCGGTTGTGATGCCTTTGGGCAGATTGCGCTGGTCCCTGAAGATTATGCCCGCCCCTATGAATCCCAGCCCGGTCGCGATGGCGGCAAGCATCCTGGCTACAGCCGACACATCTTCGGTAAGATGCGCCGCAATGGAGACAAACAGGCAGGAAGCCGCACAGATGCAGGCAAAGGTCCTCAGCCCCGTGTTCTGCTGCTCCCTTTCCCTTTCCAAGCCAATGATCCCGCCCAGGAAAGCGGCCAGAACCAGTTTGGCAGACATATAAAGTTCAAGCTGGATATCCATCATATAAGATCTTTAGAAAATGCATCCCCTACATCTCGTAGTACAGCGTATTTTTAGGCTTCTGCGGAATATCCTTCGCCCCGGTCATCTCAAGCAGGTTGATCTCAATGGTCTGTGCCAGCGAGGTCATGGGAGTATCCACCGGCGTGTTCTCAAAGGGATCCTGCATAATGATTGCCGTGGTTTCTATTGCAATGAACAGCAGCGGAATCAGTATGGTCATCAGCACTTCCACCACCAGCTGGGAATCCTCGAGCCCAAAGGGAAGTATGGCCGCAAACACATAGATAAGGGTGTGCACCAGCAGGCTGTATGACTTTGGAAAAACAGTATTTTTGATCCGTTCGCATTTTCCCATGTGGTCGCAGAGGCGCGAAATGGTTTCATTGAGCTGCACGGTCTTGAAATCCGTTATAATGCCCTTATGCTCCATTTCGGCAACATCCTGCGAATGCCTGTCCAGCAGCGCATTGGGAATATTTGCCCCCGCCACGTTATGGAATTTCAGGTAGGCTTCCACCTTTGGGCTGAAGGGCTGGCGGCGCAGCGCCTCCCCAAGGGCATACACCCAGATGATCTGCCTTTCGGCAAACTGCTCTGAAAAATGCCTGTTTTCTTTCGAAGCGGACTGCATGACCTGTCTGATAAGGGTGCGCGAATCGTTTACGATCGCCCCCCATACCATTCTGGCTTCCCACCATCTCTCATAGGACTGCGCCGTCCTGAAGGCCAGCAGCAGCGAAACTGCGGTTCCCACCAGTGCGGGGATGCTCAGGGGAAGCGACACTTTCCTGAACACCGGAAGCATATCCAGCATCCCGATAGCCGCGGCAAAAATGACAATGAGAATGATCTGGGATCTGATTTCCCTGACAAAGTACAGCACTGATATTTTACGGTTTAGAAGCATATTTTAAAATTAAGATTTTACATTTATCCTTTGTTCCCATTATATGATCTGAATTATTTCGCAGTCAGGCATTTCTCGCAGATTCCTTTGGCCAGAATCTGGATCTCATCGATCTGAAGGCTGCCCGAGAGGCTTTCCGGAAGCATGATCTCTTCGCGGCAGGTAGTCTGCCCGCACCTCCTGCAGTAGAAATGGAGATGCCTGTCATTATGCTCTTCCTCTTCGCATGAATCGGCGCATAAGCGGTACCTGGCCTGGCTGTCGTCCATAATCTTATGCACGAGCCCTTTTTCCAGAAATGTCTGAAGCGTCCTGTAGATGGTCACCTTATCGGCCTTGTGGAAATACTTCTCGATCTCCGCAAGCGATAATGCCGCCGTGAGGGTTTCCATATACTCGTAGATCAGAATGCGCATCGTGGTAGGCCGTATGCTTTTGCCGTTAAAGGCTTCTTCTGTCGTTTTCTTCATATAATTTTTACATTAAAAATAAAACCGGCAACAAGACCTATCTGTTAGGCAGTTACAGTAAATTTACGAAGCTTATTCTTAATTTCCGCGTTCGCAGCTTACTTTTTTAGCAGGCAGATACTTCATAATCGGCCTTTATTGCCGGCATATTTTAAATTAATGCAGGTTTTCCTGTCCGAGACCATGAAATGGAGATTAAAGGGGGTGAATCCCTATTTCCATGGCTTAATCACAGGCAAACACTTACTGTCGGACAGGAACCTGCATTAAATCCTTAGTGTCTCTTAATGTTCGTGGCCTCCGGAATTGCTCAGTTTGGCATTTACGAAAAAGGTTCCCTTGGTCACGATCCTGCTTCCCGCAGGTATTTCCTTCACGGGCGTAACTGCCGTATATCCCACTTCCGAAACTCCTTTAGTCACTTCCACTTTTTCAAAGTTCATGCTTGCCGCATCGATTTTCTTTTCCTCTGCAGGACTGTGCTTTTCGCCCTCTTCGGTGCCTCCTTCAGCTTCCGCCTCCTCATGCTCCTCAGGTTTCTTGTCCGTTTTCACAAAGATGTAGAACTTCCCGTCCGCCTCAGCAATGGCATCATTTGGCACTGCAGCCGTAAGGGCTGTGCCTACGCCTACAAGCGCTGTGACGTTCATTCCGTCGATAAGCCCTGCCTTATTGCCCGTCACGGTGCAGTGCACCGCAACGCTCTTGCTCTGGTTCTCAAAAGAAGAGCCGATATTGAAAACCTTTGCCGTGTAGGTTGCCTCAGGGTTATTGGTCAGGCTGAAGCTTACGTTCTGCCCCACCTTTACCTTGGGAAGATCCTTCTCGAAAACCTGAAGGTCAAGATGGATCAGCTGGTTGTCCACTATCTCCACAACAGGAGATGAAACGTCAACATAGCTTCCGATCTTCGCAAATTCGGCGCTTACCGTGCCGGTAACCGGACTGGTAACCGTCAGTGCCGCCCTTAGGTTCGCCGGGGTGATGCTTCCGGGATTTATTCCCATCAGCTGGATCTGTTTGGCAAGCGAAGCTTTGCGTGCGCGCAGCGCATTTACCTCCGCAGTGGCATTCTGAAGATTCTTCAGGGCTCCGGCATTGCCCGCCTGAAGGTCTTTCTGGCGCTGCAGCTCCTGTTCCGCATTGGTGATGCGGCTGTTGATGGTGATGTACTCCTCCTGCTGCTGCACGAACTGGGGATTCTCGATTGTTGCGATCACCTGGCCCTTGCGCACCTGGTCGCCCAGCTGCACTTTAAGGGTCTGGATAACCCCTCCGTACAGAGATGTTGCATTGGCCTTGTTATTGTTGGGAACCCTTAAGGCGCCGTTTACTTTAATCGATGCAGTCAGGTTCTTGTTCTCAATGGTTCCGAGCTGAACCCCTACCGATTTCATCTGCTCCTGGGTCAGCACCGCAATTGTGGCAGCCTCCCCGTCGCTGTGTCCCTCCTCTTTCGCTCCCTCGGCCTTTTCAGTTTTGGCTCCGCTTTCGCTTTCGCCGCTTTTTTGTCCGCAGCCTGCCAGTGATAAAATTGCGGCCGCCGCGATTAATAATTGAATTTTGACTTTCATGAATGCTCTATATTTAGATTTATCCTGCGGAAGGGCTCTGCCTCTCCCGCAGGCTGTTATATTATTTATTTATTGTTGAAATAATCAAACTGCACCGCAGACAGGTTGTACTGGTTCAGCACATCAAGATAATTCTGGCGTATTCCCACGGCCTGGGTCAGAAACTGTCCAAGCTCGGCAAAGCTGATTTCCCCTGAGCGGTAGCTCAGCGTGGAAGCTTTGATGATATCTTCCGCCTGCTTAAGCCCTGAAGTCTCGTAGAAGTTCAGCAGGGCAAGGTTTTTCTCAATTTCCGCAGCCGATGAATTCTTCTGGGTCGCCAGCAGCTGGGTCTGATAGGCAAGATTCTTTTCCTGCACTTCCTTCTCGGCCTTTGCCGCCTTTACCTTGTTATGCGCCGATACGGCTCCGAAAAGCGGGAAAGATGCAGTGGCAGAAAACCCCGTGTATGGATCGTTAAGCCCATAAAGCTTCTGGCTGAAGACCCTTCCGGAAAGCTCAGGCATATTGCTGTTTCTCATTACCGAAACATTTGAAGATGCAATCTTCACATTCTGCTCCTGCAGGGTAAGCAGAGGATGCTTCCCGCCGCTTTCGGTGAAGCTCACTTCCGCCTTACCAAGCGGGGCTTCCACAGGAAGCAGCCATTCGTTAAGGTTCATAAGCATCATCAGCTGCTGCTGCTGCACGGTCATGTCTTTCTTGTTCTGCTCTGAAAAAGCTTTCAATTCCAGAAGCTTGGCCTCTGCGGCAATCCTGTCCAGCTGAGCCACATCCCCGGCCTTCAGGCGCACCTCCGCAGTTTTTGCCAGCTGGGTATAGATGCTGTCCAGACGCTGGTACAAAAGCTGCTTGTCCTGAAGGTACCAAAGCTTGTAATAGGCGGTGCGCACATCCCTTTTGATGGTGGCGTTTAAAAGCACCGTATTGAGCTGGCTGTACTGGAGCTGGTTTTTGAAATAGCTTTTTCTCGCGGCATAAAGCCCCGGCCATGCAAAACTCTGCGAGATACCGATTTTCAGAATCCCTGTCCTGTCAGACGGCCTCAAATCCTCGTTCTCTGCGAAGACCCCCGTTTTAGGGATGTCTACGGCTGTCTTTACATTCAGCCCGGCAGCCTGGATTTCGGATTTGTTGATATCCAGCTGCTGATTGCTCTGCAGGGCGGTTTCCACAGCCTTCTCGATCGGGATGCGCTGCTGCGCATTTGCAGATCCCAGACCTGCAATGAAAAGGACAATGATGGCAGTTGTATTTCTCAATTTAAATTTTCCTTTAAAGTCAAACTTTGTATTAAAAATGATATAAAGAAGGGGAAGAACGAAAAGCGTAAGGAACGTTGCGGTTACCAGACCTCCGATTACAACGGTGGCAAGCGGCTTCTGCACCTCGGCGCCAGCGCTGCTGCTGATGGCCATCGGCAGGAATCCCAATGAAGCCACCATCGCGGTCATAAGCACCGGACGAAGCCTTGTGATGGTTCCTTCCTTCACCCTTTCAAAAATGTTGTCCATACCCTCTTTTTCAAGCTGGTTGAATGTTCCGATAAGCACGATTCCATTTAGAACCGCCACCCCGAATAATGCGATAAATCCGATTCCGGCACTGATGCTGAAAGGCATGCCCCTAAGCATAAGGGCAAATATGCCCCCAATGGCGCTCATTGGAATCGCAGTGAAGATCAGCGTAGCCTGCTTGAAGGAACGGAACGTAAAATAAAGCAGACCGAAAATCAGAAGAAGCGACACCGGCACGGCAATCATAAGCCTTGCGCTGGCTGCCTGAAGATTTTCAAACTGTCCTCCATAGGTGAAATAGTATCCCGGCGGCAGCTTCACTTTTTCAGCCAGCTTTTTCTGGATGTCCTGCACTACGCTCTGGACATCACGTCCAGCCACATTAAATCCGATTACAATCCTTCTTTTCCCCGCTTCCCTGCTGATCTGCGCAGGTCCAAGCTTATAGTCGATTTTTGCCACCTGGGACAGAGGCACCTGAACCCCTGTGCTGGTAGGGATCATAAGGTTGCTCACATCGTCTATGCTGCTTCTGTGAACGCTGTCAAGGCGCACCACAAGGTCGAAACGTCGCTCATTTTCATAAACCTGTCCGGTGCTCTTTCCTGCGAATGCCGTGCTGACAACGTCATTCACATCCTCTATGGTAAGCCCGTAATTGGCAATTCTGGTCCTGTCATATTCGATATTGATCTGCGGAAGGCCGCTCACCCTTTCAATCTGCGGAGAAGTCGCTCCGGGAACGCTCTGGATCACCTGCCCCACTTCTTTGGCGTACTGCGAAAGCGTGTCCAGGTTCTCACCGAAAATTTTCACGGCAACGTCCTGTCTGATACCCGTCATAAGCTCATTGAAACGCATCTGGATCGGCTGGTTCTTCTCAAAGAACACTCCCGGAATCACTTCGAGCTTCTCCATTATGGCCTCTGCAAGTTCCGTGTAGCTCCTTCCCGACTTCCATTCCTTCTGCGGCTTTAGAACCACCATAAGATCGGTAGCCTCAGGAGGCATAGGATCTGTAGGGACCTCTGCGGCTCCCGTCTTTCCAACCACCATTTTAACCTCGTCAAACTGCTTGATGATTCTTGAAGCCTGCATCGAGGTCTCAATGCTCTGGTTCAGCGAACTTCCCTGAGGCAGGATGCAGTGGAAAGCATAATCGCCCTCCTGCAGCTGCGGGATGAATTCTCCTCCCATTCTTGTAAAGCAGAATACGGCAATAAGGAATATGGCAACCGTTACGCCGACCACGGCATACTTGATCTCGATCACTTTAGCAAGCAGCGGCTGGTAGATATTCTGGATTCTGTTCATCATCTTATCGCTGAAAGTCTCCTTGTGCTGCGGCTTTTTGGACAAGAAAAGCGCGCACATCATCGGGATGTAGGTCAGAGACAGTATCAGGGCTCCAAAGATTGCGAATCCTACCGTCTGAGCCATCGGACGGAACATTTTCCCCTCAACGCCCACAAGGGTAAGAATCGGGATATATACAATTAAAATGATAATTTCCCCGAAGGCAGCACTGGTACGTATTTTGGATGCCGACTCGAAAACTTCCTCGTCCATCTCATCCTGGGTAAGATTATTGAGCGACTTGCGCATGGCTAGATGATGGAGCGTTGCCTCCACAACAATTACCGCACCGTCGACAATAAGGCCAAAATCGATGGCACCCAGTGACATCAGATTGGCGCTTACGCCAAAGACATTCATCAGTCCAAGCGCGAAAAGCATGGCAAGAGGAATCGCTGATGCCACAATAAGCCCTGCGCGGAAATTCCCCAGGAACAGCACCAGCACGAATATCACGATCAATGCACCTTCAACAAGGTTCTTCTCTACGGTGCTGATGGCACGTCCCACAAGATCCGTACGGTCAAGGTATGGCTCGATAACGACGTCGTCCGGCAGCGATTTCTGGATGGTCGGCAGCTTCTCTTTGATGCGCTTCACCACCTCGTTGCTGTTTTCGCCCTTAAGCATCATCACCACGCCTCCGACTGCATCTACCTGCCCGTTATAGGTCAGGGCACCGTATCTCACAGCTTTTCCGAAGCGCACCTCGGCAACATCGCTTACATAAATTGGCGCGGCTCCAGTATTCTTAACCACGATATTTCTTACATCATCAAGAGAGGTAACAAGACCGATTCCCCTGATGAAATAGGCGTTTGGCTTCTTGTCAATATAAGCTCCTCCGGTATTCTGGTTGTTTTTCTGAAGTGCCGTAAAGATATCCGGGATGCTCACCCCCATAGCTTTCAGCCTGTCAGGGTTCACGGCTACCTCATACTGCTTGAGCTCCCCTCCAAAGCTGTTCACTTCGGCAATCCCCGGGGTTCCGTACAGCTGCCTTGCCACAATCCAGTCCTGCATCGTGCGCAGGTCTTTGGCATTGTATTTATTTTCGCTTCCTTTTTTAGGATGGATGATGTACTGGTATACCTCGCCGAGACCGGTGCTCACAGGAGCCATCTCAGGAGTTCCTATCCCCTGCGGGATCCGGTCTGTTGCCTCCTTCAGCCTTTCGCTGATGAGCTGTCTGGCAAAATAGATGTCCGTTTCTTCATCGAACACAACTGTGATGACAGAAAGCCCGAATCTCGATATGCTTCGGATTTCCTGGATCTTCGGCACAGTGGCAATGCTCTGTTCAATGGGAAAGGTTACCAGCTGCTCCACTTCCTGTCCTGCAAGCGTAGGGCAGGTCGTAAAAATCTGAACCTGATTGTTTGTGATGTCAGGAACGGCATCTATGGGCAGTTTCGTTGCGCTCCAGGCGCCCCATAATATGAGAACCAAAGTCATTAACCCAATAATGATTTTGTTTTTTATGCTGAATTTAATTATACTATCTAACACTATGCATTTAATTTTAACGTTTAGAAAATAGTCTGTCCGCCCATGCAGAAATGGGGACATTGAAAAGCGCGCGCAGGCATCCCGAATGGATACGGAAAATCAAATGCATGCTGGGCAGGACCGTTAAGGCCTGACAAAAATCACTTCACGTGATAAGCGCAATCCGAAAAATCTAAACGACAAATTTAGGGGGCTGCCAGATGCTGCCCGTATAGGTTGAATTTACCTGGCAGTCCTTAATGACAGTATTCTTGGAACTGATAGGCTGCTGGGGAAGATTAAGGTCCGGCATCTTAAAGCTGAACTTTATTACCGAAACGCTGCAGCAGGAGCACTGGCAGAATGGCGAGCAGTGGTCGTCATTATCACTGCTGTGGTTATGGGACAGCTCTTTCTGCGCAGTTTTAGAGGAAATACAGCTATTGTATACGTCACTGCACGGAACCGCAAGCAGCCCTAGAATGTAAAGTAATAATATTGTTGTTTTCCATCTCATGGGACAAATGTAAAAAATAGTTTATGCAATCCGATTGCAAAGTGATACGCTGCATTGCAATTTGGAAACCTGCCCTCCGCAGTAAAGCGGGATTGCAGGCAGGCGTTTGGCTCCTTCATATTTTTATGCTATACAAAGTAACAACCTGATTTTGTAGACATTCTGAATTTTTGTACGATCAGCTGAAAAAACTTGTTTTTTTTGCATCCAATTAATGAAGAAATAACTGCGCAGGCCTCCCATGCAGCAATTATAGGTGAAGCTTCATGCCTTCATGGGTCGGCATAAAGCCCAGGCTCTCGTAAAACTTCACGGCCTCAGGCCTTTTCTTGTCTGTGGTCAGCTGGACCAGATGCGCCCCTTTCTGCTTTGAAAGCTCTATTGCCCATTGGAACATAAGTTTTCCGAATCCCTTTCCGCGGTCTTCCCGCCTTATCCTGACCGCCTCAATCTGCGCCCTTACTCCCCCCTGATAGGTGAGATACTGGATATAGCTCAGCTGCATGGTTCCCACCAGATCGCCTTCCAAATTAGTGACGGCGATAAGTTCCTGAGAGGGATCGGCATCGATTTTCTCGAACGCACTTATGTAGGCCTCAGGTAAAGGAAGCTGGAAATCCTCCCTGCCCTGCCCAAGGGCATCATCCGCCAGAAGTCGGATGATTTGGGGCAGATCCGCTGCCTCAGCAGTTTTAAATAGTAAATCCATTATATTGGTTTGATTGAAATTTTAAGCTCATATGTTATTCGTTAAGCGCCACGTTTCTTCTTAATTTTCTGTTCCATTTTTCCCGGGAGAATGATAAGCTTCTCAGAATTGCGCATTATTTCAGCTTTTAAAGATTTCGATTCCAATATCTTTCCGCAATTGCAGCCGCTGCAGTTGCGAATCAATGGAAGATAATCCATATCTTTAAGCGCAGTTCAATAATTTTCTTCCAATATTTCCATTTACGGCTTCAAATGTAAAGATACAATATTTTATTTCTCAGCTTGGATCCGCAAAGCCGTCCATGCAGACCTGAAAAAAGATAGCAATAGCAATCACCCGCAAAAGAATGCCGTGCATTTTTGATTTTACATATAATTAACGAAATTTGCATTCGCGATTCCCATCGAATCGTAATTAATCAACGCAAAAGGCAATAAGCAGCTGCAATTCAAGCGTAACCTTAATCTGGATTTGGTGCCGGAAGGATCAATTTCGCTGAATTAAAGAGAGGCACAACTGGCCGCAGGAAACGCAGCGCCATCAGAAAAAATGCAGATCAAAATAGATACGATAGAAGCCCGTCAGAAGGATAAGCTCAATAGCTGTGCAAATTACCAGATACTGCTGCTGCGGGAGGGCTCATCTTATGAAATTGATTTTAGAAAGTTCCAATCTGCCGCATACTCCATTTTGTTTTTAACACCCTACCAGCATGTAGCATGGCATGAAAATACTCCGCAAAAAATGATGCGCCTGCAGTTTCATGGAGACTTCTACTGTATCGAATACCATAAGAAGGAGGTTGCCTGCAATGGTCTTCTTTTCAATAACATATACCTGCATCCCTATGTTGAAATGAGTCATGCGGCCTTTACGGAAATTGAAGAAATTTCAAATAAAATCAGCTCCGAGCTCAAAGGAATGAATTCCGACTTTTCGGAATCTGTCATTAAAGCCTACCTTCAGGTTATCCTGGCTTTATCCAGCAAAGAAAAAAAACAGCAGATTTCATCCCAAAGCCAGGGTACTTCCAGAATGGACGAAGGGCTGAATTTCCAGCAGCTCCTGGAAGAGAATTTCCTTGCGGAAAGATCCGTCCAATTCTATGCAGAAAAGCTTAATCTGACCGCTGAGAACTTCAGTAAAAAAATTAAATCGCACCTGGGCAAGCCGCCTTCGGGCTTTATATATGACCGCATTGTGCTTGAATCCAAGAAACTGCTTCATTTAACCCATATGTCAATAAAAGAGATATCGGCAGATCTCCATTTTCAGGACGAGCATTACTTCAGCAGGTTTTTTAAAAAGCATGTCGGAATCTCGCCTTCCGATTACAGAAACACTACCGGAATTTCCATAGCGGCAAAATAGTGCACGGAATTTCCCAATTCGTCCATTTCTTTGAAACAATGTTCATCGTAGCTTTGCTTTATAAAAAAAGCGATCATGAGCAGAATACTATATTATCTGGCCGAAAGTAAAGACAAATCAGTCTACATGATACATATTGCCATTGCAGTGGTCATGATTTGGATCGGCAGTTTAAAGGCTTTTCAATATGAGGCGGACGGAATTGTCCCCTTTGTGGCAAACAGCCCACTGATGAGTTTTTTCTATGCCAGGGAAAGTCCGGAATACCAAAAGCATAAAAATCCCGAGGGGCTGGTGGTCAGATCCAACATTGAATGGCATCGCGAAAACGGAACTTACACATTTTCATATGCATTAGGAACCGTAATCTTCCTGATTGGTCTGATTGTGCTGCTGGGAATATGGTTTCCAAATGCAGGTCTGGCTGGCGGGCTGCTGACCGTGGCCATGTCGTTTGCCACCCTTTCGTTTCTTATCACAACGCCGGAAGTTTATGTTGCGGATCTTGGAGGCGACTATCCTGCGCCGCAGACAGGTTTCCCTTACCTTTCAGGAGCAGGACGACTGGTGCTGAAAGACATTATTATGCTCGCCGGAGGTTTTATGATCGCATCACATGCCGCCGCAAGGATCAGGCTTAGGACAGCTCAGCCATACAATTAATTTAATCGCTGGATTCCGTGGCGGCATGCAGCACCTCATTTAATCAAAGAATCAAATAAAAAAATGCAGAGTTCCCCTTACCTTAAAAGATTTATTAAAACCCAGAACAGCACAGTTAAACTTTTAAAAAGCCTTCTTTTTGTCACGGCAATGGTGCTTACAGCGCAGCTTGCAGGCGACAGGGAGATAATACTGCCTGAAATGGCCGCCTTGAGTATCGGCTGCTATTTCTATTCCGAGGAGGAATGGAGAAAAAGGCCCAGGGATCTGTTTCTGCTTCCTTCGATGACCGCCGCAGCAGGATTTGGGATAAATTATCTGCATGCCCCCTTGGCGGTCAAGCTTTCCATCTGCATGATAGTGATGGCTGCTGTTCTGAAACTGATGAAAAATATGATGGGACCGGCGCTGGCTACCGGCCTGCTTCCGATCATCACCAACTGCACCTCGCCCGCTTTTCTCGCCTCGATACTGCTCTTTACCCTGATCCTGTCACTTTCCGTTGGATACAGACAGCAGGCAGAGGCGCAGGATCAGTACAGGCAATCGGACATCCCCTGCGGAAAACTGCTTTGCTTCCTCTACCTTGTTATACTCTGGTTTGCCTTATGCCAGCGCTACGGACTGCTGAACATGGCGGCGATGCCGCCTATCATAGTGACCGGTTTTGAGATGCTGGGCGGCACCGGGAAACGGCATTCTTTCAAAAAACTGTTTAGAATTTCGGCCGCGCTGACCCTCTCTGGCTTTATCGGATCGGCCTCGCTTTATCTTTTTCCCGCACCTGCCATTGCTTTGTTTGCCGCAATGCCCCTGGTATTCGGGATGCTGAGAGTCCTTGATCTGAAGCTTTCCCCTGCCTATGCCATGGCTCTGCTTCCGATGGTGCTCCCTGCCCAGCGTCCTGTGATTTTTTCATTTAACGCACTTGCAATGTGCACTTATGTCATGGGAACCGTTTTTTTCCTTCAGATCGCATTTGCTGGACAGCAGAACGATCAGATGGAGGGATAATTTCTGCAGGCGCATTTACAAGCCAGTGCATGCTGCGAAGACAGCCATCTGGAAGTCTGCCTAATTTCGGCACATTATTTGGTGCTTTTATACGGATAAAATCTTCATATCCTTTTAATTAAAACCGATCTGAAAATATGAAAAGAACTTTATTTTCCTTTCTTGTCTTCGCCATCTCCATGGCCTCGTCCGCACAAAGCCAGCCCGCTGCCATTACCAATACATTTCCCTGCATCGACACGGCATACAGGCTTTACCCCACTAACAATATGTGGACCTATATCAAACTCAACACCCGAAACGGACAGATGTGGCAGGTCCAGTGGGATACTGGAAAAAACAGGTTCGAGTCTCCCCTTTCGCTAAAGGCACTTGCCGCACCCGATCAGGAAAAAAACTGCAGATTTGCCCTTAGCCCTACCACCAACATATACAATTTCATTCTCCTGGACCAGATCGACGGACGCGTTTGGCAGGTCCAGTGGTCAAGCAAACCCGAAGAGCGCGCCGTTTTAGCCCTCGAATAGAAAAATGCCATAAAAGCATTGCCCTTTATCAGTCCGTAGCATTAAGGCAGCATTCTTGCCGCACACCCGCCATTTAAAAATATTGGATAGGCATTGCTGCATAAAGGGATGAAGTTAAATCTTTGCTATATTTATTTTATGCCGGCTGATTTTATTTAAAATGCGCTATATTTGGCGGGATCAAAAAACTTAAACTGGCATTTCCTCTTAAGCATGAAGCATTTTAAAGGCATATTGATAATGGCGCTCCTTGCCATGCGAATGCTTTACGGCGTTGAAATCCACAGCGTCTCTTCCGTGCTTGCCGATTGTGCCGAGATACAGAATATTTCAGGCAGGAAAGCCGACCAATGCGCTGTTGATGCTCCACATAGTAAAAAGAAAATCCGCATAAGCGCTTCTTGTCAGGAAAAGAAAGAGAAGCATAAAACCGCTGCGCTTTTAAAATCCCTAACAGAAAAATTTACTGATGACGCGCTGTCGCTTCCTCATAGCAAAAGCACCGCATATTTTAAGCTGAACACGGCATTTGCAGATGCTTCAAAAAACTCCCTGCACAGACTCCATTTTTTCTAGACTCAAAATTAAATTCCGGCTTTACCTATTCGATTAACTGTCAATAGCCAGTTCAGCACATCGTAAAAGAAGGCTGCTTTTACAGTTGTCTGCTGCCCGCTGCGACTGCCAGCCTCTAAAACAGCGTCCTCTCCGGCTGCAAGTCCAGATAGAAAAGTGCCGGCTTACAAGAACAGCCCGTTTTTTTTACCATTCGGCTTGAAGAGTCCGATATGCCCCGTAAAACTATGGCGGTCCATACTCCTGCGGCGGTCTGCCGTACAGCTGAAAACCTTAACACAATTAATTCCAGACCTTCCGAAGGTCTGCAAACCAGCATGGCTATTCTGGATTCAGACAGAATAATTATCGATCATCTAATGCAATGAAAAATTTAATCTTTTCTTTTATATCCCTTTTGGCAATCCATAGCGCCCAGTCGCAAAAGAACTCGCTTAAGAAGTACCTGGAAAAACAGGATGCTTCGATAACTGATACGGTCATCTGTCTGAAATCCTCGGATTCGGTTTGGGCTGACCTTCCGGTAACCCTTATCAGGGGGCGCGAAAAAGGTCCAACCCTTACCGTAGCGGCCGGAATCCGAGAAGGCGGATTTTACGCCGCCGCTTCTCTTCTGCAGCTTCGCCGCGAATTAAAAACTGAAAAGCTCAAGGGGAATCTCATTATTATTCCCGACGCTGACGTGCTGCACTACAGCGGCCGCAGTTCCCAATCCAGCAGTCTCCGGATATCCCATCTTTCCGATGCTTTTCCGGGCAGCGCCAGAGGAACCGCGGCAGAATTGATTGCCGATTTTATTTCGACATCTGTCTTTGACGCCACTGATGTATTCCTAGAGCTGAACGGCTGTGATTCCGGCAGCGATCCGATAGCTTTCATGTGCTACTACGACAATCCGGAATTCATGCAGCAGACAATGCTGGCGTACCGCCTGAGCGAAGCAAGCGGACTTGGCACCATATTGAGCTATACTTACCCGCTCTCATCCGGAGAGCCCTCAAAATGCGCCGTGTGGTATTCGTCTTAACATCCGTGATACTACAATTTCAAAAAATGAGGCTAAGTGCAATGAGTTCCTTGCAATAGGAAAGACTATAGGCTGTTTTTATATTGAGAGCCCAGCCATGCGGGGACTGCTTCGTCGTTTAAATTGTGATAATTACAAAACTTTGGTAGCGGCTTCCTCTATCATACGCCCGGGCGTGGCGCAGTCAGGAATGATGAAAGAGTATATCTTCCGCCATAACCATCCAGACAAATTTGAGTATTTCCATCCTGTTTTTCAGGAACAATTGGGCGAGACTTACGGTATTATGGTATATCAGGAAGATGTTATCAAAATCGCACTGCATTATGGCGGACTGCCAGCAGCTGATGGAGATATACTGCGCCGTGCCATGTCAGGGAAAGGACGTTCTAAGGCAGCACTGCAGAAAGTGAAGGATAATTTCTTTCTATCTTGTGTACAGCAAGGCCATCCGCTAAAGCTAAGTGAGGAAATATATCGCCAGATAGAGTCTTTTGCTGGTTATTCTTTCTGTAAGGCACACTCTGCATCTTATGCGGTAGAGAGTTATCAGAGCCTTTATCTCAAGGTTTATTATCCTGTTGAGTTTATGGTGGCTGTAATCAACAATCAGGGAGGATTTTATCGCACAGAAGTATATGTCTATGAAGCAAAAATGTCGGGAGCTGCAATTCACAATCCTTGTGTAAACAAAAGTGAATTTGAAACCACACTATACGGCACAGATGTCTATCTGGGCTTTATGCACCTTCAGAGTTTTGAATCTAAAATCGCTCTTCTTATACAGCAGGAACGTGAAAAAAACGGATCATACAAATCGCTTGAAGATTTTATCAACCGCATTCCTATCGGTATCGAAGGAATACAGATCCTTATTTTCATCGGCGCATTCCGTTTCACAGGTAAATCAAAAAACCAGCTGCTTGTAATTGCACGGCTTATTTTAGTCAACTTTAAGCCTGAGAACCGAAACCTGATGCTTATTCAGGAACCTGTCAAGGAATATGAGCTTCCAAAACTGGAACGTTCTGAATTTGAAGATGCCTTTGATGAAATAGAGCTCTTAAGTTTCCCTGTATCCTGCTCCCCTTTTGATTTATTGCAGACAAAATTCAGAGGTGATGTAATGGCAAAGAATTTATTGATGCATCATAAGAAAACTGTCCGCATGCTGGCATATCTCATCTCACGCAAGCATGTCCCTACTAAGATGGGTGCTATGTATTTCGGAACTTGGATTGATGCTGATGGGGAATTTTTCGATACTGCACATTTTACAGACAGTCTTGCAAAATATCCATTTCAGGGAGGAGGCTGTTATTTATTACTAGGAAATGTTGAGGTCGATTATCACTTCCCTACTATTACTGTAACCAAAATGGCCAAAATGCCTTTCATTGCTGACCCCAGATATTCAAATACCAATGACAGACAATATAAAGTGCACGAACAGATTCGAGAAGATGTAAGTATGACACATCGTAAACCTTATCCGCAGGAACATGAGATTAATCTGCCCAGACAGAAAATGAAATCATAACAAATCAGTCATCTAACTGCAATACAACCTTACATCTACATTTATTATACAAGAACATGTACTCAAATGAGCAGGCAATTTTAGCATAATGAATATATTACAAATCTAAAATTTAAAAAATAAAAGTAATAAGTTCAATTTAATTTAAAAGAACTTATTACTTAAAACTTATAATCTGCTTCTCATTTTATGATTAACATTTCTTTTAAGTAGAAGTACCAATTATCATATTCTGCAAATGAATTTTAAACTGATTATTAAAATTTATAAAAAAAATTAAAAAAGTGCCTTAAGTTCCAATGTCTCGACTTGGGCTTATCTAATATTTCTTCTGTCTTATCTAATCTTTTATCTGCAGAAAAATAAAAATCATCTTTCATTTTCAAATCATTATCCCTGCCTTCTTGTATTTCATCCTGATTCCACTTTATTGCATGCTTAATTTCATTTTTTTTAATCCAATAATGCGATTGACAATCAAAATTCCAGTTTCCAATAGAAGGAGATAATGAGATCGATTTACCGTCAAATTCAAGTTGCCAGCCAGTAGGAGAAATTGGGGTCACTACCTTATTGCCGCAGCCACACACGCATTTGTGTATGGCTGTACAATATTCCATGGAAACATACAAGACTCCGTCTTCCAATATTTCCGGTATAAATTCAACGAATCTATACTGTAGCATCTTCATTGAAAATTTTAGAAACACCAATTGAATAGGAACTGTGATGCTCCCCCTCCAGATCGACGTAAAAACCACTGAGCTTCTTCCATTTTATTACCGCTAATGCAGCGTTAAGACAGTTCAAATCCGCGATTTGTATATTGGTGACATAATCATTATTATCATTGTCCTCGCTAAATATCCTATCGGGCAAATGATCACTTTTTTCTGCTGTTGCGGATGTTACGCGAACTGCTCCCATAAGTTTATTACCCACCACATTTACCCCTAGTCCTACATCAATGAATGATATGCCTTTACTTGCAAGATAATCAGATATAGATTTTCTGACACTGTTTTTGTCAACACAAATAAATACATAAGACATATTATCAAGTTCGCTATAAATATCTTTCCTTACATAGTAAGGGTGAGAAATTATTCTCCTGTGCATTTTAGAATAGGTTGTACCATAAAACTCTGCCTTCTTCAAATTTGCACGAAGATCTTCAATGGAGCTTGCACCAGGCGAGCGGAAAGCATTATGCTGATCAAAACTGTCACCATCATAGATATGCACTTCGGCTACTGGTGTTTTGGCTACCAAATCTAAAATATACGCTCCGGTACCGCCTAAACCAATAATGGCTATCTTTTGGTTAGAGAATGTATTATTAAGCATATCTATATTTGCTCTGCTTGAATTAGTATCCAAATAATGAAATACACCCTGATTATCATGATCAGTTATAACTTTAAATGTCTTCTCGGTAAGCGAGGGGTTTAAAAATTTAGCTGGCGCCGAAATAATATCCGCATAACGTTTTACCTTCTCATAGTAATTAGGATAACCTGCGGCAGGCTTATTAGAAAAAGAACGATTCACCGTTATTCCATCACGGAGCGTTGCATCAACGTTACTGTGCTGAATAGCCGTTATTAGGGAGCCGTCTTCATTACATGGGTTCTCACCAATGAAGTAAATCACATGATTATCAGGCACGCCAGTAGTCTCATTGTTCTTTAAGGTCAATGTACTTACCAATATTCCTAAAAGATGTTCCCTCTTATCATTCAAATAAGGTATATGGTGGACTAATAAAAATCCACCATTTACTTCAATTTCATATCCTTCGTCTCTAAGACGCTTCAGATCTACACTATGACTTATCAGTTGCTGTGACATCGAAAATCATTTTATGTTTAACCCTAACCACCGAATTCTTAACCATCGTTCCCTCTGGTTTAGGATCATGACCTCTACTGTAAGTAACCGTGTATCCCTTATTTGGATTATCATCATACAATCCAAATGCCAGCACAACAACTTCCTGAAAGGATATGGTTCTTTTTTTCCATTCTTTTGGAGCTGCATTTACAATAATTATGAAATCAGCCTTTGCTGGCTTGGAAAAAAAATGTTCCTCACCAGGGCGCGCAAGATCTACAATCTCATCATCAGTAATAAAATCATCTTCATAGCCTTCTTTGATGTCGAGAT
This sequence comes from Flavobacterium sp. F52, assembly GCF_000278705.1. NCBI lineage: Bacteria > Pseudomonadati > Bacteroidota > Flavobacteriia > Flavobacteriales > Flavobacteriaceae > Flavobacterium > Flavobacterium sp. F52. The sequence goes on along the minus strand of NZ_AKZQ01000019.1, from coordinate 55,512 downwards.
ACAAATCGTCATTGGGATCAATATTGCCTAATTCCCTAATCTTGGCACCATTGATAAATTGCTTATACCAAATAAAGGGTATTTTGTTTATGGTGAAATGCAATTTCTTCTTCACAAAAAAATACTCTGTTTCTGGTCTGGCAAGATTGACCTTCGTATCGTTATCAATTAATTCATCACTGTAAGGCTTGCGTATGGACAGGTAAAGTTCTGTTTCAAGAGGAATACCTGCTTCTGCTTTTAATTCCTTACCGGTCTTATACTGGTCTTTTGTGAAATAGTCTTTTCCTTCAATTACATATTTAAGGACAGAGCCTGAGTTTTTATCCTCATGCTTATTTGGTTCTACATGACCGCTTTTATTATTGGAGTTTTCCATTGTACTTGTGTTTTATTATTTATATAAAATTTCCTCTAAAGACTTTAAGAACTTCCAAGAGGTGGAAGAACCAGACTTTTGTTGTTAAAATTTTGTTTTTGATAAAAAAACAACTTAGTTTTACACAACAAATGCAGGGATACAGAGGTGATAAGCCTCTATATAGAAGTCGAACAAACTTATTCCCTAACCCAATCCGCACCGCCAAGTTCTGATTGGGTTTTTTTATGTTTATCAATTATCTCATTTTATTAATTTTTATTATCAACTCTCACTTCAACTTCTTGTCTAATTTTAACATTGCCATGGATAAAGCTAAAACTATTCAATAGCTGAGTAACTTCATTATAAATATTACCGCGCTTCTTTGTGTCTTTTATTGTTATTATGCAGCAAAATTCCTGACTAGGTGTAAAATTCTGAGCTTCTGCCTTCGCCTCGGTATAATGTCTGAACAAACCTTCGAGTTTTAAATACCAGTTTTTAGGGCCTTTTAAATAATGCTCTTTATTGGCAGGAGTGAAATCATCAAAATTAACGCACCACTTTTTGACCGGCTGAAATTTATTTCCGTAAGAAATAAGCATACGCTCTGTTGAAAATTTATCCGTTACAGATTTATGCGTTTTTCGTGAATAAAGATTAGGCGCCAAAAGATTTTGTCGATTATCTGCTCCAATTGGGTTTTTAATCGTTTTCTGGGTAATGTCCCTGGCTACTTTAGTATCATAACTGCCAAACATAACATCTATATTACTTTGGCAGTATTCTACTCCTTGTGAAACTTCGAGAATTGGAGAAGTTACCAGCGTAACTGTAACTTCTCCATAATAATATCCATCCTCATCAATCATACTCTGAGGAAATGGAAAATCCAAAATATCAATAAAGCTTCCCTTTTCTAAGTTATCCTGCAGAATTAATGTAATCTCATTTGGTTCATTATACAAGATATCATCAATATTGGTAGGCAGACCAAATCCGGCATGATTTAATTTTTCCGCAAGCTCCATCTTCATCTCATCTGGATATTTCGCAGAATGTATGATTAAGCCCTTAAGCAGCGTTGGGCTAAACATTTCGTTTAGCTTAAAATTTAAACCCGCAGCAATAGCTGTAATACGCGGTGTCGAAAAACTTGTACCGACATTATGAGCTACCCCTCCAGAGGTCGAAAATGACTTAACAGTATTGTAAATTGCAGTATTTCTAGAATTCAAACCTGCATTTCCTCCAATATGAGTAAGATCAGGCTTTATCGTATAGGAAGGCCCGGGACCTTTTCTGGAAAAAGGCGAAGGATTATGCTTTCCTACCTGATCCGTTGCATTCTGATCATGTGAAATCGATCCCACTACCAGCCCTCTAACCGTATCAGCTGAATTAGCGATTCTTGATTTTGGTGCTTTGAATTTAAAATTTTCACAATTTCCTGCCGATTTGCAAATCAGCACATCGTTGTGATCCTGAATTTCATCCAATGCTTTTCCAAAATCTGAAAACTCATATAAATCTGCTTCTGTAGCAGTACCAAGTGAGAGATTCCAAATTTTTATATGATTATTTCTGCTTACCGCATCCCTGATGTTTTCAATGAGCTCATCTTCAGAAATAGCCTGTTTGTTTTTATCTGCAATAACGATAGCCTCATAAATTTTGCACCCTTCAAGACCGGTATATTTATTACCCTGGAAATCATCTCCATACAACAGTACGCCTGCAACAAAAGTTCCATGCCCCTTATTAATAACATCATCAATAAAATAAGTGCTGCGGTCATTCTCCAACCATGGCTCGAAATGCGGAATGTTTGCCACACCCGAATCCAGTATCCCTACTATCGGATATTCTTTTCCAGCTTTTGGATATTTTATGGGAATTTCGTCTTCACCGATCATTTCATCAAAAGTAATGTCATAAGTAGGCATTTCTGTTATCATTTGTATTCCATCGAAATCCTGCAGCAAATCAAGAGCATCTTCAGTAATAGAAGCGATACTATATATGTTGAGGTCTGCAGAATAAACAGTTTGTTCTGCATCAATATCATTGTTTTGGCAGAAAGATTCAAAGTTCTGGATAAGAATTCTATTTAATTCACTGTCTCCATAATTAAACAGCTTAACTTTTATCTTAGATTCGGTATTTGGATTAACATTAATTAATGGATGATAAACTTCAATATTCTCAATAGCATCGATACCCATTATAATTGAATCTGAAATAAAATTCTGATCTGCTTTTGCAAAATTATCGATCATCTTCTTAACATCACGTGCATTGTCCACTTTAACCAGTAATTCACTTTCTGAATTGAAACCTATTAAATTAAGTTTTTTATCCACATTGAAGATCAAAGCTATTTCTTTACGAAATCTCTTGGCAAGTGCGTCTTCGTTGACTTTAAGTCTTAAAACAGTTGGAGTATAATTATCCGAACTTACTTTTCGTTTCAAAAGCTGGTCAACCTCAATCAATTTCTCTCTAAAAATTATAGATTTTCCAGCGATGTTGTCCTTATTTACCCATTTAGGCATAGGACCTCCTCCGGCACCTTCAGTTCCGGATTCATCTTTTTCTCTTTTCTGGAAAAACTTAATTGGTAAATTTCTTTCGGTTGCCATATCTTAATTATTTATTTAGATAATTTCTTACCTGTCTTAATGAAACATTCATTTTATCTGCAATTGCTGTTTGTGAAATACCATTATCATTTAAAAATTCAATCATTTTGTCATAAGAAAAAGATCCGTGATTATTAAATTCAAAAATTTCAAAAAGTAGCTCATCATAAGTTAGTACCTCTTTCTCATGAATAATAACCTGTGACTTTGAATTATTAACTATTGTTTTTATATCTGATGGGGATTTACCCTCCAATAATTTTATTAGTCTGTCGTATTTCTTTTTATCATCAAAAAAATCAGTTTTAAAATCGTTTACAAACTCTTTTAATAATTCACTGATTTCATTTTCCTTTGGCATTCCGACCTCTATTACATGATTAAATCTTCTCCAAATCGCTTTATCTAATAATTCAGGATGATTTGTTGCCGCAATAAGTATGTTACTTGATGAAAAACTATCAATATTCTGTAATAAACTATTTATTACCCTTTTTAACTCACCAAGTTCATGCTGGTCGTCTCGTGCTTTTGCAATTGCATCAAATTCATCTAAAAACAAAATACAGGGTTTATTATCAGCAAAATCAAATATTTTTCTGATATTTTTTCCGGTATTCCCAAGTAGAGAAGATACAATTGCATCAAATCTTGCAATAACTAAAGGCAGGCCTGTCTGCTGAGAAATATATCTCGCAAGAGTTGTCTTTCCGCCTCCAGGCATACCATACAACAACAAAGTATTAGAAGTTTCGATTCCGTGTCCAATTAACTTATTCTGATGCTTAACTGCACTTATAAAATCCAAAATTTTATTGTGCATCAATGGGGGCAGCACAATTGGACTGGCGTTTTTATTTGGAATCTCAATATCAACAATACTCATTCTGCTTTCATGATCTACAGGCACAGTCAATAACTCATCCATAGTCACAGCCACACTGGGCTCTTTTTTCTCGATTACTTTTAAAATCATTTTTGACATCTTTTCATCACCGTCTTTCATGACTTTATCAGCAAGAAGCTTAGCATAACTATAAACTTTGCTAGAGTCTTTCGACAATCCTCCTTCTATGATTCTTAATATTTCAGTGTACATTTTCTGTTTTTTTATTGTAGGTTATGGTACAAATTTAATAAATTTTGATATTCAAAACACAAAAAGTGTAATATTTTTTTAAAAAATCGTATTTTTTTTACGGTTAACCGTAATATTACCACACAAACAAACCTATAAAACCTCGCTAATATTGGACTTCAGCAGTATTCAGAGCATATCTAAAAAATTTACTTAAAGATTACAATCAATTCTCTTTCAAAATAACTCCCATATAGCTAGCTGACCATAACCCATCCTAATAACGAATCCAGCCAGTACCCTAAAGATGAGAATTCAAGTCCTGCCACATTTGTTGTAGTAAAACCAACTGCATAAAACTTTAAAAATCAGCAAATAGATAAGTATTCATTTTCATTCGAAACGGCATAAAAAGGCAGCCAAGATAGTGCCCGCCGTATGCTGCATGCGCATAATGGCGCCGCTTTCGCTTGCCACCCTTCGGGACTTATAGCACTCCGCATCCTCATAACCGGTCACTTGATTCTTGCTTTCTTTTTTCCCGTTTTTTCTTTTGAAAACAATTTTTGGGAGTGCAGGGAGAAAGAAATTTTAAATAACAGTAACGCTAAAATTTAAAATCATGGAAATCACAGGACGTATTACAAAAGATGCATTAGCCCGTAAAGTGGGAAATAAAAAACAGGTCGTTAACTTCTCCATTGCCATCAATGATAGCTACAAACCCAAAGGAAGCACCGAGTACAAACAGATTACAACTTTTATCGACTGCTCGTATTGGCTCAATGCCAAACTTGCCGAATGGCTTAAAAAAGGGACGCTAGTTCAGCTCTTCGGGCGTGTGGGGCTGAGTACTTATATCGGTCACGACGGCTCGGCTATGGGGTCTTTAACCTTTCACATCAACAGCCTTAAGATTTTGGCTTTTGCCAAAAAAGAGGACACATCTGCGAGCGCAGTTTCTGCACCTAAAAAACAAAATTCCTCAGACGATCCCGATGACCTGCCTTTCTAAGGCAGATACTAGGATTGTATTTATAAACGCCAAAAAATCACATTATGAAAGCCTTAGACAAAAACGAGTATACGGACTACGATGTAAGCCATGTATTCAACGAAATCATTTTAAGCCATTTGGATAGCTATAACGGAAAGAAAAAACAGCAGTTGAAGTCTTTCCTCGAAGACTTACAGAAAGGGGGCTGTATCAGCGGTATGATAGGGGAATTTATCTACCACAACGACTGCAAAGCTTTTTACATCAAACACATTGAAGATTTGGAAGGCATCAAAGAGGACTTGGAAGAAGCATTCGGAGAGCCTGTAGCCAACCGCTATAAACTGCCCCACTATACTTTTTTATGCTGGCTCTGCTTTGAGGAGTACTGCTACGGCATTTACAGAGATGTCTTTGAACAATAGCTATTAATCAAACTTTTTCCATCATGAAACCATCTGAAGACTTTAAAACTGCTATAGAGAATTATCTCAATACAACTGCGCAGGGCGATTCAGCCTTTGCCCAAAGCCTTGCCAAAGAAACCAAAAACATCGAGAGCTGTTGCAGTTACATTTTTGGCGAGGTCAAAAAAACAGGATTGTGCGCCTTTGACAATCAGGAAATCTTTGATATGGCACTCAAATATTATAACGATGACAGTATTGGTGCGCCTGCACCAATCAACTGTAAAGTGGTGGTAAATCAGCCTGTAAAGGCTGATTTATTCAGCTCTGCTCCTGAAATGACTCCGCAGGTCGCAAGACCTGAAACTGTAGTGTTGCATACAGCGAAACCCGTACAGCAAACCTTAACACTTTTTGACTTATGAAACCGCATACCGCCATAGAAAAACAGATAGTCGCATTAAGCGAATCCCTTGCGCCCATTACCCCCGAAATACACTCATGGGCAGAAAAGACCATTTTTCTGAAATGGGGCGTTTTATCACGTGGAAAATTTCACTGTCTGGACTGTGGAAACGCTTGGAAACCCGAATCCGAAAAACAGTCTGCGAAATTTACGGCTTGCTTAGCCTGTAAAGGAAAACTTAAAATGCACGGTTGCAATCAAGTGCATTTCAAGGAAATAGAATACAGCGCAGTAGTAACTTGTCTTTCGGATTTTCAAATAGTGCGCATCATTTGTTCGACCAAACAGATGAAGAAGAACTGTCTGCCCTCCTATTCCCATACCGAAGTGATGCAGCATTGGATAAACCCAAAAGGCGAAGTGCGCACCATGTCACGCAGTACAAATGTTTTTTCGCACGCATACGATGCATGGCAGTACTATTCGCCCCTTGAAATCCGCCCAAAGGATTTTCAGAACTCTCCCAAGTACCGAATCAACCCCTACAGGTTTTATCCACGCTTGAAAGTGCTTCCCGTATTGAAACGAAATGGCTTTAAGACAAGTTTTTATGAGGTAGCACCTCAGGTGTTGCTTTCATCATTATTAAAAGACCACTGTGCTGAAACTCTGCTGAAAACTAGGCAGATTTCATGGCTCCGCTATTACCTTGAATCTCCCCATCAGCATGTCCTGCGCAACTGGCAGGCCGTAAAAATATGTCTTAAAAAGAATTATACAGTTTCCGATTTTGGAATTTGGGAGGATTATATCGAACTTTTGCGTTGGTTTAAAAAAGACATAACCTCCGCCCTGCTCGTCTGTCCTGCTGATTTACACTTGGAGCATGACAGATTGGTGGAGAAAAAACAGCAGTTGCTGAGAAAAAAATATCTTGTGAAAATGCGTGCGGAAATAGAAAAAGCGCAAGGTCTGTATGCTGAGGAGAAAAAACAGTTTTTCGGGTTATGCTTTTCAGGGGCAGGAATTACTATTTCAGTATTGGAGAATGTTTCTGAATTTATGACCGAAGGCGACAGCCTGAGACACTGTGTTTTTACCAATGAGTATTTCAAAAAGATAGATTCCCTGCTCTTCTCTGCACGCATTGACAACAAACCAATCGAAACTATAGAGGTTTCTCTTTCTAAAATGGAAATAGCACAGTGCCGTGGTTTGAGGAATCACAATTCAAAACATCATAAAGCTATTTTCAGTTTGATGAAAAAAAACCTTTATCAGATTCGCTCCCGAATGAAAAAGAAGAAAGCAGAACAATGCTAAAAGCGGAAAAACCGAAGAACTTTCGGTTTTTCCGCTTTATAACATTTCAGACACTGAAATTTTCCTTGCTGATTTATAGCAATCTTCCTCTTAGATTGTTCAAATCAAAAAAAAATAATTACTGTTCAATAGCGTACTGCCTTCAATGCAGACTATTAAACAGGGGAAGAAAAATCCATTTCTAAATAAACTATGAAAAAATAACAATTTTAACATTTCATTTATAAACAGAGATATTTTTATAATTATCTTTGTTTACGATTTTACATGTCTTATGAAAAGATTCCACATCATAGTAATTATTACCTTAGGTTTCTTCTTGATGCCAATGGCTACTTTTGCTTGTGGAAAACTTTCTGGAAAGATTTCTTATACTAAAGAAGCTTCCAAAAATCATGACAATGATTGCTGCTCGAAAGATGGCAGTCATTCCAAAAAAAATAATGATGGCTGCTGCGGTCATAAATGTGGGCACAAGTCATGCGGTTGTGTCTCAATCTGTAACGGAGGAATTACTTTCTTTAACCAACTTGACTTTAAAAACATCACTATAAGTGTTTTTTCTAAAAAACAAAAATTCCACAGTTCAGAAACCTCCATTCTCTCTGGTTTCTATACTATCTGGCTTATCCCTAAAATAAGCTAAATACCTTTTTTGACAGCCATACGTGTGTCAAAAAAGGAAGCCTAACTGCTTCATTTTTTTATTTTTCGCTTTTTGTAGAATAATTCTCTATACAGTTCTTGTATGCAATTATTTCTCAAAAGCAATATTCACTTCAAATACATTTTAAAATGAAATCAATTCAAAAAGGATTGATGGCAATCACTCTATTGCTGTCAGTCATAGTGTTTGGCGCACCTATAAAAAATGCAAAAAACATAAATGCAAAAATTTATGGTAATTGTTTAATGTGCAAAACTGCTATTGAAAAAGCAGGAAACATCAAAAATATCGCTTCGGTAAACTGGAATGAAAACACCAAAATAGCGGCTATTACCTATGATGAGAAGAAAACAAATCAGGATGAAGTCCTGAAAAGAATTGCCTTAGCAGGATATGACAGCGACCAGTTCTTAGCTCCTGGTGACGCCTATGCAAAACTTCCACAATGCTGCCAATATGAAAGAACAAATATGGCGGCTCCAATAAAAAAATCCGAAATGGATATGGGTAAAATGGATCATTCACAGCATACAGCCGCAGTTCCTGCAGATGCACAAGAAAACAGTCCTTTTAAAGCAATTTTCGACAGCTACTTTGATGTAAAAGATGCTTTGGTGAAAACAGATGCTAAAACTGCCGCATTGAAATCTAAAGAGCTCCTTACTGCAATCAATGCTATTAAAATGGAGAACCTAAAGCCAAAAGAACATACTGCATGGATGAATGCAATGAAAAGTTTAGCTTCAGATGCCACAAATATTTCTGAAAACCAAGATGTAAAAAAGCAAAGGGAATCCTTTAAAAGCCTTTCCAAAAACACGTACGATCTTATAAAAACTGCTGATCAGCCGCAGCCGGTTTATTATAATCATTGTCCAATGGTTGATGCGAATTGGCTCAGCAAAGAAAGCGGCATCAAGAATCCGTATTACGGTTCACAGATGTTAAGCTGTGGATCAACTATAGAAACAATCAAATAATCCCAAATCAAAAAATGAAAAATATAATAACCGTTAGTTCAATGCTTGGAGTTTTAATTTTAGGGACCGTTTCGCTGTTTTCTTGCAGTAAAATGGATGATATGAATATGTCCGATCCAAAACTGAATATAAACTATCCTGCCGCTTATGTGGTCAATGGTCAGGACGGCACAATTTCAGTAATCAAATTGGAAACTAATGAAGTTACAGAAACCTTAAGCCTAATGGGCAGCGGCAACGATATGATCATGTGGCCGCACCACATTTCTTTACATTCCAATCATCTGGCTATCGGTGTACCCGGAATGGACTTCTCTGCAGGCCATACCGCAGGTATGGGAGGAATGACAGGTAAACTCCTTGTAATTGACCCAGCCAGTGGGGCAACAGTAAAAAATATCAGCCTGCCAATGATGAACCACAACACAATATACAGCCCAAATGGTTCAGAAATCTGGGTGCCGCAAATGGACATCAATGGAAAAGTTCTGGTTTATGACGCCTTAACATACGCATTGAAAAGCACCATTGCAGTTGGCATGATGCCCGCTGAGCTTACCTTTTCTTCTGATGGGACTAAGGCTTATATTGCTAATGGAGATGACAATACTGTGTCAGTTATAAATACCGCAACCAAGCAGGTTACAGCCACAGTTGCTGTGGGAAAAAACCCTGTGGGTGCCTGGACAGGAACTGACGCCAGAATGTATGTTGATAATGAAGACGGGCAATCTATCTCGGTAATCAATGTGGCAACCGATGCCGTAGGCCAAACCATTGATCTAGGATTTATGCCTGGAATAGCGTCTCACAATGGAAATAAGAAAGAACTTTGGGTAAGTGATCCTGTCAATGCAAAAGTCCATTATTGGACCTGGGACCAGACTAAGATGATGTGGGTTCATGGAGGTGTATTCACTACTGGTGCCGGTGCACATGCTATAACATTTACAGCAGATGGAAATACTGCCTATGTGACCAATCAGACCGCCAATACGGTCTCTGTTGTTAATGTATCAAACCATACGGTCTCTAAAACGATTAATGTCGGTAGAAAACCCAACGGATTGGTGCTGAAAATATAAATCTGATATAAAGGCATTTAAAAGGCAAAATAGAGATTGGATTTGCAATCAAAAAAAGAATAATTCTTATAACACTCAAACAAAGGAATGTTAGACAAAAAAACATTCATTAGAGATAAAAACTAAAAAAAATGAAAAAACTAATTTTCTCAACCCTTGTAATGGCAATTGTACTTACAGCTTGTAATTCAAAAAACAAAGAAACTGCAGCTCCTGAAGCGGCTTCCGGGACAGCTCAGAATGACTCGCAATTGTATGCCTGTTCCATGCATCCTGAAATTACAGGAAAAAAAGGAGACAAATGTTCCAAATGCGGAATGGAATTAACCGAGCCAGTAAAGGAAACGGCCGGAAAAAGTGCAGAAGTAGAAACAGCCCAGACTGCTCAAGGAACATTTTCTATAAACGAAATCGTGAGTAATTATCTGTCCCTAAAAAATGCATTAACCAAAGATGATACAAAAGGAGCTGCAGATGCAGGCAAGGCATTATATGCAGTTTTTAACAGTGTAAATCCCAATTCGATAGATGCGAAATTAAAAGCAGAATATCTTGATATTGCTGATGATGCCAAAGAACACGCAGAACATATTGGAGCTAACGGCGGAAATATTGAACACCAGAGAGAGCATTTTGCCGTGTTAAGTAAAGACATGAATGATTTGATAAAATCTTTCAAATCAGAACAAAAATTGTATCAGGACTTTTGTCCTATGTATGATGGCGGAAAAGGAGCTATTTGGATAAGCGAAACCAAGGAGATCAAAAACCCATATCAAGGAAAAAAAATGTTAACCTGTGGTTCTATGAAAAAAGAACTATAGTACAGCTAAGTACTAATAAATTTATCGGGCTGTTTACATAATGACCACTCAATTTTCTCGTGACTAATGATGTTCATAATTTATTGAAATGTATCTAATTTTTTTAGACTACGCCGTGCGATACTCTTTGCTGAATATTCACTTATTTCCCATGTGTTTATTGTGTAGACAGTCCAATAGATATTTAGAAAAAAAATCAATAGCAACCTATTTTTTAAACAATTTAAAATATAATTAAAATGAAAAATACAATTCTTTCAGCCATATTAATGGTATGCGTAATGGTTTCTGGCAATGCGCAAAGCAAAAAAACAGAAGCAAAATTTTCAACTCAGCAAATTGTTGCAGATTATTTAGCGTTAAAAAATGCACTCGCAAAAGATGACAGCAACGGGGCCGCTAAAGCTGGCAAGGCACTGTATTCGGCTTTCAAAACCACAAATGTAAAATCGATAAATCCAAAATCCAAAGCTGAATATCTTGATATAGCTGACGATGCCAAAGAGCATGCAGAACATATTGGGGCCAATGGCGGTAATATTGAGCATCAAAGAGAGCATTTCGCTCTATTGAGTAAAGACATAAATGATTTGATCAAAACTTTTGGAGCTGCAAAAACACTATATCAGGATTCTTGCCCTATGTATGATGGTGGAAAAGGAGCTATCTGGATCAGTGAAACAAAAGAGATAAAAAACCCTTACTATGGTTCTAAAATGCTTACCTGCGGTTCAATGAAAAAACAATTGTAAAATGAAACGGTTCATCAGAAAGATTCTTTTTATTGGGTTAATTATTTTTCTACTGATGCAATTGTATCAGCCTGCCCGCAATTCCGATTACGGGCAGGTTTTACCAATTCACATTTCAAAAGTCTATCCCATTCCCAAAAATATACAAACGATTCTTAAGACTTCTTGTTACGATTGTCACAGCAGCAACACGCAATATCCATGGTACTCCTACATCCAGCCGGCACGTACCTTTATGGAAGGACATATCAAGGAAGGAAAAGAAAATTTGAATTTCAGCCAATGGGGAAGTTATTCGAAACGAAAACAGGAAAATAAATTAGACCGAATTGCCAAGCAGATAAAAGCCAATCAAATGCCTTTGGCTTCCTATACGCTGATCCATAAAGATGCAGTACTGAATACTGTTCAGAAAGAACAGCTACTCAATTGGATTGAAAAAGTAAGTGATAGTCTTTCAAAAATAAATTAAATCTATGGTACACAAATTAATAGAATGGTCCCTGCGCAACCGTTTCATCATATTACTATTATCAGCAGGAATATTTGTTTGGGGTATTATCTCTATTCAAAAAAATCCTATTGATGCTATTCCAGATCTATCTGAAAATCAGGTAATCGTTTTTACAGAATGGATGGGACGTGCTCCACAGCTCGTTGAAGACCAGATCACCTATCCCTTGGTTACCAACCTTCAGGGATTGCCTAAAATTAAATATGTAAGGGCTGCTTCCATGTTTGGAATGAGTTTTATCTATGTCATTTTTGAGGATGATGTTGATGTATACTGGGCAAGATCAAGAGTACTGGAAAGGCTCAGTACAATTAGCAGCACCCTGCCCAAAGGAGTTGCACCGCAATTGGGACCCGATGGAACCGGAGTTGGCCATATACTCTGGTATACTTTGGACGCTCCCGGCATTGACCTTGGCGAACAAAGGGCACTGCAGGACTGGTATGTCAAATTTGCTTTGCAAAATGTCCCCGGAGTAAGTGAAATTGCTTCTTTTGGAGGATTTCAAAAAGAATACCAGGTTACCATTGATCCAAACAAACTGCTATATTATAAGCTGTCTGTCCCTGAGGTTATAAGCGCCGTACGAGCCAATAATAACGAAAGCGGCGGAAGAAAATTCGACATGAGTGATATTGGCTATATCATTAAGACATCCGGTTATCTGAAATCCATAAAAGAAATTGAGGATATTCCACTGAAAAACCAGAATGGTATCCCTATAAAAGTCAGCGATATAGGAACAGTCCAGATGAGCGGAGAAACCCGATTGGGAATCTTTGATCATAATGGTACAGGCGAAGCTGTTGGAGGCATCGTCGTGATGCGTTACGGTGAAAACGCCGATGCCGTTATTGATAATGTGAAAGAAAAGATGAAAGAAGTCGCAAAAGGGCTTCCTAAAGGGGTAAAATTCAATATTGTATATGACCGAGGGCATCTGATCAAAGAGTCTATTGATTCGGTTAAGCGCACCTTAATTGAAGAGATGATTGTGGTTTCGCTTATCGTTATTATTTTTCTTTTCCATTGGCGCAGCGCATTAAGTATCATAATCCAGATCCCAATTACAATTGCCGCGAGTTTCATACTTCTAAATGCCTTTGGAATATCCTCCAATATCATGTCCCTTACCGGTATCGCACTTGCCATTGGGGTAATAGTTGACAACGGTATTATTATGAGTGAAAATGCCTACCAGCATCTCTCACAACGGTATGCACAATGGGAATCCGAACAAAAAACTGAAACAAACTCTGATGAAAAGAATTAAAAATATATTTCGCAAAAAAACACAGTGGATATCCGAAGAGGAAAGGCTTAAAGTAATTGAGAAAAGCAGCAAGCAGGTTTCTCGCGGGGTATTCTTTGCCACCATAATTATAATTACTTCTTTCCTGCCTGTATTTATGCTTACCGGACAGGAAGGAAAGCTATTCCATCCCTTGGCTTATACAAAAACTTTCATACTGATTGTGGATGCCTTGTTGGTACTTACATTAGCTCCGGTACTGATCTCTTTTTTTATGAAAGGGAAATTCCGTCCAACTGATGCACATCCCGTAAATCGTTTTTTGGAAAAAGGTTATGAGCCTATCATACGCTGGGTCCTAAAATGGAGAAAAACAACCCTTACGGTTAATATTTTGGCGTTATTGATTTCCATTCCATTATTGATGCGGCTGGGAACAGAGTTCATGCCCCCACTGGATGAGCAGAGCATTTTATTTATGCCTGTTACCCTGCCTGATGTATCCAATGGAGAAATCAAACGCATCTTGCAGGTACAGGATAAAATAATAAAATCAGTTCCCGAAGTAGAAAGTGTTTTAGGCAAAGCCGGACGGGCTAATACAGCTACCGATAATTCCCCAATGAGCATGATTGAGACCATTATCATGCTAAAACCAAAATCAGAATGGCGTAAAGGAATAGACAAAAAAGACATTATTAAGGAACTCGATACCAAACTGCAGATCCCGGGTGTGGTAAACGGTTGGACACAGCCTATCATCAACCGTATCAATATGCTCGCTACAGGAATTCGTACCGACGTGGGTATTAAAGTCTACGGTCAAAATCTCGATACCATTGCGCGAGTATCAGAAAGAGTAAAAATGGCTTTAGAGGGAACCCCTGGAGTGTCTGACTTATTTGTGGATCCTATTACTGGTGGCAAATACCTGGATGTTGATGTCAATCGTTCCGAACTGGCCCGTTATGGACTCACTGTAGATGACGTAAACCAAACCGTGGAATTTGCCTTAGGAGGAGCGTCCATCGGCAATACCGTTGAAGGACGAAGACGATTTTCAATAAGCGTTCGTATGGCACAGGACTATAGAAATAGCGTAGAACGCATTAAACGCATTCCCCTGCAGTCTCCAACCTTTGGAGAGGTGCCCCTATCTTCTGTTGCCGATATTAAATTCGTAGATGGCCCTCCAATGATTAGTTCAGAAAATGCACTCCTTCGCGGGGCAGTCATGTTCAACATACGTGATCGTGATATGGGGGGAACCGTACAGGAAGCTATGAAAAAATTAGAAAGTGCCAAAAATATACTTCCCGAAGGGTACTTTATAGAATGGAGCGGACAATATGAGAACCTGATCAGCGGAGAAAAGACCCTTAAAATCATTGCACCGATAGTATTGCTTATTATTTTCTTCTCCCTCTATTTTGCCTTTAATTCCCTTAGAGAAGCCTTCTTAAGTCTTATAACAGTGCCTTTTGCTTTGATTGGAGGTGCCTATATAATTTTTTTCTGGGATGTCAATCTATCAGTGGCAGTAGCTGTAGGTTTTATAGCCTTGTTTGGTATTGCCGTGGAAACCGGAATTGTGATGGTTATCTATCTCAATGATGCAATGGAGCAGCTTATCAAGGCCAAAGGTAATTCAAGAGAAACCATTACTAAAGACGATCTCAGAGAATATGTGGTACACGGCGCCGCAAAGAGATTACGCCCAAAACTAATGACCGTCTGTGTCTCATTATTTGGATTAGTGCCTGTCCTTTGGTCCAATGGTGTCGGAATGGATGTAATGAAACCAATCGTATTGCCTATGATTGGCGGCGTATTTACCTCTGCCGTACATATCTTATTAGTAACCCCGCTTATTTTCCTAATGTCTAAAGAATATGAATTACGAAAATATGGCAAACTTGAAGTACATGATGTCAAACATTAAAATACTGGCAGTACTATTGCTTTTACTGCCATTACAGCTATTGAGCCAGACCCAACAGGTCTTGTCTCTTGATACAATCCTTCACAGGATTGATAAAAAAAACGTGCTCCTGCAAAGCTATAGCCTAAAGGCTGAAGGGTACAAATATAGTGCTGATGCCGCAACGGCATGGATGGCACCAATGGTGGGTGTTGGGACATTTATGACACCCTATCCTTTTCAGGAAGTTATGGATGACCGCGACAAAGGATCTTTAATGTTCAGAGTTGAACAAGATATCCCCAATATAGGAAAGCTAAACAAGAAGAAAAAATTTATCCAGTCCCAAGGAAATATTGAGAACGCTACGCGGACCGTTACCCTTAACGACTATAAAGCGCAGGCCAAACAGCTCTACTACAGCTGGATGGTAGCCGAAGAGCGAATGAAAGTTTTGGATCAGAACGAAAAGATAATGTTGACCATGAAAAAGATTGAGGAAGTACGCTATCCTTACAATCAGTCGCAATTGGGTAATGTATACAAGATTGACGCAAGGATTGAAGAGAACAAAAATATGATCCGCATGCAGGAAGGTGAAATCGCAAAAGCAAGAGCATGGCTCAACAGCTTGATGAACCAGCCTGGCAATGCTGATTTTTCAATCGACACAAGTATTACTCCTGTCTTCAACCCTGCTTTGCACGACACCACAAGTCTTGCTGCTGTGCGGGGAGATATTAAAAAGATGGATGCGGGAATTGAATCGATGCAGCTCAGTATTCAGGCGATGAAAGCGGAGAAAAATCCCTCTTTTAAAATCCAGTTTGACCACATGAATTCTTTCGATAAAATGATGCCCAAAGCCTATTCGGTAATGGCAATGATGTCTATTCCTATTGCTCCATGGTCATCAAAAATGTATAAATCAGATGTTAAAGCAATGCAATATAATGTACAGGCAATGGAGAAAGAGAAATCCGCCATGCTGCAGGAAACCCAGGGTATGTTATATGGTATGCAATATGAAATACTGACCATGCAAAAAAGAATCCAGGGACTCGAAACAAAAATAATCCCTTCAATGCAAAAATCGCTGGATGTAAACTTTCTGAACTATCAGGAAAACAAACTGCAGATTCCTGTAGTAATTGACTCCTGGGAAGCTTTAAATATGCTGCAGAATAACTTATTAGATGAAAAATTAAAACTATATCAAATGATTGTCGATTATGAAAAAGAACTCTATCGCTAAGTTAGTCGGATTGTTATTCGTTTCGATATTATTATTGACAGCCTGTAACAAGAAAACCGAGCCTAACAATAAGCCAGCACACCAGCATAGTACAAATCAGGAATATACCTGTCCAATGCATCCCGAAGTTATCCAGGATAAGCCCGGCAGCTGTCCAATATGCGGGATGGAATTGGTCCCAAGGCATACCGCTGGAACGGAAACAGCCATAGACAGCAGCTTAAAACACCTGCTAAAACCAGTTAACGAACAAGTCGTTTCAAATATATCTGTCATAAAAGCTGACCAGAGTACTAAAATATTCTCCATGCATGTACAGGGAATTATTACCTACGATACCCGTGACCAGACCAGCATTTCCAGCAGGGTAAGCGGAAGGATTGAGCGTCTGCTGATTAATTATAATTACCAGCCCGTAAAAAAAGGACAGTTGATCATGGAAATCTATTCCCCTGATCTGGCTGCCGCGCAAAGAGAGTTGTTGTTTATTTATCAATCTGACCCAAACAATCCGATGCTTCAAAAAGCAAAAGACAGACTGTCTCTCCTGGGTATGCAGCAGGGGCAAATTCAACAGGTATTAAAAACAGGTAAAATCTCCTATCGCATTCCTGTTTACAGTAATGCCACCGGGTACATCTTAGACAACACGGCAGCGGCAAATGCTTCTACAGCAGCTCCTGCGGCTTCGCCTCAAAGCGCACCGTCAGATGATGGCATGGGCGCAATGGGTTCAAGTAGCAGTGCAGCATCAAATAGCAGCGCATCTACCCCTACTTCCTCTGCTATTATGCTAAGAGAAGGACAATATGTTGGTGCAGGACAATCTCTTTTTACAATTTATACCAACAAAAACCTTATCGCTGAGTTTGCTTTTGATCCATCGGTATCATCCCAGATTAAAAAAGGACAAAAGTTGGTGTTTTATGAACCCTCAGATAAGCAAACCGTGTATACTGGTACTATCGGACTCATTCAACCCGTCTTTAAAGAGGGAAGCAACTTTACCATAGCACGGATTTATTTGCAGGATAATAAATTTCAGACCGGAAAATTAGTAACTGCAGCCATTCCTATTGTCAGTAAAGGCTGGTGGCTTCCGCAAAGCGCCGTTCTTAATTTAGGAAATAAATCCATCGTTTTCAAAAAAGAGCAGGACGTGTTTGTTCCCAGAGAAGTTAAAACGAAAAATAATGGTGATGGAATGGTGCTAATAGACCAAGACATCAGTAATTGGAATATCGCCAGTAATGCGGCTTATATGATAGACAGTGAGAGTTTTATCAAGACAGCTTCAGAAAATAAATTAAAAAATTAAGCCATGAACAATAAATTAATAATTCGTACTATTTTGCTCATTGCAATGGTTTTTCCACTTCTATTTACAGCATGTGCCCAAAAAGAAGAAAAAAAAACCAGTCAGGAAAAAGCTCAAACCTATACCTGCCCCATGCATCCGCAAATTGTAAAAGATGGCCCCGGCTCATGCCCGATCTGTGGAATGGATTTAGTGCCTTTCGAAAAAAACAACGCACAGGACTTTCTAACCTTGGGACCGAGCCAGCAGGCACTAGCTAATCTGACTACAATAACTGCTGGGGAAAATGAATTTTCAAATTCTTCTCATCTTAACGGACGTTTGGTTACTGACCCTGAGCAAACTATTTACATTTCAAGTCGCGTGGCAGGAAGGATTGAAGAGTTGTATGTAAAAGAAACTGGTGTTCCCGTTCGAAAAGGCCAGCCTTTGTACAAAATATATTCAGAGCAGCTTTCAGCCCTGCAGCAGGAGTACCTTCTAGCTACGGCACAGGCTGCAAGCTTTACTGAGGATAAACGATTTGCCCAAATAAAAAATGCTGCAAAACAAAAACTATTATTATATGGACAATCTGAAGCACAGCTTAATGAATTATTAAAAAAACAAAAAGCTTCTCCTTATGTTGTTTATTATGCCCCGTATTCAGGAATAGTTGCAGAACTTTCCATAACAGAAGGCCAATATGTAGCAGAAGGAGGCTCTATTATGAAACTGGAAGATTATACCCGTTTATGGGTCGAAGCTGATGTCTATCCTGCAGATGCCGGTAAAGTTAAAATAGGCCAAAAAGTAAAAGTTATTGTCTCGGGTTATGAAGATCAGCCCCAAACAATGACGGTAGATTTTATAAATCCTGCCCTGCAGACAAGCAAACAGCTCATACAGCTGCGAGGTGCTATTGCCAATCCAAACAAGCAATGGCAGGCAGGTCAACAGGCAATTGTTTTACTGCCTTCATCAGAACAAAAAATGAAATTAACCATACCTGTAGATGCCGTAATAAGAGACGGCAGCGGTACACATGTGTGGATTGAAATTGAAAAAGGCAAGTATCAGCCTAAAATGGTGGCTATTGGTTCTGAAACCTTCGATGAAGTGGAAATTACTAGCGGTTTAAAAAAAGGAGATATCGTCGTTGCATCCGGTGCCTATCTTTTGTACAGTGAATTTATATTAAAGAAAGGCAAAAACCCTATGTCAGGAATGAAAATGTAATAATCAATCACACAGACAATGAAAAAATTAATCAAAATCGGAATTCCAATAGCCTCACTCTTCCTGCTTATTGCGTGCGGTAACGGTGAAAACAATAAGAAAGAGGTTCAGCAGAATAATAAAGCCTCTGTCCCAATTTTAAAGGATCCCGCAATCAGGATAAATGATGATATTTTAAACGCGATATACAGCCACTATGCCCATTTAACAGTAGCCCTTGCCCAAGATAATGTCGCTGAAGCAAAACTGGCGGCGAATGCAATTGAAGCGGGAGCACGGGAAATCAGCAGCAACAGCAATCTTGCAGCAAGTGCTACGGCAATCGTTTCAGCTCCCGATATCGATAAGCAGCGAGCTGCTTATTCTAATCTAAGTAATGAAATGGTCAGCCTGGTAAAAAAAGCAGGAATGGCTGAGGCTGAGCTCTACTTAGAATATTGTCCAATGGCTTTCGACAATAAAGGGGCCGTATGGATTAGTTCTACCAAAGAAGTGCGCAATCCGTACTTTGGAGAAAAAATGCTCAAGTGCGGCGAGGTGAAAGAAATAATTAAATAATTAGAATATGCAGATTGGCTTAAAAAAAATCACTAACTTTCTATATATTAAAGAAATAACGCATCGGAACTGTAAAAAATAACCTTATGACACACACCTATACAATATCGGGAATGACTTGCGATGGATGTCGTACAAAAGTAGAAAAAACGTTAAATGCTGTAGAGGGAATAAAAGCAAAGGTCTCCTTAGATCCTCCATTGGCAACTATTACAATGGAAAATCATATTGCGACCGAAGAGCTCCAAGAAGCATTGACTGCGGTTGGAAAGTACACCATTGAAATGACTCAAACCACGCATTCGCACGAAAAAAAAACGGAGAAATCATGCTGTAGCACTGCTGAGAATCATGGACACAAACATGATCATAAAACGACAGCCGTACCTCACAATGATGCGGGTGGGAAATATTATTGCCCGATGCATTGTGAAGGTGATAAAATGTATGATAAAGCAGGAGATTGTCCTGTATGCGGAATGCATTTGGTACAAGAACCTGCTGCTGCCCGGGTTCAGCAGTATACCTGTTCAATGCATCCGGAAGTTATAACCGATTCACCAGGTTCATGTCCTATTTGCGGAATGGATCTGGTGCCACTGGAGCCAAGTGAAAACGAAGACCAAAGAATTTACAAGGATTTGGTTAAGAAAATGAAAATAGCGGTAGTATTTACTGTTCCCATTTTCGCTATAGCTATGATAGAAATGGCTCACAAGAATCCTCTACTACAATTAATGGATGCCTCTAAATGGAACTGGGTACAACTTATCTTATCACTTCCTGTTGTCTTTTATGCGTGTTGGATATTTTTTGTACGGGCTTGGAAGTCAATAATTACATGGAACTTAAATATGTTTACCCTTATCGGAATTGGTACAGGAGTGGCATTTTTATTTAGTTTGGCAGGAATGTTTTTCCCAGACGTTTTTCCTAGTGAATTTAAGACCGAACACGGAACAGTGCTGCTATACTTTGAGGCCACAACGGTTATTCTAACTTTGGTTTTGTTAGGACAATTACTCGAGGCAAGAGCACATAGTCAAACCAGTGGTGCTATAAAAGAATTATTAAAACTGGCTCCTACCCAAGCTACTTTGGTAATTGATGGCGGTGATAAAATAATCTCAATCCATGATATCAAAAAAGGTAATTTATTACGGGTAAAACCCGGAGACAAAATTCCTGTAGACGGGAAGATTACTGATGGTGAAAGCACAGTAGACGAATCGATGATTACCGGCGAACCAATTCCTGTAGATAAAAAAATAGGTGATATGGTGTCTTCAGGGACTATAAACGGAAACAAATCCTTTATTATGGTTGCCGAAAAAGTTGGTTCGGAAACCTTGCTTTCGCAAATTATACAAATGGTTAATAATGCAAGTCGTTCCAGAGCACCAATTCAGAAACTAGCCGATAGCATCGCTAAATATTTTGTGCCCATTGTTGTCGTTATTTCCATTCTTACCTTTTTCATTTGGGCAAAATTTGGTCCGGAACCAGCAATGGTTTATGGATTTATAAATGCTATTGCAGTATTAATAATTGCTTGCCCTTGTGCATTAGGTTTAGCAACGCCCATGTCTGTAATGGTAGGAGTTGGAAAAGGCGCTCAATCGGGAATTCTGATAAAAAATGCCGAAGCTTTGGAAAAAATGGACAAAGTAAATGTTCTCATTACGGATAAAACAGGAACAATTACGGAGGGCAAACCTTCGGTAGAAAAAATCGTAGCGCTGCAATATTCAGAAGATGAACTGCTGCAATACATAGCGTCTTTAAATCAGTACAGTGAGCATCCTCTTGCGGAGGCTGTAGTGAAATTTGCAAAAGCTAAAAATGTTTCTTTGACCAAAGTAGATGATTTTGAAAACATCGCCGGAAAAGGAGTTATCGGAACTGCTATTGATAAAAAGATGGCATTAGGGAATAAAAAATTAATGGAGCAAGCAGGGGCAGCTATTTCTGCCACAATTGAAGAAAAAATTATTGCAGAACAAAAATTAGGAAAAACAGTTTCTTATATCGCTGTAGATAAAAATGTAGTGGGATTTGTAACGATAACCGATGCTATAAAAGAAACAAGTGCTGCAGCTATAAAAGAATTAATGCGCCAAGGGGTTGAAGTAATCATGCTTACGGGAGATAATGTAAATACAGCCAAAGCGGTTGCAGACGAATTGCATTTAACCTCTTTTCAGGCAGGTTGTTTACCCGAGGATAAATTAAAAGTAATCGAGAAACTTCAAGCCGAAGGAAAAATTGTAGCTATGGCGGGAGATGGAATAAATGATGCGCCAGCTTTGGCTCAATCGGACATTGGAATTGCGATGGGAACAGGAACAGATGTTGCGATCGAAAGCGCCAAGATTACTTTGGTAAAAGGAGATCTGCAAGGAATTGTAAAAGCAAAAAATCTGAGCCACGCTGTAATGAGCAACATCAAGCAAAACCTATTCTTTGCTTTTGTATATAATGTCTTAGGCGTACCAGTTGCTGCGGGTGTTTTATATCCATTTTTCGGAATATTACTTTCTCCTATGATTGCTGCCTTGGCAATGAGTTTTAGTTCGGTATCTGTTATTGTGAATGCATTGCGATTGAGAAGTTTAAAACTCTAAAGAATAAATAATTTTACTATACAAACAAATGACCAATCTAGGACAAATTATTCTGCAGTATAAAAACGATAACGAAAGTGTCTATAATACCTGGTTTATAGATAACAACCAACGGTTAAAAGCATTTCGGACTATTAGACGCGGTGTTCTGCAAGTCATTGAGGATATTAAAAACAAGAACTTTCCTAATGATTTTAAAGAAAGCAGCTTAGAATTTGTTTTGAGCTGCATAGCCGAACAAAAACAAGTCTTTGCAGGGGTTTCCCATCCGTTTTATTGGAAACCCAAATTACGTATTCCTGACATCTATGAGAATCAAAACAATAAATTGGCTTTTGGTCAGTTCCTTGAAAATTGCATCAATGCTAAGTATGAAGAACAGGTTGTAAAAGAAATTATAAAACTAGATGAATTAAAAATTAAAGGATTAGGGCCTGCTGTTGCCAGTATTTTATATTTCATACACCCAACCTGGTTCCCACCTTTTAACACCGCTATTCTCAATGGTTTTAATTTTCTTTTTAAAGACAAAAAAAAATTAGGAAGCTGGACTGAGTATCTTAAAATCCGAGAAACTTTATTGAAAACTAATAGTCTACATAAATCACAGCTCTCAAATGATTTGGGTGCCATTGCAGGATTGTGTTTTGAAATTGGAACTCAGAAAATGCTGATCGGCAATGATGAATATTTAAGCGAGGCAGAACGTTCAAGATTCGAAAAAAACGTACACAAGCGCCAAAAAGAAATACTCGAAGAAAAACTGGAGGAAAATCTTCATAGTGAGATGCAGTACCATTTATTAAAAATTGGAGTTTCATTGGGTTTTGATGTCACCCCAGCGAGTAACGACAAAAGCAAATCGTTTGGAGGACAAAATTTTTCATTTATATCAATAAATAAATTTCCCGAACTCCCTACAGACAAGGACACACAAAATACTATCAAGCTTATTGATGTACTCTGGTTCGAAAAAGGCACAAACAAGATTATAGGTGCCTTTGAAGTAGAAAAAAGCACTAGTATTTATTCCGGCATACTTCGCTTGTCTGACCTATATTTTAGTATCTCAAGCGGACATGAAGTTTTTTACATTATTATTCCGGATAACCGGGAAAAAGATGTGGTTCTTCAGCTTAATAGGCCCGTTATAAAAAACTCAAATATGAATATCAAATATATCCTGTTTTCTGAATTAAGAGCTAATTGTGATGCTATCTGCAAATTTGGAACCGACCATTCAATAATGGAAAAAATATCAAAATCAATTTAAAATTAACAAAATATGAAAAAAATAATTCTGCTAAGCTTCATTATTATACAATCGTTATCAATTTCTGCACAAGAAAAAGTTCAAATTAAACTTACTTCTGCAAGCCCTTCGGCATCATTTCAACAAGAAATCGGAAGCTCAACAGTCAAAATATCCTATAGCAGGCCCTTAGTAAGAGGGCGAAAAATATTTGGCGAATTAGTGCCTTTTGGTAAGCTCTGGCGAACAGGCGCCAGCGATTGTACGACCATAAGTACTAATGAAGATATCGCTTTTGGAAATAATATTTTGAAAGCAGGAACTTATTCTGTATTCTCAATTCCTTCAGAAAATGAGTGGACTATCATTATCAATAGTGATATTACTTTACATGGCGAAACTGGTTATGATGAGAAAAAAGATGTTATGCGTTTTACCGTTCCTACAGAAAAAACGATTGATTTTTACGAAACTTTTACCATTGAATTAAATGACATCAACAGTAAAGGAGAAGGCTTCCTTAAAATAGAATGGGAAAATACCATGGTTAAAATACCTATGAAAAGCAAAGCTGACAAAGAAATTTTAGCTCTAATTGACAAATATATTATTAAAGAAAAAAGTCAAAATGCTACTTTATTGTTTCAGGCAGCAAATTATTATTCAGCCACGGGTAGAGCAAACAATCAAGCAGTATCGTGGTTAGCTGAAGCTGAAAAATTAGATCCCGAAAATTTTTATTATCCCACTTTAAGACAGAAAGTATCTTTAGAACTGAAGGATTATCCCAATGCTATTGAGGCAGCAAAAAAAGCCTTAACAATTGCAGAACAGAAAAAAATGAAGGGTACTGAAAAATTAAAAAATCAGATTGAAGAGTTACAATTATTACTTAAAAGTAAATAAATAATAAGTATTACAATATCACATTGAAAACTACAGAAGCATAAAAATCCTTGCCATTTAAACCGATCCAGTGTTATAGTAGCATTAGACTTGTTTTGTTCAGGGAAATAGATAAATCTAAATAACTTTTAAAGCTAAAAATATGAAAATGGAACACGCAACACAGCAGTATTCAAAAGAGGTAGACTCCAAAA
The DNA here is from genome assembly GCF_000278705.1 of Flavobacterium sp. F52. NCBI lineage: Bacteria > Pseudomonadati > Bacteroidota > Flavobacteriia > Flavobacteriales > Flavobacteriaceae > Flavobacterium > Flavobacterium sp. F52. The sequence goes on along the minus strand of NZ_AKZQ01000019.1, from coordinate 30,978 downwards.
TGTACAAAAAATTAGCCATTATGATCGTATTGTCATTTATTTCTATGTACATATTGATGTATTCGATGGTCGATATTTTTGCTAATGTCATTCCCAATGTAAACCAATTTTACATGGCAGGACTAATGACTATGCCAATGCTCGTAATTGAAATTATTGTTATGGGTCGTATGTATATTAATAAAAAATGGAACATAATGTTACTTATAACAGGCAGCCTTATCGCGATCATTTTTTTTTCCTGTATAAGAGAGCAAGCAGCTGTTGGAGATAAACAATTTTTAAAATCAATGATACCGCACCATGCAGCAGCAATACTAATGGCTCAGAAGGCTTCTCTTCACGATCCTGAAATAAGCCAGCTTGCCAAGGACATTATAAAAGCACAACAAACTGAAATTGCACAGATGAAGGCCAAGTTAAATGAGATGGAAAAAAAATAATAGAACACTATTCTTTAAAAAAGCAATATGAAAAACATACTTATAATACTCGTATTTATCATGCTTCCTGTCCTGATTCAAGCCCAGGATATGAAAATGGCAATAGATAAAAAGTCTGTCAAAGAAGAGTCGAATCCTGCTACCTATACTTGTCCAATGCATCCCGATATCCATGAATCCAAACCAGGAAAATGCCCAAAATGCGGCATGGCATTAGTGAAAGAAAAGTCTAAAATCACTAAGCCGAAGGCAGCTGCAAAACCTAAAACTGTAACTGCTGTTAAAGAGGAAATGCCTAAAAAGGCTAAATCTTCCTCTGCGGATAAGATCAATATGCATCAGGCGCATAATAAGACAAACATGGAAAAGAAAACAGCGAGCCCCCCAGTAAAAAAAATGATGGTAAATGATGAGCCACCTAAAGTTGTAAGGTACGATTTATATGTTCGCGATACGGTGGTAAATTTCTCAGGGAAATCAAAAAGAGCGATAGCGGTAAATGGCCAGATACCAATGCCTACATTAACCTTTACAGAAGGTGATACCGCAGAAATTTATGTTCATAATGAACTTGACGAAGAAACGTCATTACACTGGCATGGTTTGTTTCTACCCAATAAAGAAGACGGTGTGCCTAACCTTACCCAAATGCCGATAAAAGCACACAGTACCTACAAATATTCTTTTCCCATCAGGCAGCATGGGACCCATTGGTACCATAGCCATTCTGGTTTGCAGGAACAAATAGGAATGTACGGTTCTTTTGTGATGAACAAACGAAGCTCCGATCCAAACTTCAGGGCAGGGATAGATGACCTACCGACAATTCCGATTGTGCTGAGCGAATGGACCGATATCGACCCGGAGAACGTTCATAGAATGCTGCATAATGCCTCCGATTGGTTTGCAATAAAAAAAGGCACGACCCAAAGTTATGGCGAAGCTATAAAACAAGGCTATTTAAAAACCAAGGTCCTCAATGAGTGGAAGCGTATGAACGCTATGGATGTAAGCGATGTCTATTATGAGAAATTTTTAATTAATGGGAAAAACGAAAGCCAGCTTTCGCAGTTCAAAGCCGGTGATAAGGTAAGATTACGCGTCTCTAATGGCGGTGCATCCAGTAATTTTTGGCTTACCTATGCCGGAGGCAAAATTACAGTAGTGGCCAGTGATGGTAATGATGTTGAGCCTGTTGAAGTAGACCGTCTACTTATTGCAGTTTCTGAAACTTATGACCTTGTTTTAAGCATTCCGGCAGAAAATACATCTTATGAGTTTTTGGCAACACCAGAAGACCGGACAAAATCGGCGTCCCTCTACATTGGAAATGGCATCAAACAGCTCACCTCCCCTTTACCCAAACTGAAATACTTTGAAGGGATGCAAATGATGAACGATATGATGAAAATGAACGGAGACCTAAATGATATGGGGATGAAGATGTCGCTGAATCAGATGGATATGAACTCGGTAATGTATCCTGAAATTACAGGCCCACAAACAAAAGGAAGTAAAGACATGCCAATGGAGATGGACAAAGAAGAAACCAAATTGGATACCCCTGATAAAATGCACGACATGCACAATATGGAAAATAAGTACAATGCCAATGCTCTTGCCGATATTGTGACATTAAATTATGCGATGCTAAAATCTCCAACAAGCACGGCATTGTCAAAAGATGCTCCAGTGAGGGAGCTCAAATTCGAGCTTACCGGAAATATGAATCGCTATGTGTGGAGCCTGGATAACAAGGTCGTTTCCGAAGCTGATAAAATCCTGATCAAGAAAGGAGAAATTTTACGTATCGTCCTGCATAATAATTCAATGATGCGCCATCCAATGCATTTGCATGGCCATGATTTCAGGGTCATCAATGGGCAAGGTGATTTTGCGCCTTTGAAAAATATCATCGACATCATGCCAATGGAAACAGATACTATTGAATTCGCCGCAAGCGAAGATGGCGGCGACTGGTTTTTCCACTGTCATATTCTCTACCATATGATGGCTGGTATGGGCAGAATTTTTTCTTATGAAAATTCACCTCCAAATCCAGAAATACCAAACCCTAAACTGGCTCAACGAAAATTGTTTGCTGACGACAGAAAATTCCACTTTATGGCAGAAAATGATTTTGCCACCAATGGAAATGACGGTGAAGCAATGTATCAAAGTACACGCTGGAGCATTGGAACCGAATGGAGGTTAGGATACAATGACATGCATGGTTATGAAACAGAAACACATATTGGTCGATATATTGGAAAAATGCAATGGTTAATGCCTTTTATAGGATTTGACTGGAGATATAGAAGAATGGGAGAAGATATACAAGAAAATAATCTTTTTGGACAAACCAATACTAAGGATAAACGTGCAGTGGTAAGTCTAGGGGTTAACTACATCCTACCTATGTTAATAGTAGCACAAGCTGAAGTTTTTACCGATGGTAAAGTCAGATTACAATTTGAACGTAAAGACATTCCCGTTTCTAAACGGCTTAGAATGAATTTGATGTGGAATACAGACAAGGAATATATGGCAGGACTACGCTATATAATTACCAGATGGGGTTCTTTGTCTTCACACTATGACAGTGATATGGGCTTTGGTGCAGGATTTATTTTAAATTACTAGCTTATAAGTACAATAGTAAATTATTGTAAGACCAAATTCTAGAATTAAGATTAATCGGTTAATATTGAAGGATATCAATTTTTTTAAATTGTCTTTCATTTGAACGGTGTGGAAGTCCATTCAAATTAATGATCGAAATTGAACCAGTATGAAAATCTAATAATACCAATTTTAAATTTAAAATTGGTATTATTAATAACAAATAACTGCAAATGCTGAACATCTTTCTAATTATGGGTTGTTCAGTTTGTATTGTATTTATATAATATCAGCTAACGATAAACCATGTAATTATTGCTTTATACATTGGTTTGATAAAACTAGCATTCGGGTAACAAACAATATTATAAAACCATATGCATCGAATCTTTTTCTTAGCCGATGCCTTCATCTTCATAAAAATAAATCTTTATATTTTTTTTTATTTAAATTATTATCGTAATATTGCAATATAAATATAAAACGATGGGAGCAACAAAAACAGATCACTTTACAGAAAGCCAGAACGAGCTGGCTGTTTTAGCCAAAGCATTAGGCCATCCTGCGCGTATTGCTATTATGGAATATTTATTAAAAGTGGATGCCTGCATCTGCGGAGATATTGTAAACGAACTCCCCCTTTCACAGCCGACCGTTTCACAGCATCTGAAAGAATTGAAAAATGCAGGTTTGATTAAAGGAAGCATCGAAGGAAACTCGATCTGCTACTGCATCAATGAACCTGGACTGGAAAAGATAAAAGGCTTCTTTCAGCACATATCAGATCATTTGGCAAAAAAGAGAAGCGAATGCTGCTAATCTATAAAAATATGGAAATCAGAAAACTTTCGGACAAACACTGGGATGAGGTAAAAATAATTTACCAAAAAGGGATAGACACCGGCAATGCAACTTTCCAGACCAGTGCCCCTTCATGGGAAGACTGGGACCAGTCGCATCTTAAGTCCTGCCGGGTTGTGATGCAGGAAGATGGCAAGGTAATTGGATGGGCTGCCCTTACACCTGTTTCATCACGCTGCGTTTATGCAGGGGTTGCAGAGGTGAGCGTATATGTGGATCCTGCACATTCGGGAAAAGGAATCGGGCTTACCCTTTTAAAGGAACTTGTACGACAGAGCGAAACTGAAGGAATCTGGACGCTTCAGGCAGGGATCTTTCCTGAGAATACGGCAAGCCTCCGAATCCATGAAAAAGCAGGTTTCAGAATACTGGGAACAAGAGAAAAAATCGGAAAACAGAATGGTATCTGGAGAGATACTGCGCTTCTTGAAAGAAGAAGCTCCGTTATTAATTAATAAAAAATATAGTTTAACTAAATATAAAAAATTATGAAACTTTCAGAAATTAAAGAAGTGCTTAAAACAGTGGAAGCTGTAAATTTTGAACTGCCGGACGGCACATTTGTACCGGAATATTTTCACGTAACTGAAGTAGGCTTGGTTACCAAAAACTTCATCGACTGCGGAGGAACAGTAAGAAAAGAAACAGTTGTAAACTTCCAGCTTTGGGATGCCAACGACTACGAGCACAGGCTTAAACCTCAGAAACTGATCCACATCATTGAGCTTTCAGAAAAAGTGTTAGGAATTGAAGACAATGAAATTGAAGTGGAATACCAGAACACTACTATCGGCAAATACGATTTAGATTTTAACGGTAAAAACTTCACTCTGCTTAATAAACAGACAGCCTGTCTTGCTCAGGAGCAGTGCGGTATTCCATCTGATAAGCCTAAAGTAAAATTATCTCAGTTAAATACTGACAATGCTAATTCATGCACTCCGGGCGGAGGATGCTGCTAATCATTAAACAGATAATCAATAAACCTTTACAGCCAAAAAACTATGTTATATCCACAAATTGAGAATACCGTTAAATCATTTGATTTTAAGCAGATCTCCGAGGATCGCAAAACAGTCCTGCAGCCATTAATCGACTTCATTCAGACTAAAGTGGACAGTAAGCTGGAAACCAGACTAAACCTAATCTGCACGCACAATTCCAGAAGAAGCCATCTTTCGCAGGTTTGGGCTCAGACTGCTGCCGCCTATTACGGCATCAAAAACGTTTCATGCTATTCAGGAGGAACAGAGGCTACCGCCCTTTTCCCAATGGCAGCGGAGACTTTGAAGGATTCAGGATTCAACATCAAAACGCTTTCAGAGGGATCAAACCCGGTTTATTCAATAAAATATTCAGCTGACGAACTTCCTGTCATCGGTTTTTCCAAAACCTATGATGATGACTTCAATCCTGAAAGCGGATTCGCCGCAATAATGACCTGCTCGCAGGCTGACGGCGGATGCCCCTTTATAGCAGGTGCTGAGAAAAGAATCCCGATTACCTTTGAAGATCCAAAAATTTCCGACGGAACGCCTCAGCAGAAAGAAACTTATCTGGAGCGAAGCCTGCAGATAGGAACTGAAATGTTTTACGTATTCTCACAAATAAAAAAATAAAATGTCAGCAAATAACTGTGCACCAGCCGTCGGACGCAAAAAATTAAGCTTCCTTGACCGCTTCTTGACCCTTTGGATTTTCCTTGCTATGGCAATAGGCGTGGCAATAGGATACTTTATTCCTTCCAGCGGAGATTTCATCAATTCTTTCTCCAGCGGAACAACAAACATTCCATTGGCAATAGGGCTTATCCTGATGATGTATCCGCCTCTGGCAAAAGTAAAATACGAACAGATGGGTCAGGTTTTCAAAAACACTAAAGTCTTAGGTGCTTCTTTATTCCTGAACTGGATCGTAGGCCCTGTTTTGATGTTTTTATTGGCGCTCCTGTTTTTGAACGGATATCCTGAATACATGATCGGGGTGATCCTGATCGGTCTGGCACGCTGTATCGCAATGGTTGTGGTATGGAACGATCTGGCAGACGGAAACCGTGAGTATGCAGCTGGACTTATTGCCCTTAACAGCATCTTTCAGGTACTGCTTTACAGTGTATATGCTTATATTTTTATAACCGTTCTCCCTCCCTATTTTGGATATGATGGTTTTGAAGTCAATATCAGCATTGGACAGATTGCCGAGAGTGTCGGTATCTATTTAGGAATTCCATTTGCCTTGGGAATCATAAGCCGTTATGCTTTGATAGCCTTAAAAGGTTCTGAATGGTTTGAGAATAAGTACGTGCCGTTTATCTCGCCAATTACACTTATTTCATTGCTTTTTACAATTATTGTAATGTTCAGCCTGAAAGGGGAACTTATTGTTCAGATCCCTATGGACGTTGTTCGTATTGCAATACCGCTTGTGATTTACTTTACTTTAATGTTTGTCATCAGTTTTTTCACGGGTAAATATTTTGGGGCTGACTATTCAAAAGCGACCTCTATAGCATTTACAGCAACAGGGAATAATTTCGAGCTTGCCATTGCTGTGGCAATCGGCGTGTTTGGAATAAACAGCGGACAGGCTTTTGCAGGTGTTATAGGCCCTCTGGTAGAAGTGCCTGCTCTTATAGCACTGGTAAACCTTGCCTTCTGGTTCCGAAAAAAGTATTTCACAAAACAGGTAGCTGCAGAAACTGCTTAAGAAAATATGAGAATTGCAATAATATCGGATATACATGCGAACTTCCCCGCACTGGAGCAGACTTTAAAAAGTATTGAAGAGCAGAATATTGATGCCGTTTACTGCTTAGGGGATTTAGTCGGCTACAATTTATGCCCCAATGCCGTGATAAATGAGATCCGTAAAAAGCATATCCCTACCCTTGCAGGAAATCACGATGTCAAAGCTGTAGAAATACACAATGACGGCTCAAATGACATTGAAAGCTACGCATATCAGATTGTGGGTAAAGAGCAGATCAAATATCTTTCTGCTCTTCCTGCCCATATTAAACTTGAATACCAGACATCCAACAAACTCATTAAGATACTTATGGTTCATGGCAGTCCTTACAGCAACAGGGAATATCTGCTTGAGGATAAAAATGAGAAAGATTTCACTAACATCTTTCTTGATTCCAATACAGACATTCTTATCTGCGGACATTCTCATCTGCCGTATCATCGCATACTGGAAAATCCCAATAAAAAAGGCAGCTATTTTCATGCCATTAATGCAGGGTCGGTTGGAAAGCCAAAAGATAGAAATCCGGACTGCTGCTATGCAGTGGTAACCATTGAAAAAACCAGTAATCTTTCCAAAAAAGACGGCATAAAGGTGGAATTCGTAAGAGTTCCTTATGATATTGAAAAAGCAGCCCGTGCTATTGAAGAGAGTCCTCTTCCGGACGTTTACGCGTTTATGCTTAGAAAAGCATATTAATGTATTGAAATAAAACCCGCTATGGAAAGTTTTAAATTATTTTTAAAGAGTATCGTCCCTCTCAGCGATCAGGAATTTGAAAAGTACAGTCCGTATTTCAAAACAAGGACATTAACCCGAAACAGTTATTTTGCAGAGATCGGCAAAACCTCACATGAAGCCGCTTTTATAAAAAAAGGGCTCCTCAGGACATATTACATAAATGAAAAATCCGAAGAAGTGACTTCCTGCTTCTGCGCAGAAAATAATTTGACGGCTTCCTACAAGAGCTTTATTTCGCAGCTGCCTTCGGAACTTTCCATTCAGGCTGTAGAAGATACCGAACTTATAACAATCAGTTACAATGACCTGCAGATTCTCTATCAGAAGAGTGCTCTCTGGCAGAATATCGGAAGGTCAATTGCCGAGCGGCAGTATATGGTGATGGAGCAGTATGCCAGTGTTTTGTGCAATGAAAGCGCAAAGGAAAAATACATGCGCATGCTTGAGGAACAGCCTGCCGTTATAAACAAAGCTTCAGTAAATGATATTGCAAGCTATCTAGGAATAACACGCAGGACGCTGAGCAGGATCAGAAAAGAAATTACCCAGTAAATTCGAGGACATTTGTCCTTTTTGCTGATTATACTTTCCAATAGTTTTGCTTTTATAACCAATTTAAAATAAAATGGAAACAGCAATTATCATTTCATCCTTCTTTCTTGTCCTATTTGCAGTCTTAGCCTTATATGATGGCGTTTATCTGCATATTTTCAAATACCAGCTCCATAATCGGGAAGAAAGCAAAACCGAGCATATTACCCATACTTTGAGAGCTGTTTTCTTTCCGGCAATCCTTTATTTTCTGTTCTTGAAACAGGATAATCATACTAGTTTTGTAATAGGTTTAACCATAGTTCTTTTGGATATAATGGTGCTAGGGTACGACGCTTTTATAGAGAAAGACAGCAGGCAGTTTATGGGAGGGCTTCCGCGCTGGGAATATATTGTCCATTTATTCGTAAATGGGTTTCATTTTGCGTCAATTGCAGTTTACCTCTCCATCAGACTTACTTTTCAAAATGGGGAAATAATGATTTCTAATATCAATCAATCTCCAGGCTTCTTCAATTTGTTAATTGTAAATCTTTTACCCGGAACTATCGCAATGGCAATTCTTCATGTTTTCTTATGCATGCCAAAAACAGCCCATATCTGGAATAATTTCAGAGCTAAAATCAATTGTTGCTAATCCTGCTTTCTTAATAAACAGAACATAAAATCTATGAGTTTGGAAATAAATACTATTCACAATCAGTTTTATATCATTTTGGGCAGGTATATTAAGGCTCATATTAATGATACCGACGATGCATCTGATGTTTTGCAGGAAGTTTTTATAAAGATAAACGAGAATTTAGGATCACTAACTGACGAAGGCAAACTAAAAAGCTGGATTTTCACGATCACAAGAAATTCCATTATTGACTATTATAGAAAAAATTCCAATAATAAAAAATCAGAGCTGACCGATTGTATGATGCAAAAAATAATGCATGAAACAGATCTTGATACTTCGGAAGGCCTGGACTGTTGTCTGATAAAATTCATTGAACGGTTGCCGGAAGACTATCGGGACATTATCATGGATAGCGAAATACATGGAATTAAACAGAAAGACTTAACAGAAAAATACAGCCTTGCCTACCCTTCCATCCGTTCTAGAGTGCAAAGAGGCAGATCCAAATTAAAGGAAATGCTTCTGGATTGCTGCAGTATTGAATTAGACCGCCGTGGAAATATTATGAACGTTACCTCTAAAAAATCATGCAGCGGAGGAAAATGCTGATAACACCGAATCATTTTTGAAAACTTCATATATAGAAAATTCAGGCTGTTAAAAAAAAAAAATCAGCAAAGCCTGCATCATTTTTAGATTAGTGCGTCTTAAGTAGTATTAATCATTAAAATTAAAATTATGAAAAACAAAATGTACATTACTCTTGCAGCATTGGTATTGTCTGCTGGAAGTATCTTCGCTTATGCGAACTTATCAAAAACTGATGCAAAGAAAAACTGCACTGAAAAATGTTCTACGCATTGCTGTAGTGACGATTCGGGAACTTGTGCTCCGAAAGATTGCAAAAAGTAATATTTCGCTTTACTGTTTAAAAGACAACTCAAAAAGTTGTCTTTTTTTATGGGCAGGAATCATTCAAAATTTTAATTCAATTATTTTGTATTTTAGCATTTGCTTAAATAAGCAAAAAGTATAAATTTGCATTATGGAAGATATAATTTGTATACGACAGCAAGCAGATATTAAACAAATAATCCGCTGTAAAGACAGAGTATCAGAACTCAATACCTCATTTGACTATTTATCAAGTGGGCTTGAATTGGCTGGCAATAATGTGAGATTAAGAATTCTCTTTTTACTTTATGAAGAAAAACAGCTCTGTGTCTGTGACATAAGTGATATTCTTGAAATGAGTATTTCTGCAATTTCACAGCACTTACGGAAACTAAAAGACAGAAAACTTATTGAAACTAAACGGGAAGCGCAGACCATTTTCTATTCATTGACAAAGGAATATGAAAAAATGCTGAAACCTTTCTTCGAAATTTTAGCACAAAATGAAATTTTAGAAAAAATATGAAAACAGAGAATAAAATGATCGGAGCCGGATTTTTCACAGCATTAGCTGCTTCATTGTGCTGCATTACTCCCATATTAGCATTAGTTGCCGGAACAAGCGGGATTGCTTCTGCTTTTTCATGGCTTGAACCAATGAGGCCTTATTTCATCGGCCTGACTGTTATAATTATTGGTTTATCTTGGTATCAAAAGCTGAAAACTAAAAAGCTGATAGACTGTAACTGCGATAGAGAAGAAAATACGAAATTCGTTAATTCAAAAATGTTTTTAGGAATAATTACAGTAATTGCAGCCCTCATGCTTTCGTTTCCTTACTACTCAAGCATTTTTTATCCAAATACAGAAAAGAAAGTCTTGGTCGTGAAAAAGACCAGCACTCAAAAAGCTGAGTTTAGAATAAGCGGAATGACTTGTGCCAGCTGTGAAAAACACGTGAATCACGAAGTGAATAAATTGATTGGAATAATAAATTCAAATGTAAATTATACTAATGGTAACGCAATTGTAGAATTTGATAATTCCAAAACTACTATTAATGAAATTGAAAAAGCAATAAATTCAACAGGCTATACAGTAACTAACAAAAAATTAAAATGAAAATCGTTCTACAATCAATAATAACCTGCCCCCTTTGCTCCCACAGTAAAGAAGAAACTATGCCAACTGATGCATGCCAATTTTTTTACGAATGTGAGAACTGCAAACAAACTCTTAAACCAAATCAAGGTGATTGCTGTGTATATTGCAGTTATGGAACTGTGCCATGTCCACCAATTCAGCAAGATAAAAAATGTTGCTAAATTGAATAATTTCTAATGGACAATAGATTATCATATACAAATTTTGATTATAAAATTTTAAGAATAATAATTTAAATTTACTGATGACATTTTTTTTCGCTCTCTTCAACTTAAATCTATAAGTTATTATGACAGAAATCACATCTATTACTGAATTAACGATTTTTAACATTTAACCCTTACGATACATACAAACCGCTTATCAACAAACTTTTAAAATAATTATCTTACAAATTCACTTGAAAATAAGCTAATTTCTTTAAATCGTTCATAAAATGATTTGTAAATTGTGAACTAAACGTCACTTCTTAAAAAAACGTTAATTCCGAGGAATTAGCGTTTTTTTTATGCTTTTAAATTGTATTTAACCAGACTTTTACCTATAAATATATATGGTTTGAATATTTTAAAAGGTGACTTGACAGAATACAAACCACTTTAATCCTTGTTATATAAGACTAGCACAATAATTTTATATTTATATTAACAAAAAAACAGAAAACTTAGCCGAAAGAAAAACAATTACATGAAATTACTAAGTAAAATATTTATAATTTTGACGCGTGAAAATATGGGTAACAATATTATCGTTCATTGTACTGTTTCTTTCGACAGTACCTTGCTCTGCGTTTGCTAAACACTCTGAGTGTAGAGTGGAAAAAAACTGCAAGGGTGAGTCTCATGACTGCGGTGATGAATGCAATGGAAAATGTTCGCCATTTTATTCCTGTGGAACCTGTATTGGTTTTACAATAAACTTTAATTCTTCAATTATTACCGAAAAATTAGAATTCACAATTGAAGAAGCTTCACAGACACTATCATACTATAAATTTGTCGATTCTTCTTTCATCTGCAAAATCTGGCAGCCTCCTAAAATTTCTTAATAAAATACCGCTTTTACCTGCTTAACTTCAATTAAGCGGGCTTATCACCTTTATTAACATTAAGAAATCACAAATGTTTAAATATATTTTATTGATTGTGGCAATAGCATCTATTGGCACTGTACAGGCACAGAATAAAATCACATTCCATATAAAAAATACATCAACCAATGAACCTGTAAAAGGTGCTTCAGCTAAAATTGAAGAAACCAATGAAGTTTTGTCATCAGATAATAATGGTAACATCATTATCGAAAACCTTAAAAATGGAGACTACACATTATCGATCTCAATAGAGGGTTATGCTCCCAATAAAACACTTTTTAAAGTGCCTGCAGCTGTCAATTTTATAGAAATTGCATTGCAAAGTGAAATGGAAGAAGAAGCCGAAGAAATGAAAGAAATAGTGGTAACTTCTACAAGAGGTACAAGAACAATCAGCAATATTCCAACCAGAGTTGAGTTTATAGCAGGAGAAGAACTTGAAGAAAAAGCAAATATGAAACCGGGGGATATCCGTATGATGCTTAATGAAAGTACCGGAATCCAGACCCAGCAGACTTCAGCTACTTCTGGAAATTCTTCAATCAGAATTCAGGGACTAGACGGACGATATACACAAATCTTAAAAGATGGTTTTCCTGTATACTCAGGTGCATCAAGCGGACTGGGATTGCTGCAGACTCCTCCGTTAGATTTAAAACAGGTTGAGATAATTAAAGGTTCTGCCTCTACCCTTTACGGAGGTGGTGCAATTGCAGGTTTGGTTAATCTTGTATCTAAAACCCCTACCGAAGAAAGAGAATTGCGATTTCTAATTAATGGGACTTCCGCTCTTGGTTTGAATATTAATGGTTTTTATTCCCAGCAGTTTGATAAAATTGGATTGACTGTTTTTGCATCTCATGACCGAAACGCTCCTTATGACCCTGCTGATATACAGCTTACTGCGATTCCAAAATTCGAACGCTTTAATTTTAATCCAAAACTTTTTGTCAATTTTAATGAAAACACTAAACTAAATTTTGGCATTAATACAGTTTTTGAAAATCGTATCGGCGGGAATATTGACTATATAAAAGACGAAAATAAATACCCTGACAGTTATTTCGAAAAAAATAAAACGCAGAGAATAAGCACTCAGTTCACCCTTACTCATAAATTTAATGATCAGGAATCTATTACCATTAAAAACAGTTTTAATAATTTCAGCCGCATTATAACTATTCCTGACTATATTTTTGATGGCCTGCAGAACAGTACTTTCTCAGAAATCAGCTATTCTAAAAATGGAGAAATTGCAGAATGGGTTGCTGGTGGAAATTTATATACTGACAAGTTTACTGAAAACAGCCAGACAGCTTTTCCATTAAGAAACTATAATCAGATCACTTATGGTGCTTTTGTTCAGAATACCGTCAAAGCTAAAGAATGGCTGGATATCGAGACTGGTCTTCGAGGTGATTATGTTGTTGATTACGGATTCTCATTATTACCTAGAATCTCAGCTTTATTTAAAATTAATTCCAAACTTACTTCACGACTTGGTGGCGGTTTAGGCTACAAAACACCAACTATTTTTACCGAAGAAAGCGAGCGTATTCAATATCAAAATGTACTCCCTATTAATAGTGATTTCAATAAACTTGAAAAAAGTTACGGACTTAACTTTGATGTGAATTATAAAACTAAAATTACCGAAGATATTTCATTATCATTGAATCAATTATTCTTTTATACAAATGTTGATAATCCACTGATTTTAACTTCGCTTCCTAATGACCTTTACCAATTTGTAAATATTAATGGATATTTAGATACAAAAGGAACAGAAACAAATGTGAAATTAGGCTATAAAGATTTTAAACTATTTGTTGGGTACACTTTTACTGATGCTTCGATAGACAACAATGGCATAAAATCTCAAAATCCTTTAACTGCTAAACACAGATTAAATAATGTTTTGATGTATGAAGTCGAAGATAAATGGAAAGCTGGTTTAGAAGCTTATTATTACAGTCCTCAAAAGTTAAGTGATGGTACAACTGGAAGGGAATATTGGATTTTCGGCTTCATGGTAGAAAAGCTTTGGGAAAATTTTTCAATTTTTGCCAATTTTGAAAATTTTACTGATACCAGACAGACAAAATTTGGAAGTATCTACACAGGACCAATTTCAAATCCTGTTTTCAAAGATATTTATGCACCGTTAGACGGATTTGTTGTAAATGCAGGTATTAAGATTAAAATATAGTCTTATGAAAAAAAGTATATATAATATAAGAAAAATGGATTGTCCCAGTGAGGAACAATTAATACGAATGAAGCTCGCTGGTTTAGAACAAATCAAACAGCTTGATTTTGACATTGCAAACAGAAGATTAAAGATCTATCATACGGACGACGACACTCTTATAACAAATGCAATTGATACTCTTAATCTGGACAGCACTCTGCTGGCATCAGAACATACATCAGAACATGTAGAGACAAACAGTGACTCACAGCAAAGTAAGTTATTATGGCAGGTTCTCATTGTAAACTTTTCATTCTTTCTAATAGAGATAATTACAGGTTTTATATCCAATTCGATGGGATTGGTTGCCGACAGTTTGGATATGTTCGCCGATAGCATTGTATATGGTTTAGCTCTGTTTGCTGTCGGGAGCACAGCTTCAAGAAAAGGAAGTGTAGCAAAAATAAGTGGTTATTTTCAGATTGGTCTTGCAGTTTTGGGACTTATTGAAGTTTTAAGAAGATTTGTAGACTCAGACCATATTCCTGCATACGGAACTATGATAATAGTTTCATTATTTGCACTTGTAGGTAATTCGTTATGCCTTTACCTGCTTCAAAAATCTAAAAGTAAAGAGGCACATATGGAAGCTAGTATGATTTTTACTTCGAATGATATTGTAATTAATATGGGAGTCATAATTGCTGGTATATTAGTATACTTTACTAATTCAATGGTACCCGATCTTATTATTGGTGTTTGTGTGTTTTTCATAGTCGCTAGAGGAGCATTAAAAATATTACAGTTATGATATTTGGTAATTTAAAAGTATAGAATGTTCTTCAAAATTATTTTTTTTATCGCTGCACCAATAGAGAAACCAAAAAAAATCTGTTTCACACAAATTGTGAGACAGATTTTGATCTTCTTTAACAGCGACGGGCAGTATTTTCCAGCTTAACATTGCTGCATGCATGGAGTATTGGTAATAATCATCGTTCAGGCTTTTGCATTTGTCATAGATTCTTTGGTAGAAGTGCCGGCTCTAATCGCATTACTGATTTAACAGAACAAATTATAAATGCGGATTATCAAACGTAATTATAATATTGTAAATATGAATACTATTATTACTTTTATACACTAATTCTATAGGATATTAGAAGTATGATAGTCAAAATACTTGCGAGTAAAAAAATCTTATTACTTTTTATTAATTTATGTGTATTTCAATTATACGCACAGCAAAAAAATAGCTTATCCCAACAGTTTCTAATGAATATTGAAATCAGACCAAGAGTCGAATATACTTCAAATTATTTTCTTCCTCCCAACGATTCAATTGATCCTTATTTTATTATTACCCAGAGAAACAGAATTTCTATGCAGTATGCTAGAGAAAAATGGCTTATTAAATCCGATTTACAGGAAATTCATCTTTGGGATGAAAACAGCAAAGCTTCCAAAGTTGGAAGCATTAATTTTTATCAATTGTATTTTGAGACTAAGATTAAATCTCTAAATGTACGATTGGGAAGGCAAAGTGTTTTATTAGATAATGGCAGATTATTTTCTGATGCTCCTTGGGCACAGCAAGGGAGAGCCCATGAAGGAATACGGATAATGAAATACTCAAAATATTTCTCTAATGATTTTTTCTTTTTGTTTACCAGAAACTACAGCACTGAATTTGAGTCAGCCTACTCTCCTGTTGCATCAAATAGGTATAAATACCTGTTGATAAATAGTCTCAATTACAATAACAATCATGGATTTTCATTTAATTCATTGAATGCTGTTGATTTTTTAGAAAACTCAAGTTCAGGGAAATTGTATACTCGTGCAACAGCAGGCGGAAGAATAGAATTTAAAACGAAACAATAGTATTATACTTTAAATTCATATTGGCAGTTTGGACGTAATTCAAAAGGTCAAAAATTATTTACTTACTATTTTCAACCTGAAGTTAAATTATCTCTATTGAAATCTACTTGGCGTTTAGGTGCAGAAATAATTAGTGGCAGCAGTCCTAATCTATCAGATAATAGTTCGGGAGATTTTGATGTCTTATATGGCGTGACATGGAAGTTCAATGGAAATATGAATGTCTTTACCCGTTTTCCCTCCGACGTTAACGGAAAAGGTTTAGTAAATCCTTATCTATTTACCGTAATTCCCTTAAATAGTAAACTATCTCTTCGTTCTGATTTTCACCTTTTTTATACTCGATACCCGCTTTTAAATAATTTGGGTCAAAAAATGACAAAGTTTCTTGGATATGAAAATGATTTTTCTTTGAAGTACTTACCTGTCAAAGAACTGGAAATTAATTATGCCTTTTCTTTTTATAAATCAACAAACGCAATGCAATATCTGCCAAAAATACAAGATGAAAATAAACTTGCTATTTGGAGCTACTTAATGATTTCATATTCTTTTAACGCGATCAATTTAAAGCATTATAAAAATTAAATAAAATAATATCCTGTATTAAATCTTACACAATTAAAAAATCTAAAGTTTGTTTTATCTGAAAGGTTGAATTATATCATCAACAAATTTTGATATTCATTTTCTTAAATAAATATTTTATTTTTAATCACTATATTTTATCTGGATATGCAAGTATCTACCCAACAAATAATTATTACAGCTAAAAGATAAAAGCATAAAGTTATTTAACGTTTTTCAATACATACCCTAACGATACATGCAAACCGCTTCAAAACAAAAAATCAAAAAATTATCTTACAAATTCACTTGAAAATAAGCCAATTTCTTTAAATCGTTCATAAAATGGTTTGTAAATTGTTCAGTAAGGTCACTTAAGGAGACAACTAGACAATAGTTGTCTCTTTTTTTATGCCCAAACATATAGATTTTTCAAGCCTTCACAGCCTAATATTTGCGGTTCGATTTTTTCACAAGAAATTCTTAGTCTGTTTGAAATAAACAGTCTTAAAGTGGCGCTATCAGAGATTTAATCGAAGCTGAACGGTGGTTCGAAATCCCATTAAGGATATAGGATTTTTTTCTCTTTTGGTTTATCGTAATTTTTTGATATTAAATATTGTTGCGCAACATAGATTAAAAGTTGATTTATTTCTGATTAAAAAAAAGACTATTGCCTAGTTTTTTTTTGATATTTTATCCTCAGAGGAGTTTATAAAAAAACGATAACAATTTTTCAACAAGAATGTTAAAACAAAAAAATAAAGCCCAAAATATTAAACTAATTAACTTATAATTTGACACAAAAGCTAAGTAGCTAAGATTCGTATTTTTAGCTTTTATTTCATATTATGGTTATCTGAAAAATTAAAAAATCTCACTATATATTCATACTTTTACTGTATATTTTTGCAAAACTGTAATTCCAAAAACCGTGAATTTTTTATTTGAAAACGATATACAGCTTGAGAACGACTTTGCGCTACTAAGACCATTAATGGAAAATGATCTAATAAATCTTTTTGCTGCTGCTACAGCTGATACAGATTTACTGCAATATTCTCCCTCTCCTATTTATAATAAAGAGTTATTAGAAAAATATATTGGAAAAGCGTTAGAAAATAGATTATCTAAAAATCGTTATACGTTTTGCGTATTTGATAAAATTAGAAATAAATATGCAGGCTGTACAAGTTATCTTAATATTTCCAATGCAGATGACAGACTGGAGATTGGAGGCACATGGTATGCCAAAGAATTTCAAAAGACAGGTTTAAACAGAAATTGTAAATTCCTGCTGTTAGAATATGCTTTTGAGATCCTTGGAGCTGAAAGAATTGAATTCAAAACTGACGAAAGGAACATAGCATCTCGAACAGCGATTGAAAAAATAGGAGGAAAATTTGAAGGAATATTAAGGAACCATACGCTAATGTCTGACGGATTTAGACGAAATACCGTTTCTTACAGCATGTTAAAAGATGAATGGGAAAAAATTAAAAAGGATGAAGTATTTAATTCAATTCCAAAAAAAAAGAACATTTGTAAGTAAAAAGGTAAACACTATCTTCACCTTTTTACTTTAACCTTAAGATAGATTTTTAATAAGCGAAAGGGACGACTTTTGCGACACAAATCCTAAATCGCATAAAGTAATTCATAGAGCCAAAGAAAGACAATCCTGCCTTAACTTAGAACATTCTTTTAAAATCCTCCATAAATTTTGTAAATTTATATATCAGTTTAATGCGATAAATCAATTGAGTTTTTACAATTTTTGCATCAATCCTCAACGGTACATCTAAACCAAAATTATAAAGCCAATGAAAGACAGGCTTTACATGTAGTAAGCCAATCTCTTCAAATCTTCCAAAAAATTTATTGTAATTTGTCCCGTAGAGGTCACTTGAAATCCCTATGTATTTGATACATAGGGATTTACTTGTTTATACTAGGATTCAAACATAGTTACAAGCAATACTCGCAAACACTTGATTTACAACATATTAACTTAAAATAAAGATTTTATATTGCGCAAATATAGAATCGTTACTTCCCAAAAACTTCCCAGTATTTTAAAAAAAACACATTCATTTATTAAAAAACAATGATTAATTTAAAACAAACTAATTGAACGATTAGAAAGACATTAGCTTCTTTCACAATAATATACTCGTACTATGCTAGAAAAACTACCCATTACTGAAAATTATTACTATGTTGCCATTATTGCCATTTTTACATTTGTTTTAACAATGATTACAGCAAAAGGAAGCTTAACAGATCATAGATATAAATGGTACAAGTGGAAAAGATATACTCCTAGAGGCAAGCAAGCAATTGGCTTCGGTTTTCTCGTCGCGTTAGCACTTTTTTTGCAAGACATAAACAATCGAAATATTTCAAAAGAAAATGATAAAAAGCTAGACCAAAAAGAAGCATCAAGAACAAAAGAAATTAAAGCAGGTGTAAAAGATGCAACAGATCAAATTTTTGATGGACTTTCATTAGCTTTCAAAAAACAAGGTCTGCAGTATGACACAATTAAAAATCAAGTTTTAAAATTAAGAGACTCTGTTAGAGTGACAAATAATTATGGAGAAACTCCATTATTAACTTTAAAAGCTTTAAAAATAATTGACAGTACAACTTTTGGTGGCAAAACATATAAAATTGAGTATGAAATTTTTTCAGAAGATGCAAAAAGTTTAAATATAGACGTTAAATTTGATGTTTTTGCTTTTACTCCAAATTTAGAAATAAGAACACTTATTCGAAATTTTAGACCTTTATACAAGGGTGAAAATATTGGAAAAGAAAAGGGGTTGAAAAATTGGTTAATTGTGCCAAAAGATGATCCCTATTATGATCATTATGCCTTTAGACTTAAAGGATCATACTCATCAAGTACAAATGTTATTCATTATATTGATAAATTCTTCTTAATTAAACCTCGATTACAAAAAGATTATTTTGGTAATCCTAGCCAAGCTTATGAAGATTTATTGAGAGCAAACCTAATAAAATTTCAAATTAATTAACCAGTTCCCACAAACTTCCCACTACAAAACTATGACAATTGATATACAATACATTACCGCGTATGTTTGTTTCCTGTCGAGGTCACAAAGCCAAATGGCGCCAAATGAAGACAATTGGCGCCATTTTTTTTATACTATTGCTATTATTAGTAAAAGCAAATCTTTTCTACTCTTATTAACTTAGCCCCGAGATCATATAATTATAGTTAATTAATTTTTGACGTTTGTTGCTTTAGTAAATCCGGCGGAGAATAACTGCCATCGATTATATCCTGCGATGGTCCATAATATCTAAAAGTTAGGTTGTATTTTTTACCCTCAGGCGTCGGTATCCAGTTGGATTCCGGCAAATTTTGAGGTTTTTTAGGACTATAAATAATAGTCAGTGAACCATCATTATTGAATTTTAATGGTGATTGATTATTTAAAAGATATCTTTTCAGAGGATTTGGAATCACCTTAAACTCTTTTCCGTCAACACAGATCACAGACCAGAAATATTTTACTTTGGACTGAGGCAGCTCATTTTTAGCAAAAGTCTGAGTGTAGACTGCACTTCCATCATTTCCCGTTCTGATAAAGTAAATGGCTTCTTGTAAATTATTAGCCCAGATTCCTCCCAGATTAACCACGGTTCGGGTTTTAAAGTTTGATCCATAATTTCCTATTCCAACAGGATGCGACCATCCATTTTGTTTTTCTCCGGGCGTTTTAATTAATTCAGCAAGCTCCTTTAATGACTTCTGTTTAATTATTTGATCCACTCTGGTTCTAGCTTCACTTCCTGATTTTACCAATTTTTCTACCTCATTAACTTTAGCTCGTACACTTTCCATTCCTTTATTAATATCTGGCTCGCTGTTTAAAATTCCACTGGCGTCATCAAATAGTTCTGCTCCCGGCAATTTATCATTTGTAAAGTGAGCTAACTTATAAAATGGCCTTATCTGTGGTTTGCCACTTTCAATTAGTTTAAACTGCTTTTCAAGAATTACCGCCTCCTGAATATTTTTACCTAGTTCCAAACGCGCCAAAACCCGCGATGTTTTCACGGGAAGATCAACTCGAAGTGCATCACCCGGTATTTTTTGATTACTGCCTTTCAAGCATAAAGCATATTTACCGTAAGGTTTTTGAGGAAAGGTTCTCTCGTTAATATTAAGTATGGTTTCTCCCCATCCATTTAGCATATGCCAGGTGTAATAACGTCCCTCAATTTTAGGAATTTCCAATATCACATAATTATTCTCATCAACCGCTATCCAGGCTTCCATGTAGACTACGTCCAAATTTGGATTCGCCCAGTTAACTCCACCCGGTGCGCGATACTGAATTTTATTCCATTGAAAACCTTCTTTTTCAAAATCAAGACGCTGTTGTCTAAGTACAAATGCTCTCCCAAGCAGATATAAATAGGCATCTGAAATATCATTATCTGATAATGCTTCGACTTTAGATACATTATTATTATCAATTACTTTTTGTTCTTTTTTACAAGACAGTAATAGCAAAAACATAGAGAGGTATAGAAATGATTTTTTCATAAAAATATTTTAAATAGTTAAATATCAAAATCATTAGTTAAAATTATTTATAAAAGTTAACTTACCCTTGCAAATTGAAAAAAAATATGTTTCATCTTATAAAATGAAACAAAATATTTGGTCATTCTAATTTTTCTGGCAAAATAGTGGCATGCAAATATTAGAGTTGCTTCTGATTTTGCCATAAAAAAGCTAAGGCGGTTTTAATAAAATTAGGATAATATTTTATTTTTTTGATGCTACATTTTCCACAAATCCCCAACAGGACATCTAAACCAACTTACCAAAGCCACTTGAGGACAGATAACTACATATAATAAACCAATTTCTTCAAATCATCCAAAAAAAATGTTGAAATTTATCCCGTCGGGGTCACAAAGCCAAATAGCGCCAATTGAAGACAATTGGCTCCATTTTTTTTATGCTATTGCTATTATTATTAACAGCAAATCTTTTAAAAATTTATTTCAGCAGCTGATACAGAAGTTATATAATTAGCCTTCCCTTTTACTAAAAAATAGGTTGAAGTTATTTGGTCTTGCTAATTTTTGTGACAAATGTGTGTTATTTTTTTGACTTATATTTTCATTCTTTAGCCATTTTTACTTTAAATTCATTTTCTAGATTCTGGTAGCTGTCATTCCCCACATCATAAATCACCTTTATGATGCTGCCTCCTGCAAAATCAAATTTAGATGTATACTGCCTACTTACTGGGTCACCGCTGTCTCTGCCAACACACAATCCCTCTCCAGATAAGGAATAACGTCCGGACTGCGTGCGAAATGGCTGCTGCTGTACCATTTTTCCATCAATGTAAAGCTTCATGGTTCCCAGTGTTTCATTCTTCTCGGTCATTTTCTCCTTCACAAATTCTACCCCTACAGTATGCAGACCGCTGGAAGGCAGCGGTGAAGTCAATACCTGTTCCGGCTCATTTCCTAAGAAATTGTAAACGTATACCAGTCTGCCGTCTTTTGCAAATAAGCTGTAGCCGCCAAAACGGGAGCCCTGAGAAACGATTACTCCTTTTGTATTTTTATTTAAATTTACTTCTGCCAGAATCTTAAACGAACGGCCAAGAGTCGGGGCTGCAGAAGCTTCTGGCACTTCTGTTGTCCCTGGATAGTAAATAAATCTGCCGTCAGCAGGATTTTCCTTATGATACTGAAGTCCGTGAAAGGCAGGGATAGATAAATCATTTAGGGGTAATACATTATTCTTTTTTGCTTCTTCAAGCCAGACTTTTTGAAGCTCTTTCACCTTTTCAGGATATTTCCCTGAAACGTCATCGGACTCCGATCGGTCGATATCCGTATTGTAAAGCTGCCATTTATCTTTATCAAAGTTTCCTATATCAACAGGTGCCGGACCATGGAGCGCAACAGCTTTCCATCCGTTATTCCAGATGCCTCGTGTTCCAATCATTTCATAATATTGCACTTTTTTTGCAGTAGGTGCTTTTACATTATCAAAACTATACTTCATCGATACCCCTGCAAGCGGTGTCTGTCTAACCCCGTCTACTACGTCGGGCATAGCCACTCCGCATACTTCCAAAATTGTAGGGACTATGTCGGTGCAGTGATGGTACTGATCCCTGATTTCTCCTTTTGCTTTAATGCCTTTTGGCCAGCAGATTACCAGAGGATCTGCTGTACCTCCGCTGTAGCCTGAATATCTTTTAAACATTTTAAAGGGTGTTGAAAAGGCAACAGCCCATCCAGTAGGATAATGATTGTACGTATCCTGTGAACCTAACTTATCGATCATTTTTAAATTTACATTTAAATCGTCTGGATACGCATTAAAGAAATTATTTTCGTTTACAGATCCATTTGGCGATCCCTCACCAGAAGCTCCATTGTCTGCGCAGTACATGATCAGTGTATTATCAAATTGACCTGAATCTTTTAAGTATTTGATAACGCGTCCAACTTCTGCATCTGTATATTCCGAGAAAGCGGCATATACTTCTGCCATTCGGCTGAACAATTTTTTCTCTTCCGGTGAAAGAGTATTCCAAGGCCGGACAGCATCATCCTTAGAGAATGTTTCCGGCGGCATAGGATTCAAAGGAGTCAGTTTAGTTCCTTTTGGCACAATTCCCCTGTCAGTCATTCGTTTAAGTACCCAGTCACGATACGCTTCGTAGCCATCATCAAATTTGCCTTTGTATTTGGCAATATAGTCTGCAGGGGCATGATGCGGGGCATGGTTGGCTCCTGGATTGTACCACATAAACCACGGTTTGTCAGGTTTAGACTGTTTGGAATCCTGTATATAAGCTATCGCTTTATCTGCAAGATCTTTACTTAAGTGATAGCCGTTCTCAGGCTGCTGGGGCTGTTCTATAAAGTGGTTATCCTCAATAAGGCTGGGATACCATTGATTAGTTTCTCCGCCAATAAAGCCATAGAAACGGTCAAATCCAAGTCCAAGCGGCCAGCGCTCTTTTGAAGATGCCATATCAAGTGCGTCTACAGGTACGTTATGGTTTTTTCCTATCCAGAATGTAGACCATCCTGCCTGACGGAGAACTGTGGCCAGAGTAGCATTTTCTTTTGGAATATGTCCGCTGTATCCAGGGAATCCCACAGCTGATTCTGAAATAGAGCCAAATCCGTTCTGATGATGATTTCTCCCTGTGAGCAGCGTGGAGCGGGTCGGTGAACATACCGATGTAGTGTGCCACTGGGTATAAGTGATACCGTTTTTGGCCAACTCATCCATTGTCGGCATATTAATACGTCCTCCATAAGGCGACCATGCAGCAAAACCAGTATCGTCATACAATATTATTAGAACATTAGGTGCGTCTTTTGGTGCCTTTGTCTCCAGAAATACGGGCCAGTCGCCTTTTGAATCACGAATGTCCAGCTTGATTTCGCCTTTAAAGTTTTTTGGCGGATTCTGTGCTGATACTAGATGAGAAAATATACAAAGTGCTATAATTAGTTTTAATCCTGCTTTCATAATTTTGATTTGAGTGATTACTAATAAAAAAAGTCTTATAAAATTATAATCTACACCAATAAAAAAGATTTTAAAATTGAATTATTATGTTGCAAATTATAAAATGCAACCAATTTTTACACAGCAGTTATCATTTTACCACTCTTGATTTTAGTTATATTAATTGAGAAGGAAATGTTGAAACCTATAGATAAATTCATATTGATAAATTAGCTTTTAGTTTGCAGCATGGAGCTGATTCCTTTTTATGCGATAAAATTTGAATGGTATCTTTATTTTATATAGTCACACAATATGAAAAGATCTAGTAAATCAAATCAATCGCATAGTAATCCCAAAAGAACATCAATACAAAAACACTGAAAAACATATAAAGGCAGTCCGCACCTGCGTATGATTACACAGATTGAATAATGCAGTGATATCTCATTATTATTTAAAACATGTTGCAAATTATAATTTGCAACCAATTACCCATTCCACTATATAATACTATCCCTCTTTCATGCCTGCTTTAGCCTTATATGATTATCAGACTTCCAAGCTTTTCAACGCTGATGGGGACAAACTTAGTATTCCAGATATTAATATGTTTCTAGTGGGTTTTGGAGGAAATTTTGTAACTAACTTGAAAATACTCGGCGGCAACTATGGAGGTTCTGTTTTAGTAGCTTTTGCCTCTAGCAGAATTGAAGGTGATATTATTTCTACTAAATCATCACTTGCTTTTACCGATATATATGTACAACCTATGCAATTAGGCTGGCACACCAAAAAGGCAGATTTTACCGTTGGCTATGCCTTATATCTTCCCACAGGAAAATATGAATTGGGAGGAAATGACAATTCTGGAATGGGTATTTTAACCAATGAATTCTCTGCTGGGAGTACATATTATTTTGACACCAAAAAAGAATGGAATATTTCAGCTTTGCTTTCCTATGCCTTAAACAGTAAAAAAAAGATACTGGAAACAACGAAATAAAACCTGGAAGCCTCCTTGCCATTGAAGGCGGTCTGGGAAAAACCTGGGAAAAAACCGTAAAGGATAACCCGCTTCCGATGATCATTAATGCCGGGATGGTCTACTATATGCAGTTTAAAACAGGACAAGACGAAATGACTATTCCACAGATCAATAGCAGCACTTTTGAACTTAAAAACAAGGATAAAATTTATGCGCTGGGTGCTGAGGCTAACATCTTTATTCCTTCTATAAAATCAAGCATAGGCATTCGCTGGCTGTCTGAACTCGGAGCAATTAATCGTACACAGGGAAATTCTTTCTTTATCACATTGGCACCATGCGTAAAATTCTTTGCACCAAAAAGTCCTGGTAAGCAATAAGCCCAAAATTTATTTTTGACATTAACAAAAGCTCTTTATATGTTAACAAGCAAATCAAAAACAATCATTATTTCTCTGATAGTATCTTTTTGTGGAGGAATAAATCTCACAGCACAGCAAAAACCATCCGCATTTTCAGCAAAACCAAACATTGTTTTTATCCTGATGGATAATCTTGGTTATGGCGAATTAGGGTGTTACGGAGGCGGCGAAATACAAGGAGCTGCTACACCGCGGATAGATAAGCTGGCTGCAGAAGGCACTCGTTTAACAAATTTCAATGTTGAAGCGCAATGTACCCCCAGCCGTTCGGCTATCTTAACCGGACGCTTCGCCATTCGATCAGGCACTCATTCTGTTCCGCTGCCAGGTTTGCCTGATGGCCTTACACAATGGGAAGTAACTCTTGCAGAGTTGCTTTCTAGTGCAGGCTATGCAACAGGACATTTTGGCAAATGGCATCTAGGAAGTGATCAATCCCGGCTTCCAAACAATCAGGGTTTTGATGAGTGGTACGGAATTCCACGGACAACAGATGAATCGATGTTTCCCTCCCAGCCCGGAGCAAAAGCATTAGGTATGCCTTTCATGCAGGTTATGGAGGGACGCAAAGGCGAAAAGAGCCGAGATATTGCGGTCTATGATCTGGATAAACGTCGAACAATTGATGCTGAAATTACCCATCATACTATCGATTTTATGCAGCGAAGCGTACAGGCAGGGAAACCATTCTACGCTTACATACCTTTTACCCTGGTTCATTTTCCAGCTCTGCCGAATCCACAGTTTAGCGGTAAGACGGGAAACGGTGACTTTCCAGACGTACTTGCTGAAATGGACAGTCATGTAGGTGAAATAATTGATGCCGTTGAAAGGCTTGGAATTCGTGACAACACCATTTTTGTATTTACAAGTGATAACGGTCCTGATCCTACAGCTCCTTCACAAGGATCTTCCGGTCCTTGGAGCGGCTATTATTTTACCCATATGGAAGGTTCGCTGCGGACACCTTTCATCATCCGATGGCCTGGAAAGATTCCAGCAGGCCGCGTAAGCAATGAGATTGTACACGAAGTGGACACATTTGTAACATTTGCAAAAATTGCGGGTGCTGCTAAACCTGTCGACCGCCCAATTGATGGCGTGGACCAATCTGATTTTTTCCTTGGCAAAACAGCATCAAATCGTGATGGATTCCCGGTCTTTGTTGCGGATCGGTTAGAAGCCGTTAAGTGGAAAAATTATAAAATGGCTTTTTACCAGCCTGAAAGGGATTGGTGGAGCGCAGCAGTCAAACTCGGAGTACCGCAAATATTTGATCTGTATACTGATCCCAAAGAAGAGTACCCTGTAAGTTTAACTCCAAATGCTTGGGTAGTCGGACCAATGATGAAAATTGTAGGAGAATTTGAAAAGAGCACTGCTCAATATCCTCTCATTAAACCTGGGACACCCGATCCATTCAAGAATCCTAAACTATAACTCAATTTTTAAGAATACTTGCATTGCCGCAATTTTACCACAAAAAAGATAAGGCAGTCTTAAAGATAAATTATAGTCAAAATATTATGACATAATAGTTGTACACGAGTATCTTTTGAAAATAGAAAATAAACGCTGATCCGGACTGACTGATTTGAATTTGATCTGCAACTCTTATTAAAAGTTATATACAATTTACATTAATCCCTAACAGGACATCCAAACCAAATTCATAAAGCCACTGGAAGACAGATGACTACATATAATAAGCCAATTTCTTCAAATCATGCAAAAAAAATGCTGAAATTTGTCGCATCGGGGTAACCCTTAAAAAACGCTAAAACTTATGTTTTAGCGTTTTTTTATGCGCATTTCGTAATATACCCAAGTCTTTACGGACAGAAAATAAGCGGTTTTAATGTCACATTCGGTGACTAGTGAGGATTCAAACCGCTGTAACACCCATTAACCACAAGGGATCCTAATAATACATTAAAGATATTTTAAGAACTTCAAAAAAATTGACCATTAAATATCAAGCAAGTTAAAAAATATAAAAATCTTTGACTATTAAATTTTATATCGTAATATTGCAATATAAATATAATACAATGGGAGCAACAAAAACAGATTATTTTACAGAAAGCCAGAACGAGCTGGCTGTTTTAGCCAAAGCGTTAGGCCATCCTGCGCGTATTGCTATTATGGAATATTTATTAAAAGTGGATGCATGCATCTGCGGGGATATCGTAAACGAACTTCCTCTTTCACAACCCACAGTTTCACAGCATTTGAAAGAATTGAAAAATGCAGACTTGATCAAAGGAAGCATTGAAGGAAATTCTATCTGCTACTGTATCAATGAACCTGGACTTGAAAAGATAAAAGGTTTCTTTGAGCATATTTCAGATCACCTTGCTAAAAAGAAAAACGAATGCTGTTAATTTAAAAGATATGGAAATAAGAAAACTTTTAGCCGAAGACTGGGATCAGGTTAAATTAATCTACCAAAAAGGAATTGACACTGGTAATGCCACGTTTCAAACTAGTGCTCCATCATGGGAAGACTGGGACCAGTCACATCTCGTATCCTGTAGAATTGCAATGCAGGAAGATAGTAAAGTAGTCGGATGGGCTGCCCTTACCCCTGTTTCTTCTCGCTGCGTTTATGCAGGTGTTGCAGAAGTAAGTGTATATGTTGATCCTGCACATTCAGGAAAAGGAATCGGGCTTAACCTTTTAAATGAACTTGTACGACAGAGTGAAGCAGAAGGAATCTGGACCCTCCAGGCAGGAATATTTCCTGAAAATGCAGCAAGTCTTAGTATCCATGAAAAAGCAGGCTTCAAGATACTTGGAACAAGGGAGAAAATAGGAAAACAAAATGGTATATGGAGAGATACTGTTCTTCTTGAAAGAAGAAGTCCTGTTATTATTTAATAAAAAAATATAGTTTAACTAAATATAAAAAATTATGAAACTTTCAGAAATTAAAGAAGTACTTAAAACTGTGGAAGCAGTAAATTTTGAACTGCCTGACGGCACATTTGTACCAGAATATTTTCACGTAACTGAAGTAGGATTGGTTACCAAAAACTTCATCGACTGTGGTGGAACAGTGAGAAAGGAAACTGTTGTGAACTTTCAGCTTTGGGATGCTAACGATTACGAACACAGGCTTAAACCGCAGAAGCTGATCCACATCATTGAGCTTTCAGAAAAAGTACTAGGAATTGAAGATCATGAAATTGAAGTTGAATACCAGAATACTACTATTGGCAAATATGATTTGGATTTTAACGGCCGAAACTTCACTTTAGTCAATAAAAAGACAGCCTGTCTAGCTCAGGAACAGTGCGGTATTCCGTCAGATAAACCTAAAGTGAAATTATCACAGTTAAATATTGACAACGGTTCTTCATGTACTCCAGGCGGAGGATGTTGTTAATATCTTAATTAATAATTGATAATTGATAATTGATAATTGATAATTGATAAAACATTACAGCCAAAAAACTATGTTATATCCAGAAATTGAGAATACGGTTAAATCATTTGATTTTAAACAGATCTCCGAAGAACGCAAAGCGATCCTGCAGCCACTAATTGACTTTATTCAGACTAAAGCAGACAGTAATCTGGGAATCAGACTAAACCTAATCTGCACGCACAATTCAAGAAGAAGTCATCTGTCTCAGGTATGGGCGCAGACTGCCGCTACCTATTACGATATAAAAAATGTCTCATGCTATTCAGGAGGAACCGAAGCTACTGCCCTATTCCCGATGGTGGCCCAAACTTTAGGTGATTTAGGATTTAAGATAAAAACTCTTTCAGAGGAAACAAACCCTATCTATTCAATAAAATATTCAGCTAATGAACTTCCTGTTATCGGTTTTTCTAAAACTTATGATGATGATTTCAATCCTGAAAGTGGATTTGCCGCAATAATGACCTGTTCGCAGGCTGATGGCGGATGCCCGTTTATAGCAGGCGCTGAGAAAAGAATCCCGATTACCTTTGAAGATCCAAAAATTTCTGACGGTACGCCTCAGCAGAAAGAAACTTATCTGAAGCGCAGCCTTCAGATTGGAACTGAAATGTTTTACGTATTCTCACAAATAAAAAAATAAAATGTCAGCAAATAAATGTGCTCCAGCCGTCGAACGTAAAAAACTAGGCGTCCTAGACCGCTTCTTAACCATTTGGATTTTCCTTGCTATGGCAATAGGCGTGGCAATAGGATACTTTATTCCTTCAAGCGGAGACTTCATTAATTCTTTTTCCAGCGGCACAACAAACATTCCATTGGCAATAGGGCTTATCCTGATGATGTATCCGCCTTTGGCTAAAGTTAAATACGAGCAGATGGGACAGGTTTTCAAAAACACAAAAATCTTATGTGCCTCTTTATTCTTAAACTGGATTGTAGGACCTGTATTAATGTTTTTATTAGCCCTGCTCTTTTTAAATGGATATCCCGAATATATGATCGGGGTAATTCTTATCGGTCTGGCACGCTGTATTGCAATGGTTGTGGTATGGAACGATCTGGCAGACGGAAACCGTGAATATGCAGCAGGACTTATTGCTCTTAACAGTATTTTTCAGGTGTTGCTCTACAGTGTATATGCTTACATTTTTATCACCATTCTCCCTCCCTATTTTGGATATGATGGTTTTGAGGTGAATATCAGCATTGCTCAGATTGCCGAGAGTGTGGGCATTTATTTGGGTATTCCATTTGCTCTGGGAATCATAAGCCGTTATACTTTGATAGCTTTGAAAGGTTCTGAATGGTTTAACACTAAATACGTGCCTTTTATATCGCCGATTACACTTATTTCACTGCTCTTTACAATAATTGTAATGTTCAGTCTTAAAGGAGAACTGATTGTTCAGATTCCGATGGATGTTGTACGTATTGCCATTCCGCTTGTGGTTTACTTTACTTTAATGTTTATCATCAGCTTTTTCATCGGTAAATATTTTGGAGCTGACTATTCAAAGACGACCTCTATAGCTTTTACGGCAACCGGCAATAATTTTGAATTAGCCATTGCTGTGGCAATCGGCGTATTTGGTATAAACAGCGGCCAAGCTTTTGCAGGCGTTATAGGCCCTTTGGTAGAAGTCCCTGCTCTTATAGCATTAGTTAACCTAGCATTTTGGTTCAGAAAGAAGCACTTCACAAAACAGGCACTATCATAAGCCACTTAAAATAATTATTAAAATATTTTAAAAAAAAAAACAGGTTTGAAAATAAACAACATTGAAGGGCTAAGCTACATGAGATCAGCTGAAGAAAAAATTTTAAGTTAAACATTTCTGAAATGAATGACCGAAATATATTGAAAAGTAAGCAATTATTTTATTTTTTATATAACCATGTTATTTCCTACAAAAGTAAACAAGCAGATAAAAAAACTGTTGCAACAACAGTTTCATGTTGCAAATTATAAAATGAAACAATATTTAACAGTACTGTTTAGCAACAAAAAACTAATGTTCTAAGATCTAAAGCATTTAAACTCTAGTATTTTTTTTTATAATAATCATAGTAAGGTGTTTAAAAAATAAAATTGGGGCACAAAGTGAGATTAGTATTCATTTTTTAATGATTTTTAAAATTTTATTTTCAAATGCAAGAAAATCAATTAAAATGCACTTTAAATTTTAGTAAAAAAAACTGCCCAAACATCT